>NZ_BAABJG010000010.1:0-174668 GCF_039543185.1 Paenibacillus vulneris | reverse complement strand
AATGGTAGGCGCTTGCCAGCCCCCATTCCGGACTTTCACCGTAGAGATGACGCCCATGCTGGGCGTACATAACGAAAGAGGAGCAGGCGGATGCCTTACTCCTCTTTTTCATTCACCTTTTGCAGCTTTGCCGGGTTGTTGATCTTGTACGGCACAGGATGCTTGGTAAGCTTCTTCGCAACGATTTTGCCCTCGAAGGTGAGCTTGTCCCCGACTTCGAGCTCGAGCTTCTTCAGCGTGGCGCTGTGGCTGGACCAGGCGTCGCCGACCTCGGTCTCCGGATCAACGATCGTAACGGCTTCGTAAATGATGACCTCATCGTCATTGTCGGAGAAATGGTTCGGAACGGTCGTAAATTCCTTCACGACAGCCGTCATTTTGACCTTCTCCTCCGGGAGCTGAAGCTTCTGCTTCTTTCCTTTGCCCTTTGCCGGTTCGGCGGTCTTAGGCGCTTCCGGCTCAGTCTCTTTGGCTGCGGCTGTGCTCACAGCAACGGGCTGCGGCGCTATCTCCTCCTGCGGTTTGGCTGCTTCCGCTTCTGCAGGAGCCGAAGTCTGCGCTTCCTCGGTAATGGCCGTAGCCCTCTGTCCGTAGCTGGCGGCTTGCATTTCCTTCAAATAGGAGGGATGGATGCAGTGCAGCTGCTTGTTGTCCAATTCAATGATGGCCGTCATATTGTCGACATAGCCGATAATATGGCAAGCCAGATTCATGCCGTTGCCTTTGTAAAAAAACGTTTTACTCTTGGTCGCCTTCTCGGAGAGCAGGCCCCATTCCTTACATTTATCAATCTGTGCCGCCTCATCTTCAAAGGCGATATATGTCGTGGGCTCGATGGTGAACGCATATGCCATAGGGTTCTCCGCCTTTCTTATTCTCCCTTCCATCTTACCATTTTTGATGAGTTGTTTCATTATTTGGTGAGGAATGTCGAGACGACAAATAGCCTCCCCTATAAGCGGAAGGCAAGGGGAGATTTCGATAGTGCCCGCTTCTACTCACTCCGGCTCCCTACACGACTCCACTCTACGAATAATTGTAGGACGTCTCCACCGTACCGTCTTGGCGATGAATGATAGCGCTCTTGTTCAAGTCGGAAGCCCTCTGTTTGGCATAGTCGACAGCCTCAAGCTTGGTATCCGTACGAACCAAGGCTTGTTTCGCACCTTCCTCCTTGACGGCCCAGCTATCGCCATCCGGGACGACATGGATATTGCTTTGTCGCGACCTAGGTGAGCTTGAACCGGTAGGATGTTCATGCAATGGATGGTCATCATTCCACCTCTTCGCTTGCGCGGTCGCAATGGCAATGGCCCGGCCTTCCTCGTAGCCTTCCTCCAGCAAGGCATTTGCAATTTCTATCGCTTTCCCCCTCACACGCGGATCCAAATGCTTCATCGAAGCGGGGTAATCATTCTTTTTCCATGGCATACAGGCTTCTCCTCCAAATGGTTGTTATCTTGTAATTAGCCAGTTACAGAAGTTTCTAAACATAGGCTTCGCTTTGCTTTCCTTATTTAACCAACATGGTTTCTAACTGTGATAATATGGATAGGAATGGGGTTAAGGAGGCAAGGGAGCAATGGTTGGAATACTTTATTTTGTCGGGGCTCTTATTATTGTGGTTGGGGTGTTAGCGGGGGTTTTAGTCCCGCTGGGGCTCCCATTTATCGGCGGGTCAATTGTGAGCGGAATATTTTTGATGGCGCTGGGAAGAATCGTGGAGCTTCTCGAGAAGATCGAACGCAAGCTGCCGGACCAACTGACTAGCCAAACACAGCAAGTACAGGAGTACACCGTTAGCTCATCGGATTTCGAAGTGTATGAGTCCCGCAATGAAACGTACCGTTTTTTTACGCTGGACGGGGATGATTTTATTCAGGCAAGGGTCTTTAAACATTATATGGAGCTGCATGGGGAATCTATTGTATTCAAGCTGCCCAAACAGGAACAGAGAGAGTGGATCAAGGAACCGGCGTACCATGCATCTGCCTACTTATTTACAAGGGATCATATTGTATTCGTTAGACTATCCTCTTTAAATATTAAAGCCTCGCGTTTAGGGGATTCCATTGTATTAAGCTATTCGGACAGTAAAATATTCATTTAACTAGCGGACATGAACGGGGCCATTGATGGGTAGTATGTGAATAGAAGCACCCAGGCTCGGGAGATCCGCTTAGATGCAAAGGGAGGAACATAATCGTGAGAAATCTCCTCAATTTCCTAGTAACCCTGCTTGTATTTTGGATCGGAAATGAATATTTCCACCAATATGTTGCCATTAAGGATACCAAGACTTTAATCATTGCTTCGGTTCTAATGTTTGTGATCAGCTTTCTATTTAGTCTTGCGATGGTTCTCTCCGTGCTGCTGATTACAGTAGGGATCGGCTGTCTGACGACGCCGGCTCTGATGCTGGTCTCGCTTATTTTAACACCAATCAAATTATGGCTTCTCGATAAATACTTGTACGGATTTGAAATTCACGGGTTCTGGACCTATGTCATCCTAACCCTGGTGTTGAGCCTGTTTACGGTAAAAGTAAAGCACAAAAAGGACTGAGCAAGCTTACGATCATATCACAAAATATACCAGCGGCGCAATGCGAAACCTCCTCGTGTTGCGTTTTTTTATTGTAATTGAGGAAATGGAAAAGCATTCGGAGGAAATCGAGAATATCGTGAGGGTCATTTCGGGAGGAAATCGCTACCTCTTCATCTTCCTTGTCCAGGATGGCTGAAGATCTTCGCAGTTTGGTCGGTAACATTAAGGTATAATAGGGGGGAAAAGGTTGAGATCATCATCCTTGATGGAACGGGGAGGAGCGAAAACGAGATGCCCAAAGCCATTTTATTAGATATGGACGATACCATTTTATCTTATGACCACGGGGTGGACACGGATTCGTGCTGGCGGAGATCCTTCGGCAGTAATCCGGGATGTGACCCTGAGGATCTGCTGGCTGAGATTAAAGCAGCGGCCCGATGGTATTGGAGCGATCCCGAGAGGCATCGAATAGGCAGGCTGGATCTCTATAAGGCTAGACAAGACATCGTTGGCATGGCCATGAAAAAGCTGGACGTTGAAAATGCCCCGCTTGTTGACACCATCGCCCATACTTACGGAGAAGAACGCGATAAGTGCGTTGCTCTGTTCCCAGACTCTATCGCCACCATCCAAGCTTTGCGGCAAAAGGGGATCAAGCTCGCACTATTGACCAATGGGAATGCGAAGCCCCAATGGGCGAAGATTCATCGTTTTGAGCTGGCACCGCTCTTTGACTGCGTCCTGGTCGAAGGCGAATTCGGCATCGGCAAGCCGGATGAACGCATCTATCTGCATGCGCTTGAGCGGCTCGAAGTAACTGCAGAGGAAGCCTGGATGGTCGGAGATAACTTCGAGTGGGAGGTAGCGGCGCCTCAGCGTCTGGGGATCCGCGGCATCTGGCTGGATCATAAGGGAGCAGGCGTACCTGCTGGCGCCACTGCTGTCCCTCACAGAATACTTAAGTCGCTGGGTGAGCTGCTTACCATGGTTTAACCGCGGGGGGCTATAAGCCCCTTTTTTTATTCTCATAAAAGAAATGATTGACAAAGGCGGCTCCTCCACATATATTTGTTGTACATACAAAATAAATCGAAAGGGGATCACCATAATGGACGAAGGCTTTTTACACGACTGCTTATTTTTTACCGCCAATCGATTAGGCCGCGCCATTACCAAAATAGCCGAGGAAGAATTCGCGCCGACCGGATTGACGCCTATGTACGGATACCTGATTCGCCTGGTGAATGGAACCCCTGGCATTACGCAGAAGGAATTGTCCGAGAAGCTGTCCATCACACCTTCAACGCTTACTAGATTCATCGATAAGCTGGAAGGCAAGCAGCTGGTGGAGCGGAAGGGGCAAGGAAAGACCGTTCTGGTCTACCCTACCGACAAAGGAATTGCTCTGGAGGGCACGATCCGTCAAGCTTCGAAAAATTTACGCGCACGCTATGAAGCCATCCTCGGTGTAGAGGCAGCCGAACAGCTATCTTCTCTTATTGAGCTTTCAAGCGAACAGCTGGAAAAGAAATAATTTTTTAAAAATATTATTGTATGTACAACTAAATTAAAATAAAGAGGAAGTGAATCACAGATGGAGAGTCATCTCAAATCACCTCGATTTCATTATGGCTGGGTAGTGATCCTTGTTACCTTTGTAACACTGCTCATTTCCGCCGGGGTTCGTTCCATGCCCAGTATTCTGATTGTACCGTTCGAAAAAGAGTTCGGCTGGAACCGGGGCAGCATATCCGGAGTTATCTCTACAGGAATCTTTTTATATGGGATGGTAGGTCCGTTCTCGGCTGCCGTCCTGCAAAAGTATGGAATTCGCAGAGTCCTGATCATCACCTTGTCCGTATTGGGGGTCAGTATGGCGGTTACCCCGCTGATGATAGCCTATTGGCAGTATGAGATCCTGTGGGGGATTGTTTCCGGTCTCGCTACGGGAATGATGGCGAATGTGCTTGGCGTTACGGTCAGCAATCAATGGTTTGTGAAGCGTAAGGGGTTGGTCGTCGGCTTGCTGACGGCAAGTGCCGCTACCGGTCAACTGCTGTTCCTGCCTATGCTTGCAAAAATTATGGTTGAAGCCGGCTGGAGATATGCCGTCTATACGGCTGTTGCGGCTATTGTGATCGTATTGATCGCCGTCGCCATATGGATGCGAAACCATCCTTACGACGTTGGGGCTGCTCCTTACGGATCGGAGGAGGTAATTCCGCCGGTGCCGTTTCAAGGAAATCTGTTCCTTAGTCCGTTATTGGCACTTCGGTCTGCGATGACGAACACGACCTTCTGGCTATTGGCAGGCACCTTCTTTTTTTGCGGATTTTCAACGAACGGGCTGATTGGCACGCATCTCATTTCGGCCTGTGGAGATTATGGGATTCCTGAAGTCATGGCTGCCGGATTGCTGGCCCTGATGGGGATGTTCGATCTGGTGGGAACGACGCTGTCAGGCTGGTTATCGGACCGGTTCGACAGCCGGAAGCTGCTGTTCTGGTATTACGGGCTTCGCGGGCTTTCTCTGCTGTTCCTGCCTTATGCCCTCGGCGCAGGTCCCAATATGCTGCTCGTGTTCTCCATCTTCTACGGTCTGGACTGGATTGCAACGGTACCGCCGACCGTGAAGCTCGCCGCCCAGGAATTCGGCAAGGAGAAATCCGGCATGATCTTCGGATGGGTGGTTGTGGCCCATCAGGTAGGCGCCTCGGTCGCGGCGTACGGTGCCGGAGCGATGAGAGAATGGTTCGGCAGCTACACAGTTCCCTTTATCGCGGCGGGTTTCGTCTGCTTGTTCGCAGCGATGATGGCGATCCGGATTTCTAAGGCCGGTGCCGCGGCCGCCCAGGTTCAGGCTTGATTGCATCATCCCGTGGATCAATCCAACGCGCAGGCTGCAGAAGGCAGCCTGCGCTTTTTGTGCGGCAGAACAGATGCGGGAAGCAGAAACGGATAAGCATCGTAAGATTTGTCAAAAATCGAGAAATCGGTGCGATGGGAGAAGGGAACCAGGCGGAACCGATGGATGCATCAAGATGCGGACATGAAGTTACGCCTGTTTGCCGTTGCCAAAGGGGTGTAGCGGGAACGCGAACGACAACCTTTTTTTCAGCTATCCCCCTTGAACTTCAATGATGGCCCTCCCTTTACGGGAAAGCTCTCCATGTATTGTATTCGTGCTCTCTATCGGAGATAATATACCTATACCGGTATAGCAGAAAGGATGGATTCGCATGTCCATGAAATACGATGACGATGTGAAAAAAAGATTAAGACGCATGGAAGGCCAAATCCGCGGCATCTTGAAGATGATGGAGGAGGAGCAGGACTGCAAGGATGTCGTAAGCCAAATCTCTGCAGTGCGAAGCGCCGCGGATAAAGCCATAGCCTATATTGTGGCTGTGAATTTGGAGCAATGCATTATAGAAGAAATAGAAGCGGGCAGAGATTCCGGCAAAGTCGTTAAGCAAGCGGTGGACCTGCTGGTCAAAAGCCGGTAATACAGGTGAGGGGGAGGTAGAACGGTGGATATACAGCTTATTATCAAAATTGTTGCTGTCGCGTGTCTGGTCTGGTTCCTGTATTCGCGCTTTGCAGGGGTCAAGGGATTAAAGACATTGAATTCCGATGACTTTCAGCAGGAGCTGAAGGAGAATCCGAATGCGCTGCTGGTCGACGTTCGTGAACCGGGAGAGGTCAAGCAGGGATTTATTCCCGGCGCCGTCAACATTCCGCTGACCCAGCTGAACCGAAGATGGGGAGAGATTCCCCGCGACAAAAGCGTTTATTTGTACTGCCGAAGCGGGATGAGAAGCAAGCAGGCGGCTCGCGTCCTGATTAGAAACGGCTTGCGCGATGTCGCTCATTTGCAGGGCGGAGTTGCGGCCTGGAAGGGCAAGCTGGTAGAGCAATAGGGAGGCCGTTAAGGCCTCTTTTTATATTTCACAGCTCCCCGCAGAGGCCTTGATAGAGCTTGGGGCTGCGGCATTAGCTTTCATGCCTATGACCCCGACGGCAACAAGCTCCACCTGTGGGGCGGATGGCCGAAGAAGTAGCAATGACAGCAGCCATGCTTGGCGGCCGCCGCAAGGAAAGATTAAAGGTCGCCCTCTCATGAGGATGACCTTTAACCTTCTGGGCCAGTCTGGCTTAACGAGCCCGGACGATTCGTAATAATACTTCAATCTCAGGCTTTTTGTAGCCCGAACCCTCCTGCGCATTCAATACCATGAGACCCGAGAGCACAGATAAGTAGGAGGAGATCAAATCCTCCAGCTTGCCTGCGGCAATTTCTCCTGCCTCTTGCCCTTCCTTGAATAGGGGGAGCAGCTGATCGACGAAGGATTTCATCGAGTATTGCTCAACGAGCTGCCTTGCTTTGTCCGGCACGCCGTCCGACGTACGGGCTTGGTGAATCAGCATAAAGTAGGGCGCTCCGTTATCATCCAGAATATCTTCGGTTAGAGCTCTAATTTTGTCGAGCGGGGTACCCGGGAGCCCGTAAAGGCTTCGTATGGCGTCCTGCGATGCCAGCATAGCCTCTTGAACAAGAGTGTTGAACAGCTCCTCCTTGGATTTGAAGTAATGGTACAAGAGTCCGTGGCTGATTCCGGCTTCGGCTGCAATCATGCTCATCTTCGTTCCGATGATGCCGCGCCGGGCAAAGACCTTGAGGGCAGCCGCTATGATTTGTTCCTTCCGTTCATCGCGGATTTGGTGTAGTTGTTCATCGTTTAAAGGCGCCAATTGTCATTCATTCCTTTGCCATAATGGGCTTGCTGCTAATGTCTGATGAATTATCTACTTAGGAGTATACCATTTTTGGCCTTTTCTTTTAAGAAGCTTCTTGATTGGACGCTTCAGACTGAAGAGGGCGCGGTACAAAGACCTCCTGCGAAAATTGCGGCAGGATTTGCTCCAATATGGCTTCCAGTGAATCGCCGAAACGTTGGTTCAGTTCGTCCAGCAGCCGCTTGCCGTCCTCCGTAGCTTGAAGCACGGTTCTTACCAGCTCAGGCTTCATGATTTGTGCCGGTGATACGGATAGCGTGTTGACCGCCCAATACAACCCGAACAGCTCCCAGTTTTGTGTCTCTGTAGCATACTGCAGGAACAGAGCTAGATACTTTTTGCCCCAATCGATTCCTTTCAGAGGCTCGGTCCCGACATATTCAATGCCTTCCCATTGCAAATCGTTGGCGCAATTCAGCCACCATGCGGGTTCAATGACCTGCTGCAATTGTTGAAGCGCGGTCTGCTCAAAATGAGGCTGGGGATCAATCCACTGCCGCTGCAGGCAGCTTTGCAAGGTCTCTGCTTCGATGGCGGCGACTGTCATGCCCTGCCCGAAGATAGGATCATAGATGCAAAAGGCATCCCCTAATACCAGAAGACCGGCAGGCCACTCCGTCATTTGTTCGTAATGGTGGCGGTACAGCTCCGGAACGCGGAATCCTCTTGGTGGAGCAAGCGGCTCCAGCTGCTGAAGAATGTTCGAAAGCATCGGGCTCGGCAGCTCTGCCAACGCCTGATTAAACTGCTCCTCCTGAGTGGGAGGATAGTGACCGCCCGGCCGGTACAACAGTACCTCTGCAACCTGATGTTCAATAAAGGAAAAGCAGCCGGAGAAGGTTTTGTTCTCAGGGTCCCCTGCCATGACGATGACATCCCATTCATCCGCCAGATGGGTGAGATGGGGAGGCAGCTTATAACGGCGGGTACTGTACCCGATATCGGCCTTCAGTACATCCGGAGCGGGGACATCGTAACCCATGCTTGTAAGCCAGGCAGGCAGCTTGGAGGAACGCCCGCTTGCATCGAATACCATATCGGCATGTAAGACCATTTCTTGCCCTTGGTTTCCGCGCCCACGAACCAGAACTCCTGTAACCTGGCTTCGATCTGCGGTAGACATAAGCTGGAGGACATCATGACGAGGTAGCGAACGTACGTTGGCAATTTGCTTCACCCGTTCCCTAAGTACCCATTCCAGCGCGGCTCTGCTGAATTTAACATCATGACGCGGATATTTGCCAACCATGCTTCCGTATGGGTTCATATTGTGGATGGTCTTGTTGTAAGACGATGGGGAGCCGAGAGCCAATAAATCCTCTTCATAGCCGGGAAACAGGCGTGCCGTAATCTGCTTGCCTCGCATAGTGAAGCGATGGGGATGATAGGCCTGCGGAGTGCCGTTGCGCTCTCCCGGCCGTTCAGGAAATTCGTCCTTGTCTACCATGATTACCTCTTCGTAGTAATCCGATACGACTCTCGCGGTCAGTAAGCCCGCAATGCTCCCGCCTATGATCACAGCTGTGCCCTTTTTTTGCATTTCTTTCATAAGTATCACTCCTTCGAAATTTTAGATTGACTTAATCAGTCAATATCAGGATAAAAATAAAGATTGACTTGTTTAGTCAATACTGAGGCGAAATAATATAGATTGATTCATTCAGTCAACATTAGAATACAGTACGAATCTCCAGCTGTCAATAGGCTGCTGCTCTGGAAACAATTATGTAATACTTGATGGAAGGAATGAGCATATTATGACTGTTGCTTTTTTAGCAAGGGCTCCCGTTTTTTCTAATAGCTTCATGATTTGAGGTGGATAAAATGCTGCAGATCAATTGTGATGTGTCCCCCATGAAAGAAGAGCTTAAACTGCATTTGAAGCAAATCGCGGACCAAATTCACCGCAGCCTGGAAGATATCAATAACGAAGACCATTGCTTGCTAAGCCAGTTTGATGAGATTCGGGATTCGTTCAATAAGATGGAGTCGATAGCGGCTTCCTTTTATTTGCAGTGCTACTTGTCCTCCTTTACGAATAACTATTTGGATCTGTCCGTCAGCATCCAACACTTGTCTGAGCGAAGACACGGGGCGCTGATTGTAGTGGAAAGAAAAGATCCGCTGGACATGTTCTTGCATTCCGGTATTCAGCTGGAAGCGACCTTGACCAGCTCGCTCCTGGAGTCGGTGTTCTTCCCGGGAAGTCCGCTTCACGATGGGGCGGTGCTGGTCCGCTCTGACCGTATTGTATCGGCGGCGAACGTTCTCCCCGTATCCCATATTGCCGTAGAAAAAAAACTCGGCACCCGCCATAGGGCAGCGATAGGCCTTACGGAAGTCACGGATGCGCTCGTTCTTGTCGTATCGGAGGAAACGGGTAAAACCTCGTTTGCATTCAAGGGGACGCTGCACCCCATTAATGCCGTCGATGCTATTGTTGAAATGGAGAAGGCACGGTAATTTTCAATGAGACAAGCAGCGCATAAAAAAAAGCATCTCGTACACGCCAAGGCGTTCATGGGATGCTTTTCATTTTGGCTAAGGCATAAGAACCATTCAGCGATCCGAAGTTCAACCGTCTTTATACCCGGTAAAAATCGCCTCTCCACTGGGTGACTGCCTTCTTAATATCGACTGGCGTTAGGCTCTTATTGACCGCCTGCTCACATAGCGCGGGGAACTGTTCGTCACCGGCAAAGCGCAGCGCTACGATTTGTCTGATGGTAAGACGCGGATTCAGCGGCTTGCCTGTCAGCAGATAATGGCGGAAGTTCTCTTCGCCGCGGATGATGCGGTCCTGCAGCTTCGCAGCATAGGTTCTGGTCAGGATAACGGTAACCAATAGACCAATCGAAGCGAGAACGGTAAGTACAGAAACCCAGGAGAACGAAGTAATGAGATACACCACGCTGCCGATAAGGGTAATAAGGGCCAAGGGCGCGCCGATGAAGTGGAACAGCGGATGAACTCTTTTGTGATTATGGTAATTTTGCTCTTGCGGCATGAATAATCTCCTTTCTGTTTTTAAGAGAGTTTTGAATATTCTATTCTACTGCGGAGGGGATATTCCTGTCTCGGAAGAGGGAGTATCCTGAAGAAAATTGGATTAAGATATTTTGACAGTACAGTTTTCAAAAATTTCGTGCCTGTTGTTCGCAAAGTACCTGAACCAGCTTCGAAGCTAGACCCCTTTTGTGGGTCATGCATATAAGTTTTTTAGAAATTGCTGTCGAATTTAAGAGGTTAAGATCTTGTGATGTCGAATGAAAAAGGAAATATCGGATACAAAACGGGAAGGTTTCGGAGGGAGCGACAGCATGAGAAAAAGCAACCGTATCATTTCTTTAAAAACGAAATTCACAGTATTTTTATTGCTGTTAACGGCTATACCGGTAATCGTTGTGGCTGGAATTATGATGATTTTGTATACGCAGGTGGTAAGAGCGGGTCTGGAGCATCAGCAGCAGGCAGTGGCTTCCGCGAATGCGGTTCAACTAAACTCCTTTCTTGACTGGAAGGCTAAGGCCATGGAAAGCATGGTCAATACATATCGCAAGGACTTTTTGGAAGGGGATAGAAAGAGGATATTAGAGCTTCTCCAGGGAATGAAGGCGATGAGTCCGGATGTCAAATCCTTTACCTATGCCTCCGAATCAGGGAAGTCCTTCGATGATAAAGGAAATGAACTCGATCTGTCCGGTTTTGATAACTTCAAGCGGATCAGACAGGAAAAATCGTTAGGGATATCCGATATTTTACCGGATGGCAATACGAAGGAAAATATTATTCTCATGGACTTTCCGCTGACAGGCAGCAACGGAGAATTTCGCGGTCTTATTCAAGCGGTTGTGGCGCCGGGAAACATTCTGGAGGATTTGAACCGCAACAAAATTGGTACGACCAGCACAGCCTTTTTGCTTTCAAAAACCGGCAATTACCTTGCCCATCCATCCCAGGAACGAATCGGCAAGGAGCTTAAGAGCTATGAGAACGAGTCAACCGCACAAGTATTCAACGAGAACGTATTGAAGAATAAGTCGGGGGAAGTTCATTATTCCGGGACGGACGGAAAGCAGCAGGCGGCCTCCTTCGCTGAAGTGGAGTTAACCGGCTGGAGGGTAGTCGTTGCCAATGATGAAGCGGATCTCATGAGCGGAATTAAACAGTCCAACACAACCGTGTTTATAGTGACCGTCATATGCCTGCTGGCAGTAGCCGTATTGGCTTACTTCGCAGCTTCCTATGTGCTTAAGCCCATCTTCCTCATGACGAAACTGATGAAAAAAGCGGCTGGCGGCGATCTGACGAATCGCTTGAATCCCAAAGGCCATGATGAACTGCAGCAGCTGATGCGCCATATGGATGAGATGATGGAGTCGTTCAAGTTTACATTGATGAAGCTTTCTGAGGCAGTACAGCATACAGCAGCATCGTCAGAGCAGTTAACAGCTATCGCCTCCAGCTCCGTAAGCGCTTCACAAAGCACAGCAAGATCGGCTGAGGAGGTAACGCATGGTGTTCAAACGCAATATGAGGGGTCAGCGCAGTCTGCATTGGCTATGGAAGAGATGGCGGCCGGCATCCAGAGAATAGCCGAATCCTCCGGCATCGTCAATGAAAACGCCCAGCATGTAAGCAAACAAGTCGTACAGGGGTCAACGATCGTTCAAGAAGCGGTTCATCAGATTACAAATGTAAGTACTGCTGTACAAAGAACGGCCCAGACCGTACAGACTTTGGAAGCGAGATCGAATGAAATCAATCAGATTGTCAGCTATATCTCGGAGATCGCTAATCAAACGAATCTTTTGGCCCTGAACGCGTCGATTGAAGCGGCCAGAGCCGGTGAACACGGAAGAGGCTTCGCCGTAGTGGCAGGGGAAGTCAAAAAGCTGGCAGAGCAGACAACGCAAGCAACCGGATCGATTGCAGGTATGCTTCTCGAAATTCAGGCATCCACTTCCGAAACGTCCAAAGCTATCGCAGAGGGAATCATTGAGGTTCAAACGAGTGTCAGCCAGGTTGAAAAGGTGGGTGAGGTATTCGTCTCCGTTGTAAATGCTGTGGAAGGGGTCACGGCACAAATCGAAGAGGTCTCAGCAGCTACCGAGGAGCTGTCCGCCAGTACGCAGGAGGTTTCGGCGACCATGAATGAGATTGTCGGCATTGCCAGACACTCACTTGGAGAGATGCAGCAAATTACCAAGCGCGCTGCAGACCAGCATGAATCCATGGGCGAAATTTCGGCCGCCTCAGAGTCTTTAAGCACAATGGCAGCAGAGCTGCAGGAATTAGTGTTGAAATTTAAACTAGTCTAGAAAAGCAGGGGCAGGTCGTTGGGACCTGTCCTTTTGAATTTGGACAGCTTTAACGTTTCCCGAGTCCAAGGGATCATAACTAAAAAAGAAATTATACAATCATATAAAAATATTAAACGTTAAAAGAACGGGCTAATCCTTATAATGAAACTATTACGGATAAAGGGGGATTAGTCATGCTATGCAAGACGAAGAAAACGCTCGCTTCGTTCCTGTCATTATCGATGGTGTTCTCAATGGCGACGACAGGAATGACGGCCTATGCTGAGACTGCAGACTTAGCGGACTCCACAGTCAAAGTATCATTCTCGGATGATTCCAATCATTGGGCGTCGAGAGAGATTGGTAGCTGGTCTCAGAAAGGCGTTATTAACGGCTATGAGGATGGGACGTTCAAGCCGGATGTGCCTATTTCGAGGGCGGAATTTGTCTCTGTAGTAAATCGGGTTTTCGCGTATTCAAGCGAATCGGCTCAAAGGTTTCCTGACGTAGCCTCCAGCGCCTGGTATGCAAAGGATCTATCCAGAGCCGCAGCTGCCGGAATCGTGGCTGGGGATGATAAGGGGAACTTCAATCCGGATGCTCAGATTAGCCGGCAGGAAGCGGCGGTGGTCCTTGCCCGGGCATTCGATTTGAAGGCGAAGGATCCGAAGGCGTCGGACCGTTTTTCCGATGCCGGGGCTATAGCGAGCTGGAGCAAGGAATATGTCAATGCATTGACAGAAGGCGGGTACGTCACTGGTCGCGAGAATGGCCGATTCGATCCGTTGGCCAGCATTACAAGAGCGGAATTCGTGAAGATGATGGACAGTGTGGCCGGCGAATTGAAGTCCGCAGCGGGGACTTATACCGGAGACGTGAGCTCGAATCTGGTTATTAACACCAAAGACGTAACCTTGAAAGACATGAATATCTCAGGCGATTTGTTTATTACTCCAGGTGTCGGAGAGGGCAATGTGTCCCTGGAGCATGTCACCGTCAAAGGCCGTACGGTCGTCCGGGGCGGAGGCGAGCACAGCATTGTCATTGATAATTCCAAGCTGGCAGGGACATTGCTCGTTCAGAAGTACGACGGCAAGGTTCGTATCCTTATGCAAGGAACATCGGAAATACCTTACGTAGAGCTGATTTCCGGGGCGATCTTGGAAACGGCAGATACAAATGGAAAAGGCTTCGGCACTGTTCAAGTAGTCGGTACGAAGACGGCCGAGCAGCCCGTTAAACTAAGTGGACAATTTAACCAGGTTGCCATTGAAGCTCCTGGAGTGACGGTACAGCTGACGAAGGGCTCCATCGATACGATCGATGTGCAAGAGAAAGCGGTCGGCTCCAGCGTGAGGATGCTGGACGGAAATGTGGGCCAGCTTAACGTTTGGACAAAGGCACTGATTGAGCTTTTGGGTGGAAAAGTGACGGGTATCGGCATACAAAAATCGGCGGCTGGCACATCCGTACAAATGGCCTCAGGTTCGACCGTGACGAAATTCCAGATCGATGCGCCGGTGGAAATTAAAGGACCGGGTAAAATTGAAACCGCTTTAATTAATGCGGATGACGTGAAAATAGAATCTAAACCAACTAACGTGGTCGTGGCAGATGGGGTTAAGACGGATCTTAACACACCGGCAGCAGCAGGCGGTACCTCCTCACGGAGAAGCTCGGGCAATCCCATTCTCAGCAGGACGGCGGCAATGGTTGCGGAGAGCATTACCGCGATAACCCCTCCGTTGAAGGATGTCACTGCTCTGGCGCTGCCTACTGTACCGCCAGGGTTCGCTGTGGCGATCAAGACGTCAAGCAACCCAGGCGTAATTGCACTTGACGGATCGATTGTTCCGCCTAAGGAGGAGACAACAGTCCGTCTAGTATTGGAGGTCACAAGACTATTGGATAACACGAAAGCTGACACGGCAAGCCTAGAGGTTGTCGTCCCTGCCAAAAGTGTAGTGCAGCAAACAGCAGCTGAAGTGGCAAAGTCGATAACCTCGATTGCCGCGCCGGCGCAGGATGCTGCGGTACTGACGCTGCCGATCGTACCGCCGGGGTTCGCTGTTGCGGTCAAATCAACAAGTGACCCGAGCGTCATAGCTCTAGACGGAACGATCGTGCCGCCGGCAGCCCAGACTACGGTAAATCTTGTACTGGAAGTAACGAGATTGTCCGACAACACGAAAGCCGACACGGCAAGCCTAGAGGTTGTCGTCCCTGCCAAAAGTATAGTGCAGCAAACAGCAGCCGATGTGGCAAAGTCGATAACCTCGATTGCCGCGCCACCGCAGGATGCTGCGGTACTGACGCTGCCGACCGTACCGCCGGGGTTCGCTGTTGCGATCAAATCATCAAGTGACCCGAACGTCATAGCTCTTGATGGAACGGTCATGCCGCCGGCAGCTCAGACTATGGTAAATCTCGTACTGGAAGTAACGAGATTGTCCGACAATACGAAAGCCGATACGGCAAGTTTGGAGGTTGTCGTCCCAGTGAAAAGCGCGCCGACAGATATTCAACTAAAAGGAGGGGATTACAACTATATTAACGATATTACCGATGGCGTGATCCATATTACCTCCGGCAATACTTATATTTATACAGTGGATACGGCTGAAGGGGCGGGTCTTACTACGCTGACAGTCAATACCGTAGAAGAATTGCTGAACCAAATCACCGCCAAGACCTCTGCCGCCCAATCCTACGCAGTCAAGGGAGCGAATGGTCAAGCCAAATCAATGACAGATCCTGTGGCACAAGGGGATGTGTTAACGGTAACCGCAGGCCAGGCAGCCCGCGACTACACGGTTAACTTCATCAAAGGCGCGTTAAGAGGAAAGATGGAGCTTGTCCAAAACACGATAACGGCCGATACGCCGTCCGATGTGGTGTTGAATTTTTTTGCAGGGATGAGAAGTCCGGCAACGGAGGTTGTGCTTAAGGTTCCGCAGGGAGTTGGAGTCACGATGGATAACACCTCCGTAAACGTGATCGGAAGAGGGAAAGTTAAGCTATCCGAGCTTGCAACGCAATCCATAGGCCGAACGGGAGCGGGATACCGGTTTCAGCAGGTGGGTACGGTGACCATTGATCATCAAGAGGACGGAAGCCAGGTTCTCAACTTCAAGGGGCTTGACTTTAGACCGGCCAACGGAGCGGATCTCGAAATTACATTCGAGGGCGTGAACTTGAAGCAGGGCGGCTATACATTTGAAGCCTCTTACACAACATCGGAGCCGGAAGTGTTAAAAAGCCCGACCGGTACGGTAAGCTTAACCGTGGTCAGCACCATCAGCAATTTTAACCGGGTATTGGATAAGAGTCTTACCTACAAAGAGACCAGCGATACGTATACGAAGGCCAAGTTCAGCTGGAGCGCGGCCAAACACGCTTCTTCCATTAAGCTGATGCAATCGACGGATAAGGGAACTACATGGACCGAGAGCCCGTTTGCAGTCAATGCGCAAGGTGAAGAAGTGGAGGTAACGAACCTCACTCCGAATACCGAGTACTACTTCAAGCTTGCCGTTAACGGCGGAGAGAATACGGGAGACTCGAATATTGCCAAGTTTTATACCGGCAAATTCAATGCCAAGCTCATGGGAGCCAAGGGCGATGGCAAAGCGGACGATACCCAAGCCATTAACGATGCCATTATGTATTTGAATTCTTTAGGCGGAGGAACGCTGCTCTTTGAGAACGGCACGTTTAACGTGAGAACCGTTCATCTCCAAAGCAATGTGTACCTGTACATCCATAAGGATGCGACTATTGCGGCCTTGAAGGGCGGGGACGCTCCTGAGACCACGTACTTTTCGGATAAAGGATATCGGTCAGGCACTTCTCCAACCGCAACAGGGCCGTACAAGGACCCTGAAAATTATTTGACCAAGCAGGATGTAGGGCATCATTACTTTAGAAACAGCATGTTTTTCGGGGAACGGCTGGACAATATCAAAATCATCGGCAACGGCAAAATCACAGGCAACGGAAATCTGGTAACCGGTGACGGCGTTATGGATAATGCTCCGGATAACCGCACGGATAAAATGGTGACCGTCAAGCTGTGCACGAACTTCGAGTTCGGCGGTTTGGATAACGGGCTGGACCTTTGGTATGAAGAAACGAATAACCCTACGAAGGATGAGCCCTACTATATTCAAAGCATTAATCCTGACGGCACCAATGAAGTCAGACTAACGGATATCAGCAATATGCTCAGAGTCGATAGAGCAGGCCACTTTGCCATGCTGGCTACCGGTACGGATTATATCAATACGCATGACTTTTATTATGATAAAGGAAGCGGTGGCGGAGCTCGGGATGTGTTTGATTATATGCAATCTAGCTACGTAACGGCAAAAAATATTTATGCTAAAGGCACCTCCGATGACATTGTCAAGCCGGGCAGCGACTCTTCGCTAGGCTTTACCAGACCGGCAACGACGTTCTATGTTCGCAATATCATTGGCGACACCAACTGCAACCTGTTCCAAATCGGCAGTGAAACCGTAGATGATATTAAAAACGTCTACGTGGACAATATTTATGTGCTCGCTGGCAATAAGGCCGGATTCTCCATATCCACTAACGACGGCGGTCATATTGAAAATATTTATTTGAACTACGGCATGACAGGTCCGGTGCATCATAAGTCCGAGATGAGACGTACGCGGGCACCGTTCTTTATCTCTATTTCCAATAGAGGACGCGTGATCGGCGGCGATGCCAAACGAATGAAATTTATGGAGAACGGTGTTCAAAGAGACGAACTGCTGAGCACGAACGTCAATATCGGGCAGGTAAGGAACGTATTTATCAAGGATGTTAACATTGAAGAGGTTTATGGTGGAAGCCAATATGGCGATCCTTCCAAGCGCTGGGTTAAATATACGAACCAGAACAAGGCGACGCCGATCATTGCGGGCTACAAGGTGGGTGAAGGCGGACCGGTGCTGCCGGACGGGCGCAATATAGGCTACATTGAGAATCTGCATTTTGAGAATGTTACCCTTCTGGTGAAGGGCGGCAACAGCTTGGCCGATTCGGAGATCAGTCCTCCGGAGCTGGGCGTCGGCAAATATAACGTTGCTGATATTGGTGAACAACCATCATACGGCTTCTGGGCAAGACATGTAGACGGGCTCACCTTGACCAATGTCACAACCAACTTTGAGAAAAATGATGACCGGTATGCCATCGTACTGGATGACGTGAAAAATGCCGCCATAGACCAGACGAAAATGGTAAGCGGCACTGGCAACCCGAATGTCATTCAATTGAAAAATGCAAGCAATATATCAATTACGAATTCTTCCTACTATAAGGATGTTTGGGGTAATAATCTGACGGCTCTTGCAGATGTAAACAATGTAACGGTTTCGACTAAGCAAACCTATCCAAATACGAGGGTGCAGGATCCGCACAATACTTCGATCCAATTAAAGCTGGCGGGTCATCCGAATTTGACAAGCTTGGACAAAATAAATAATTCGATTACGGCAGCGCTTGGAACGACAGTGGCTGACATTGTGGCTCAAGTTGAATCGACGGACGAGACAACACAGACTTATGCAGTTGTTGACTCTTCGAACAAAGCTAAACCTTCCGGAATGCTGGAAACGGGAGATTTCCTCGTCGTAACTGCTCAAGACGGAACAACCGTGAAAAAATACAGTATTGTGGTTCCGCTCGAAATTACGGTTCGAGGCGAGACGCAGCTCAATTCAGTCAAAAAGAGCATTGCAGGCATTTCATTATCTACGTCTTCAACGAATGGGATCACTTATCTGCAAACCAATGCCGTACCGGTTGGTGAGTGGATCGAATTCAGCATCCCTGTGCCAGCAGCAGGCACCTATCGTGTGTCCTACCAATACAAGACGAATACGGCGGGAAGGGCTACCGTTCAGGCTTATGTCAACGGCAATGCAGCCGGATCGCCGGTCAATCAGAATAGTGCGACAGCCAATGTGTTTACTCCGGCCGATCTTGGCCAAGTGACCTTTGGGGCTGCAGGCAGCTATCCGGTGCGATTCGTTGCCACCAGTGCAGGGTCTATAGTTATCGATTACATCAAATTTGCCAAGGAATCTGAAGCAGGGCCATCATCCAACACGAATATTCAGTTGGCGGCTAATCATCCTAATGTGACAGCCATTGATAATGACGCCATGATAGTTAAAGTTGCTTCTAACACAACCGTAGCGGATCTCAAGGCTCAAATCGTATCCTCCGACGGCTCGGTGCAGACTTATTCCGTCAATGATGCCGCCAGTGCCGAGAAGGTATCGGGGCTGCTGGCCGCAGGCGATACATTGGTTATAACGGCTATGGACGGAAAGACGCGTATGACCTATGCAATCCAAGCCGCTCAAGCAGCCGGCAGCAATACGAATATTGCGCTGAACGCAGGCAGCACGACCATAGCTGCCATTCATAACACAGACCGCAGAATTGCAACCTCTGGGACCGCAACGCCGGTTGCTTCCATTCCAGGTCAGTTGAAATCTACGGATGGAACCGCCCAAACCTATACCATTACGAATGCGGCGGGAGGAGCACCCAAAACTAACGTCATAAATGGGGATAGACTCATTGTAACGGCTGAGGACGGCACAACAGCTGCGTATGTTCTAACTATTAATGCTCTGCCTTCCAGCACGTATGTGCAGGCGAGGGCAGCAGGACATCCTCATGTAGCAACGGTGTATAATTCGAGTCGGTCGGTTATTGCCAATGCGGGCATAACCGCAGCCCAGCTGCTGGCGGAGATAGAATCCTCAGACGGGCTGAACCAGACCTATTCCGTCACAGACGCCGTCTATACGGTCAAGACAGGCAGCACGCCTCTGGTTACGGGAGATCTCTTGAAAGTAACGTCACAGGACGCGTCAGCGAACGCCTATTATAAGGTCCAAATAGTCGATGTGCTTTACGATATCGACCCGGCAGGCAGCTATACTACTTCTAACAATAACACCAAATCTACTGGCGCCGATGATACGGCCGGCAATCATGACCGCAACAGCGCATGGAATAGTACACATTTGCAGGTGAATTTTGGGGCTGCCAATCAATACATCGAGTTTACGATAAACGTTGCGGCAAGCGGCACTTACGATGTGCTGTTCGGCTCCAAGAATAGTAATGGCAATAGAGCTGCTATGCAGCTAACTGTCGATGGCACCAATGTGGGCTCAGTAAGTGAGACGGTAAGTTCGTCGGCCGCTCAAGGGATGTACCTGGCCAAAGTCGGAAGCGCAGCACTGGCTGCAGGCAGCCACACCTTCAGATTTACGGTTGCAGGCGCCGCAAGCGGTCAATCCTTCGATTTTATTGGCCTTGCCAAAACAAACTAATACAGAGCTATTGTTAAAGCCCATTGCAAACAAGAGGAGCGGGAGCAATCCCTGCTTCTCTTGTTTATTTAAAAATAGCCGTATCTTCTCCAAAGCAACTGAATCAGCTTCAAGCTTTAAGACATTATTTTGTTAATGAACTTAAACACTATGATAATGATATTTGATTCTCCGTTCAGGCTAACTATTTTACAATTCAAGTATGGAGCGAGCAACACGAATCATAAAAGTCTGAAGCGGAGGAAACCCAGTGATTACCAACTCATCAACCGTTGTAAACCGATCGGTCGCAAGAAAACAAAAGCAGCGCATTCCGTGGTTGCCTTACATTTTGATCGCGCCGGCCATTATTCTTATTGTCGTTTTTTTATTCTATCCTGTCGGAAATGTATTTTACTACAGCTTGCAGAAGTTCAATCCTGCGAAAGCCTACGAGAACGGATTTGTGGGGCTGGACAATTTTAAAGCTATTTTTACGTCGGACCGGCTGTTTTTTTCAACCTTATGGGTATCGGCCAAATGGGTATTTGTCGAGGTAGTTCTGCAGCTCGCATGCGGACTGGGGATTGCGCTCATGCTGAATCAAACCTTCAAATTCCGCGGCATATTCCGATCGGCAGCGATTCTGCCCTGGGCGATCTCAGGGGTAGTAACCTCCACCTTGTGGCAAATACTCTTCAATGAGCAAATAGGGCCGATCAACGATCTATTTATGAAGCTGGGCCTTATCGATCACAAGATTGCTTGGCTCTCTGAGGTGCATACGGCATTCCCTTCTATCGTAACCGCCGAATTATGGAGAGGGATACCTTTCTTCACTATCGCACTGCTTGCCGGTTTGCAGACGATCCCTGGCGACTTGTACGAGTCCGCTGTGGTGGACGGGGCCGGAAGATGGAAATCGTTTATCCATATTACGCTCCCGTTTTTGAAAACAACCATCATCTTAACGACATTGCTTCGTGCGGTGTGGGAGTTTAACAACGTCGATTTAATCTTTGTCATGACTAATGGGACAGGCGGACCGATAGATCTGACTACAACACTCCCGATGTACATTGTCAAGCAAGCGGTGGTTGCCCAAGACTTTGGTTACGGCTCGGCTTTAACCGTGATCGGCTTTATTATCCTGCTGCTGTTTGCGGTGTTCTACCTGAAAATAAGCGGATATGGAAAGGAAGAGTAGCATGAGAAGTGCACAAAGTATGAAATCACCCCCCATTCTCCCTAGACTGCTGGAGAGAGCCGGACTATTGTATATCCCGATGCTTCTGGCGATGGTGTTCACCTTATTTCCGTTATTCTGGGCGCTGGTCACGGCGTTTAAGAGAGAGAGCGACATTACGAAGCTCCCGATCAAGTATTGGCCCATGCCGGCCACATTCAACAACTTTCTGATCGCGTGGAATAACGTAGGATTCTCCAAGTATTTCTTCAACAGCTTGATCGTGGCGGCGCTGACGGTAGTGATCGTGCTTGTCTGCTCCATTCTGGTAGGCTATGCGATTAGCCGATTCAAGTTTCAAGGCAAGAAGCTGTTCATGCTGCTGCTGTTATGTACGCAATTTATACCGGGGGCAATGCTGTTAATTCCTATGTTCGAGATTTTCAGAACCTTACATCTCACCAGTAATTTAATGGCATTAGTCATCATTAACAGCACGTTCCAGCTTCCATTCAACGCCATATTAATGAGCGGCTTTATTACCAACATTCCCGAGCAGCTGGAAGAAGCGGCGATGGTGGACGGCTGCAGCCGATTAAAATCTGTCTTCCTGGTTATCTTCCCGATTCTGCTGCCGGGGATCGTTGCAACCATGGTATACACCTTTATCGGATCGTGGAACGAGTTCCTATTCGCGCTCATGCTGATCAGCAAAAAAGCACTATTCACCTTGCCGGTTGGACTCCGCTACATGCAGGGCGAATATGACATTCAATACGGCGCCTTGGCTGCCGGAAGCGTTATCGCTTTATTGCCGGCCTCCATCTTATTTGCTTACGTTCAAAAATTTTTGGTGCAGGGCATGAGCGCAGGAGCTGTGAAAGGATAAATTTCGCGAACTAATTCTCTTTTTGGACCTTTATTCAAAAGGGGATTTAGCATATATTAATAATACTAAGGAGATGTTAACGTGCACAAAAAGGGTCTAAAGCTGCTCTTACTCATGGGTTCTGCCTTATCGTTGACCTTATCTGGCTGCGGGACCGGGGGAGATGCGCCAAGCGCAGAGACGAAATCGGAACCGGCCGCCAAAGCGTCGGACACCGTGAAGATTACTTTCTGGGATGAGAACCCCGGACCGAACCGAACTCCTTTCTATGAAGAGCTAATTAAGCGCTTTCAGGCGAAAAACCCTAACATTCAGGTAGAGTATGTGGGGATCCCGGCCAGCGGTGCCAAACAAAAATACGATGTGTCCATCGCGGCTAATGATACCCCGGACGTAGCAGGTATCAATATGGTTTGGTTATCCGATTTTGTAGCCAAGGGCGCTGTTCAGCAGCTGGACCCTTATTTTGACAAGTGGAGCGACAAAGACAAAATTGCTTCCAACATTATTCAATTCGACCGGGGGCTGACTGCGGATAAGAAGCTGTATTATTTGCCGCATACGATGTTTCTGGACATTCTCTGGTATCGTACGGACTGGGTGAAGAGCGCAGGGCTGAACCCGCCTGCGACCTGGGATGATTTCTTCACCGATGTGGAGAAGCTGACCGATATCAAAAATAACCGTTACGGATTCAGTATTCGCGGAGGTTCGGGCAGCATCAATCAGCTGACCTCCATGATTTATGCCTATTCCGGTATCACAGAGTACTTTACGCCTGACGGTAAGGCAACCGTGAGAGATCCTAGAATCACGGAATTTTTGAACAAGTATGTCGCTCTATATAAAAAGAACACGCCTGTCAGCGACGTAACGAACAGCAACAAGGAAATGAACGCCACGTTCGATACAGGCACATCCGCTATTATTCAGCATAACTTCGGCTCCTATAACGATCACTTAACCAACCTGGGTAACGACAAGTTTGCAGGAGTCATTCCGCCAAAAGCCGCTAACGGCAAAAGAGTTGTCGTTCCCGTTGCCAACGGGCTGGTTATGTTTAAAAATTCGAAGCATCCTGAGGAAGCTTGGAAATTCATCAGCTTCTTGATGAGCGCGGATAGCCAAACGTATTGGAACCAAAGCATCGGCCAAATGCCGACCAACACCGATTCACTGAAAAGCGACTACGTAAAAAATACGCAGCATATCCAGCAAGGCGCGGAAGTGTTGGCGGATAAGGATACGGTTTCGTTAAGCCTGCCTACGCATCTTCCGGATTATACGAAGATTACGACGCAGCAGCTCGAGCCTGATTTCCAAAAAGTGCTTACAGGCAAAATGACAGTCGATGAGTTCGTTAAAGGCTGGGCGACTTCGATGGAGAAGGCAAAAGCGGATTATGATGCGGCAATGAAAAAATAAGCAAGCGTCCATTGCATTTGGGGAGAACGATGCTTAGTTCCCCCTAAATGCCTTCTAAAGGGAGGATCTACATGCCGGTATTTCGCTCATTAAAATCAACGATCCTTTGGTTGTTTATCCCTATCATTATTTTTTTCGTAGTGGTCACAGGAACCATATCTTTTATTCTTGCCTCGCAGCAGCTGGAGGAGAACTCTTTTACCAATTTAAATGACACGATCGCTCAAACCAAAAGTTTGCTGAACGACAAATTAACCGCCTTTATCGCAGAATTGATCGGCCTCGAGAACAAATCCGAATGGGTTGCCATTATGAACAAGACGGATGATCCGGAAAGCTCGCTAGAGCCGGAGGATTACATTTTTATGAATAAAGCGCTGGATTCGTACTTTGAACGTTATTCCATGCTCGATTCCGTATTGTTCTATTACAATGGCGGCCGGGTGTCGTTGTTCAAGCAAAATTCCTTAGCAACAACCGTTACCATTTCATTGGATGACTATGCCCGCAAATTAGAAAATGATCGCCTATCCGTAATCAAATGGCTTAACATACATGATGAATTTACTTTGGCAACCCCCCAGGTCGTTAGTGTGTACCGCATGTTTGGAAAGGACAAAGCGCACACCAAAGGCATCTTCATGATGAATTTGAAGAGCCGGTTTTTCAGTGATTTATTGAACAATGCCAAGATCAGCACCAACGGTTATTTATGCATCGTAAGCAATGACGGGGTGATGAGCTTTAAACATGTGGAGCAGCGCTATGATGTGGAGGATTCGATGCTGCAAAAACAACTGATGACTGCTGAAGAGCCTTCAGGACAGATTAACATCACAAACAAGTACGGCGAGAAAATGCTGATCGTCTATGATACGCTGAGCCTCAACAAATGGAAGATTGCTGCGATTGTGCCGGAAAGCGAGCTGTTTAACAAGGTTAATTCAATCGGCCTGGTCATTATAACGGCGATGCTTCTGATCATTGGGTTTGCTGCCATACTCTCCAATATTGTCGTTCATATCATTACAAAGCCTCTGATTAAGTTGAGTCATAAAGTGAATCGCATTGAAGACGGGAATCTGGATATTAAGTTCAAAACCTTCCCCTCTAATGAAATCGGCATTTTGAGCAGAGGGATTCAGGAGATGACGCTTAGAATCAGGAATTTGCTAGATGAAGTCAAGGAAGAGCAGGAAAAAAAGCGTTCAGCGGAGCTGGCTGTGCTGCAGTCGCAGATAAAGCCGCATTTTTTGTATAACACCCTGTTTTCGATTAAACAGCTTTGCGAGATGGAGGAGCATAAGGAAGCCGCCGAAATGGTCGCTGCATTATCGAGCTTTTATCGAATCAGCATAAATAAGGGCAATGAAATTATCCCTATCTCATTGGAAATCGAGCATATCCGCAATTATTTGTACATCCAGCAGATGCGGTATGGGGAGGATTTCACTTATGAAATCGATGTGGTGCCGGAGATTATGAATTGCAATATTGTGAAGCTGACTCTGCAGCCTCTTGTTGAAAACGCTATCTATCACGGGATGAAGGAGCAACGGGGCCAAGGCTTGATCCGTATCTGGGGCCAGTTATCCAATCAGGAAATACGATTATATGTCGAGGATAACGGGAAGGGGCTGACGGAAGGAGAGATCGAGGCGATTAATCGCAGCTTGACGGAGGAGTCGGGCGGGGAGAGCATGCTTGGCTTCGGCATCCAAAATGTCAATAAACGTCTGAAATTGAACTACGGGGCATCTTACGGCTTGCTTTACGAAAAACGGCTTGGTGAAGGGATCATCGTGACGGTAAGGATCCCGTTTTACGGATCATGAGCATGGGGGTGCTGGGATGATGAAGGTAGTCATAGTAGATGACGACAGTATAATTAGAAGGGGCTTAACACGAACGATTCCGTGGGAGCAGAACGGGTTTACTGTTGCGGGTACGGCTAGAGACGGGGAAGAAGCCCTAAGTCTTATAGCCGAGGTACGGCCGCATCTTCTGTTAACCGATATCCGAATGCCTTTTATGGACGGATTCCAGCTGACGGAGGCGGTCAAGGAAAGATTCCCCGAGACGAAAATTATTATGCTCACAAGCTTTGACGAGTTCGAGCTGGCTCACCGCGCGCTCAAATTAAAGGTGTTCGACTATTTATTGAAGCCCGTCGACTCACGGCATCTTATGGAAACGGCCAAAAGGGCAATGGCTGAGCTGGAATACGAGAACGAAATGAAGCGGAAGGTCATCGAAGGCATGCCGCTGCTGCGGCAAAGATTTCTGGAGAAATTAATCAAGGAGAACTTGTCCGAGGATGAAATCCGTTCCCATAGCGACTTTCTCCAATGCCGGCTGCCGGCTGCCCGTTATGTCGTAATTTTATTGGCGGCCGACGATTACAGCTACCCCGATTATCAAAACCGGTTCGGGAAGGAAATGCTGAAATACTGCATATTGAACGTCGCCGAAGAAACGATAAGCGGGTATGAGGATGAAGGCATCCTGTTTGATTCGGAGGAAGGCGAGATTGTCATCATTTATTACGGGGATGGGGAGCCGGATCTGCTTGAACAGCATGCGCTGCAAATTGCGGAAACGATTCGGGTAAATGTAGAAAAATATTTGAAAACAACGGTAACGGTCGGCATAGGCTTTGTCTATGATCACCCCCGTGACGTGACCAGGTCTTATCGCGATGCGAAAGCAGCTATTGAATTCCGTCATATGATCGGCACGAACAGAGTATTAACCGTTGGCGATACGGGCTTGCCTCCGTCCTGCTCCACTGAGATCCTGTTAAACGGCATTGAGAGCGAGCTTGTTATGAAGGTGAAGCTGGGGCTGGAAAGAGAGGCTCACTCCATTCTGGACAGCATTGAGCAAAGGGTGCTGGACATCAAGTTCGTCTCGCTGGTCCAGGTCCGGCTGATAGGCATCGAAATCAGTCTTCTTATGTTCAAGGAATTGGAGGAAATCGTCAAACGAAATGCCAAATATTTGGAAGGCTTCGATTCCTTCCACTCGTACTATCATGAGCTGGAGCGGCTTCAAACGGTGCAGGAGATATTTGACTCCATACGTCAGCTGGCCAATCGCTTCATAGATATTACGAACCGCGAACGGGAGATTCAAACGAAAAGCATGGTTCATAAGGCAACCGATTATATAGAACGTCACTATGCGATAGAAGGATTATCTCTTCAGGAGGTAGCACGTTACGTGCACATCAGTCCGACCTACTTAAGCATTCTGTTTAAAAAGGAAAAAAATATTACGTTCAGTGATTTTTTGTTGCAAACCCGTATGAAAGCAGCCACCGAGCTGTTGAGAATCAGCGGTTTGAAATCCTACGAGGTGGCGGAAAAGGTCGGATACAGCAACCCGCAATATTTCAGTCAATGCTTCAAGAAATATACCGGCTTCTCACCGACCGAATACAAGAACCATGTGGATTGAATTCCCGGACACAAGAGGAAACAGATCGCCACATACCCCCATTTTGTTCATATTCAGTTCATATTCGTCCGATATGATACAATAGGATAGGAATGCGCCTCAAACTTACATACGTGGAAACTACGGCATCCGTCTTTTGAATTTAAGAAGCGGGGTGTCATTGAATATAGAAAGTCGAAGCGCTTCAGTCCTGTGTATCCATGAAAGAGGGAACGATGATGACTAAAGTGTTAATTGTGGATGATGATCCTTTTATTAGACAGCTGATCAAAGTGGCTCTGCGCAACGAAGAGATGCAGCTGCTGGACAGCGGCAATGGCCTGGAGGCGCTTGAGCTGCTGGAGAGGACAAGAGTCGATCTGGTCATTCTTGATATTATGATGCCCTTGATGGACGGATGGGAGCTGTGCAGGGAAATACGAAGCCGGTATCCCGATCTGCCGCTGCTGATGGTCACGGCCAAGAGCGAGCCCGCCCATAAGGTGAAGGGCTTCCAGCTCGGTACCGACGATTATGTGGTCAAACCGTTTGATCCGATGGAGCTCGCCATGCGGGTCAAAGCGCTGATGAAGCGGTACCGGATAAACACCTCCCAAGTCATGGTGATCGGAGAGACGGAATTGAACCGCAAAAATCTCGAGGTGAACCGGCACGGCAAAAGGCAGACCCTGCCCCTGAAGGAGTTCGAGCTGCTGTTCACGCTGGCGGGTCAGCCGAACCGGGTGTTTACAAGGCAGCAGCTGCTGGATCAAATCTGGGGGATGGATTATGAAGGGGAAGAACGTACGGTGGACGTTCACATCAGGAGACTTAGGGAACGGTTTGCCGATGAGGCTTCCGACTTTTCGATTGTGACGGTGCGCGGATTAGGTTACAAACTGGAGCTTACCATATGATCCGGTCCCTTTATGTTCGAGTCGCACTGACCTTCATTGTGTCGGTCATCCTGGGATTATGCATCGCTTTTTACGCATCGAATTACTGGTTTAGAGACCTGTTCGAATCGGAAATGCAGAAGGATTTATACAATGCGTCGGAGGATATGGTCGCTATTTTCCAGGAAATGAGGGGCACGGATATGGAGGCTTATTTACATAACCTTCACTGGGCCAAGAGGTACTTCGTCACGCTATATGATTCGAAGCTGAATAAGAGCGAGTTCGGTACCCGACAGGACCGGGTAAGCCTGCCGGAATCAGTGGTGCAGCAAGTATTGAACGGTCAGGCTGCCAGACAATCCGGGGAGCCCTCCGAGCAGTACGTAGGCTATCCGTTTAAAATCAACGGCAATAGCTATGCGATCTTCGTTCGTCCGGTCGTGCGAAATACGGAGGACAATTTCAGATTCATTCTGATTACCGTGCTCGCCGTTACTTTAATTATAGGAAGCGTATGTGTGCTTATTGCAGCGCGTTATTTGGTAAAACCCCTGAAATTGCTGACACAGGCTACTCAGCGTATATCGAAAGGGGATTTCGACATTACCTTCAGCTGGCTGGACCGCAAGGACGAGGTCGGCGACTTGGCCCGAAGCTTCAGCCATATGGCTGGAGAGCTGAAGCAGCTTGAGCTGATGCGGCAGGATTTTGTCTCCAGCGTGTCCCACGAGATTCAGTCGCCGTTAACGTCGATCGCCGGGTTCTCCAAGCTCATTCGCTATACCGAGCTGCCCGAAGAGGAGCGCAATCAATATTTGGAGATCATTATGAAGGAATCGGAACGGCTGTCCCGGTTAAGCGACAATCTGCTCAGCCTGGCGTCCTTGGAATCGGAGCATCATCCGTTTCACCCCATAGCTTATCGTCTTGACGAGCAAATTCGCCGGATCATCGTATCACAGGAGCCGATTTGGAGCGCCAAGCAGCTGCAGATGGAGCTGGCTCTTCCCCCCGTCATGCTGATTGCGGACGAGGACCAGCTCAGTCAGGTATGGATCAACCTGCTCAGCAATGCGATCAAATTTACACCGCAAGGCGGCAAAATCAAGGTGAAGCTGGAGCTGCTGGTCGATCGGGTGCAGGTGACGGTGCACGATTCGGGAATCGGCATATCGCAGGGAGAAATCCATCATATTTTCGACCGGTTCTATAAGGCCGATCGGGCCAGGCAGAGGGAAGTAGGCGGCAACGGACTGGGCTTATCGATCGTCAGGAAGATCGTTGAGCTGCATCAAGGTGCAATTACTGTAGACAGCAAGCCGGGCAAAGGTTCTGTATTTAAAGTAATGCTGCCCGGCGTGATGAAGAAGAAGGCCTTCTCCTAGGTTATTACCGCCTATTCCAATAGAGGTTATTCGAGGCTTTGACGGGTAAAAAAGTACAGGTCGTCCCAACGGACGGCCTTTTATTTTTTCCAAAAAAGGGCAGTACGTGCTTTTTTTAACATTATAGGGTTTATAAATTTCGGGGCTCCCCGCAAAGTACCTGAATGGGCTTCGAAGCCAAGGCCCCACTTTGTGGGGATATTTTGAGTTAATTCATATTGAGTTCATATTGCCATATTATGCTAGAATTCGTACGCAAAAAAATAGAAATAAGAAACCAGGAAAGGACCGAGGGGAGTGCTGAAATGAACCGATTAACCCAGTTTTCCATGAAAAATGTATCGGCCTTGTTCATCATCATGATTCTCTTGTTCGGAAGCGGCGTTTTTGCGACAAGCAAGCTCAAGGTAGAGAACATGCCGAATGTATCGTTCCCTATCGTCATGGTAAGCGCAACCTACACGGGTTCGCCGAAGGACGTTATGGAGCAGGTGACCGAGCCTCTGGAGAAAAAGCTGGCCAATATCGAGGATCTGGATTCGATGAGATCGACCTCGAGCGAGAATAACGCCAGAATTTTGCTCCAGTTCAAGCAGAACGTGGACACCGATAAAAAGAAACAGGATATCGAGAGTCTGCTGCAGGAGGTCATGCTTCCGGATTCAGCAGGCACGCCGAAGGCGTCAACCTTTGGTGCGGCATCGATGCCTTCCATTTATTTGGTAGCCAATGCGGAGAATGGAATGAGTCAGACCGAGCTGGATAAGCTCTATGAAGATACGATCAAGCCGGATTTGGAATCGATCAAAGGCATCGACCACCTGGATTCCATCGGGGTTCGGGATACCAGTCTGGATATCGAATTGGATGCCGATGCCATGAACGCCTACAGCCTGACTCCGAACCAAGTCACCTCGGCCATACGGGCAGCTGTGACCAAAAGTCCGATCGGTACCGTGGAAGTAAGCGGCAACGATAAAAGCGCCCGGGTTACAGGCGATATTAAGAGTGTGTACGATATCGAGCAAATTGAAATTACAGGCGGCAAGGGTAACATCATTACGCTGGACCGGGTCGCCAAGGTGAAATCGATCACCGAGTCGGATTTTGTCGGGCGCTTCAACGGCAAACCGGCCATTTCCATGATTTTGTACAAAACAGGAAATGCCAACGCGGTTGATTTCTCCGATTCCGTTGAGAAGCTGAAGGAACAATGGAAGACAACCATACCTAACGCGGTTTTCAAAACAACCTATGATAGCGCAGATGAAATCAGAGAATCGATCAACGGCATGCTTCGTGAAGGCGTGGTCGGAGCGCTGCTTGCTTCGTTCATGATTTTGCTGTTCCTGCGCAATGTGCGGATGACGCTAATCGTGCTTGTGTCGATTCCGCTGTCCATTCTTATCACGCTTCTGCTGATGTGGCAGCTTGGTTTAACACTCAATACGATGACGCTCGGCGGGATGTTCATAGCCGTCGGACGGGTTGTGGACGACTCGATCGTTGTTATCGAGAACATATACACCTCCCTGGAAAAAGCGCAGAAACGAAATGAATCCGTGATAATGCTTGCGACCAAGCAGGTATCGATGGCCATCACATCGTCGACGCTGGCTACAGTCGGTGTCTTCGCTCCGATCGGGATGGTCAGTGGGGTGGTGGGCGGATTTTTCCGTCCGTTTGCGATCACGCTTGCCTGTGCTCTGCTGTCCTCCTTGCTGGTAGCCCTAACCGTCATCCCGATGCTGGCCAAGCTGCTGGTATTGAGAAGTAAGATCGGTAAGGGTCATTCCCATGAGGAAGCACCGCAAGGCAAGTTTATGCAAACCTATGAGAACATTTTGCATTGGTCCTTGAAGCACCGGATCAAATCGCTGTTAATGGCTGCGGTGCTATTCATCGTCACCCTGGCTGCAACGATTCCGGCTCTTGGGGTCTCCTTCCTTCCGGACGGCAAGCCTTCCCGGACGATGTATTTCGTGTTGAAGCTGCCTAATGAAACGGCGTTCGAGGCTACGAATGCGAAGACACAGGAGCTTGAGCAGCTGCTGATGGATGAGAAGGACAGCCAGGGGAATCCGTTGTTCACCTACGTAGAAGGCTTGGCCGGATATAACGGCAGCGGCACCGACCGGGTGACGTATGCTTCCCAAATCTACGTCGAGGTGAACGAGCATGTGGATCCCGACAAAGTGATGCAGCAGGTAAAGCAGTTCCTTCTCTCTGAGCTTCCAGCAGGCTCGGAAGTGCAGCCACGGGGTGTAGGCGGAGGTAACGGCGTATCCGGAACCGACTTCTCCTATAACCTGAAAGGGGAGGATCAGGACCGGCTGGAGCAGGCGGCAGCTATCGTCAAAGCAAAGCTGCAGGAGTTCGAGGAGCTAAGCGAGATTGAGGATAGCCTGAGCGACGGGAAAACAGAGGTTGAAATTGCCGTCGACCAGAAGAAAGCCCGCGCCTTCGGCCTGACGGCAGCTACGGTCCGTGAAACGGCGAGCAACTGGATACAGAAGCAAAGGCTCGGCGACTTAAAGCTGGACGGAGTGACTTACACGACTACGATCTCCATGGATAAATCCGATAAAAACTCGCTCGAGAAGCTCGGCAATATTCCGTTAACCGGAACGAACGGGTCTGTCGTCTATTTGAAAGAGGTAGCCAAGATCAACCTTGTACCGGGCGCCGTTTCCTTAGGGCGCGACGATCAGAAGCAGCTCGTAAGAGTAACCGCAAAGATTAAGGCGGAAAACAAAAATGCTGTCAGCGCCAAGGTATCTGCAGCATTGCGCTCGGTTGAGCTTCCTGACGGCGTAACCCCGGAAGTCAGAGGGGTTAATGAGGACATTAACGAGAGCTTCACGCAATTATTCATGGCAATGGCCGTTGCCGTCTTTATGGTCTATCTGGTTATGGTCCTTGCCTTCGGGAATGCCGCAGCGCCTTTCGCGATCTTGTTCTCGCTTCCGTTGGCCGCAATCGGCGGTCTGATCGGGCTGGTCATAACCCGACAGGCTCTCAATGTCACCTCCATGATCGGCTTTATGATGCTTATCGGGATCGTCGTGACGAACGCCATCGTATTGATCGACCGCGCCCAGCAGCTGCGCGAGGAAGGCTATACGGTGCGCCATGCCTTGATTGAAGCGGGTAAGGTTCGTTTCCGGCCGATTATCATGACGGCGGGGGCCACGATTATGGCGCTGATCCCGCTGGCAATGGGGCTGTCCGGAGAAGGAGCCCTGATCGGCAAGGGCCTCGGGGTCGTTGTTATCGGCGGTCTGACGACATCGACGATTCTTACGCTGATTGTCGTTCCGATCGTTTATGAGCTTATAGAGGAAGTTAAGGCGTATATTTCGAGGAAAATCCATAGAGGGAACCCTCCGATGAACCATGAGGGGACTCTGGAAGGATAGATCTTCTGAGAAATCCAAAAAGCGTGATTCTTATAGATCAGATAGAGATTTGCAAAAGCATGGAGGAGGCAAAGCAATGAAAAGGATCAGTGCGGGCAGTAGAAAATCAAAGATTCGCCCTATACGCGTGCTGGCTGTAATGACATTGGCTGCAGTTGTGGCGGCAATGGCCGCCGGCTGTTCGGCTCCCGGGGGACCTAAGGGAATGGCGGAAGCGCAGCTTAAGGTCAGAGCGGTGAAGACCGAGGCGATCACGAAGCAGCGGATAGCCAGCCCGACCGAGCAGGTTGCGGATATTTCCGCCGCAACGGCTATTGATATCGTGAGCAAAGCCAGCGGCGAAGTGATCGAGGTGCTGAAAAAACGCGGCGATTACGTGGAGAAGGGCGATGTGCTGTTCCGAATCGACAGCAGGGATGCGGAATCCGTCAAGCGGAAAAACGAGCTCGCGGTAAGGAGCTCCCAGGAATCTCTGCAAAAGGCCAAGGACGATCAGGTCAATAATCGGAAGGATTTGGCGGATGCGGTGCAAAAAGCGGAGGTCGCTTTGAAAAATGCCGAGCAGGATTATAACAAGATGCGTAATGATTACGATTCCGGCAATGCGACGGACCATCAGCTGGAGCAAGCGCAGCAGCAGGTAGATAATGCGCGAATGGCCCTGAATTCGGCCAAGAATAAGCTTGCCGCCAACGATAATAACAATACGATTGCTTCTGTTGAAACGCAGGCCGAAACCAATCAGCTGGCTCTGGAGGATTCGATCCGCTCGCTGGACAATTACAATGTCAAGGCTCCGGTCAGCGGCATTTTGACGGATTTCACGCCGGAAACGGGCCAAACCGTCAACTCGGCCTCCAAGCTGGGACAGGTGCTCCAAATCGATCCGGTTAAGATTAAGACCGAGTTGAGCGAGACGAATATGCAGCTTGTCAAAAATAAACAAGAGCTTGTGTTCTACAGTCCGAACGACCCTGATCATAAAGGGAAGGCCAAGATCAGTTACTTGGCTCCGGTGATGAGCGCCCAGACAAAAACGTACACGCTGGAGCTTGAGGTACCGAATCCGGACCATCGCATCACCCCGGGAACGCGCGTCATGGTTCAATTGACGACAGAGGATGAAGAGAAGGTCGTTGTTGTGCCGACGCTGAGCATTATCCGCGAAGAGGGCGGAACCTATGTGTTCGTCCTTCAAGGAGATACGTACCAGAAGCGCCAAATAAAGCTCGGCAGAATCAACGGCTCGTATCAGGAAGTGCTGGAAGGCGTGAAGGAAGGCGAAAAGCTCGTCACGACCGGACAGCATCAGCTTAAGGACGGGCAAAAAGTCGAAGCTGCAACCCAGGCAACGCCTGCCCCTTCAGGAGCGGCTCCTCAAGAGCAGCAGAAGGCGAAATAATCAGAAAGCGAGGGTCATGACATATGAGCAAACGATGGAAAAAGACGCTGGCGTCTGTCGTGCTGGGAACAGCACTCCTCATGCAGGGAGGCATCCAGCTTCCTGCGGCTTCTGCCGCATCTGCCGAGGAGGCGGTAAGCAACCATTTGACGGAGGCGATCCAGGCTGCTGTAAAAAGCGTCTCCGTAGAGTCTACGCCGGACGGCAGCCGTATTGCCGTTACCGTGCGGCTGTATAACGGAGCCTCCGCGAAGCAGCGTATACCGGATTACGAGCTTCGGGTACAGACGCAGGATGGCGTCGAATACACGCTGGATGCCAGCTCGGATAACAAGAAGGCGCTCAAGCCTATGGAGATTGGCGAGCTGGTCTACATGAGCACGGTGGACAGCAAGGCTTCAATGAAGCTTGCCGGACTGTCCTTTGTGAAGGTCGATCCTTATGCTTATCCTAAGGCGGAGACCGTCTTACTGAGTCTTCCGCTTGGCTCGGAAGTATGGTACCCGTCAACCGGGAGCGCGCTTCCCGGCAAGGAACTAGCGTGGGGAACAGCCTTCTCTATCCCTGGAATCAACTCCGACCTGACCTATACGCCGGTCGGTTATGAGAGACAGAATACGGAGAAAGGGCCCGTAGCGGTCGTTACGCTTTTGGCTGAGAATCCAGCCGGAGGGCGGGAAACGATTCCTGATTTTCGAATCGATGCGCGTGCAGAGAAGACGTACACCGGCGTAAGGACGGAAAAGGATGCGGTCGGGCTGGAGCCCGGGGAGAAGCAATATATTCATTTTGCGATTCCGCTCGAAAGCAATGTAAATCCGGCCCGGCTGCTCGTGATGACAACCGACCTGTTCCTGCCTGCAAGCTCTCAGGCAAGCGGCTCTCAAGCTTCCGGAACAAGCGGGAAAGCGGGAGTCGCTATCGACATCGGCAGAGTGGCCGTCTCGCTGCCTTACGGGAATCAAGCCGGTTCCGCTGTGTCATCGGCTTATGCTATGGGGACGCCGATCGCGGTAGATCCTCTCTCCAAAATTCTGGATCATACGCAGGTGTCGCTGATGGAGCTTCATATGACCCAGAATCCGGGAGAAGGCTACAAAACGGCGGTCGGTAAGTTTATCCTTACCAGCACAAGCGATAAGCCGATACCGACACCCGCCTTTGATGCGGAGCTTGTGGGCAGCGGCGGTGCAGCCTATTCCGGTGTTCGCCAGACGGAGGTATCCGCTTCAATGAATCCGGGGTTGAGCTATGTCGTAAGCTATGCGTTTAACGTGCCGCAAACCGAAGCGGGAGAGGGGCTTGTCTTGAGGCTGCTCGACAGCCAGACGGCGGCTCCGTACAAAGTCGCTGTCGCTTCCGTACAAACGGCGCTGCAGAAGGAGACGGATTCCGATACGATGCAGCTGTATCCTTTTGACATCAGGCTGGTTAATTCCACGGTAGGCACGAACTACCTGGCTACCAACAGCTCATACTCCTATAAAATGAAGCTGGAGCTGGAGATCAAGCAGGCGGAAAATGTGGTGGTCGATTCCAATTTCTCCAAGCTGCATTTTGAGGTCGTCGACAAGCTGGGCCGTGTGCTGGGAACGGCGGATGGAAGCTTTACCGGAGCGCAGAGGCTGGTCAGCGGCATTCAAAATATTGTAACGAATAATATTCAGAGCGAGCAGTTCGAATTCCCGATATCGGTCAATGTGTATGAGTTATTCGAAACGCCGGGCGGCCAGGCCAAGCGGTTTTTGAAGACGTTGAACTAAACGGTACATTAGAGGTAGTCCCGATCGCCGGGGCTGCCTCTTTTCATTAGGGCAATGTACCCTGTGGGGTATTGTACTGAGAGAGCAATGAAGCCGTTGGGATCCCAAAATTCTCCTGATACAATTTGACTCAACCTTGACCGTAGTGTATGATAAGAATACGCTTAATTTCCGGTTTATTCATCGGAAAGCGGGGGAACCACTTTTTGGGGCGAATCATGATTTGCATGTAGGGAACCATCTTTCCCGAGCCCGGCAGCTAACCTCGTCAGCAGTGGATGGGTCAAATTGAATTTTTATGCATGCTGTATTGCATTCATTGACCCGTGGTTTCGGGTCTTTTTATTTTGGCTGAATGGACCCGAATTGAGCGATAGTCGGCGTTGTACCGGACTGCATGCAAGCAGTCTAAAGTACAAAGGCCCTGTTGCTGCTCGGGTCTTTTTGTTGTTATCTAAACCAATAATTATAAAATTTTACTTATTATGGCAAAAAAACAATTTTCATATTAAGAGCGAGGGAGGGATGCTGCCAGACATTCAGTTAGTACAGGGAAAAGAGTAAGGAGGAAGCCAAGCCCGCAGGAAAGCAGGTGCACTGCAGCCTAAACAATCTGTCAATTCAAGGAGGATCCCCCATGCCGCAACCGAAATATATTACCGATATTAACAAAATCACGGAAATCCCGGAGCAGGATAGAAAGAAACTGCAGCAAATAACGGATAAGTTCGTGTTTCGCGTGAACGATTATTACCTGAAGCTGATAGACTGGAGCGACCCGAGCGATCCTATCAAAAAGCTGGTCATTCCGAATGAAGGGGAATTGTCCGAATACGGCCGTTGGGATGCATCCGACGAGGATACGAACTATGTGGTCCCCGGGTGCCAGCATAAGTATAAGACGACGGCGCTGCTCATCGTATCGGAGGTGTGCGGTGCCTATTGCCGGTACTGCTTCCGCAAACGGTTGTTTCGCAACGATGTCAAGGAAGCGCTGTCCGACGTCAATCCGGGCCTGGACTATATCGCCGCCCACCCCGAAATCAACAATGTGCTGCTAACGGGCGGCGACAGCTTGATTCTTGCTACGCCTAAGCTTGCCTCTATCCTGGAACGGCTAAGAGCCATCGAGCATGTGCAAATTATACGGCTGGGCTCCAAAATCCCCGTGTTTAATCCGATGCGAATTTATGAGGATGAGGCGTTGCTTGATACCATTCGCCAATATTCCACAGCCGACAAGCGCATTTATGTTATGGCTCATATTAACCATCCTCGCGAGATCACACCTGAAGCCAAGCGGGGCTTCGAGGCGCTGCATCAGGCGGGCGCTATCGTCGTCAATCAAACGCCGATTCTTAAAGGAATCAATGATAACCCGGCCGTCTTGGCCGAGCTGCTTGACAAGCTCTCGTGGGCAGGCGTGACTCCTTATTATTTCTTTATTAATCGTCCCGTTGCCGGGAATCGCGATTTTGTCCTCTCGCTGCAGGAGGTGTACCGGATTGTCGAGCAGGCTAAAGCAAGAACCTCCGGCTTGGGAAAAAGAATCCGGTTATCCATGAGCCACACGTCCGGAAAAATCGAGATTTTGGCGATAGAGAACGGCAAGGCTTATTTAAAATATCATCAGTCCCGCGAGGATCAATACGGCAAATTCATGATAATGGACTGCCCCAAGGATGCAGCCTGGTTCGATGATTTGCCCGGAAACGAGCAGTATTGGAAGCGGCCCAAGAAAAAATCAGAGGCTATTGTCTCTGTAAATGAGCTTCCCGACATGCCGCGGGGGAGAAGCTTGAGCAGTTGATTTATAGGGGGAAACGTAGAAGGAAGGCATCCTGCCATGGATGCCTTTTTTTGTTTCACGTAATTAAAAATTATGTAGTAATGAAATCGCCGCCCAACTTCACCACTAATGGAAGTTGGGCGGCACCGTTTTATAAGCTTTGCGATGTGGGGCGGACAATCAACTCGTTAATTGTCACGTTAGTCGGCTGCTGGATTGCAAACAATATCGTTTTGGCAATGTCGTTAGGGTCAAGTTGGTTCCATTCCTGACTCCCCAATTTCTCGAGCGCGGGATAAATCGAGTTATCCGTAATGGTATCATACAGCTCGGTTTCTACTGCCCCAGGGGAAATGAGGGTCGTCCGAATATTTTGTTTAGCCCCCAGTTCGGTTCGCATGCCTTCCGTTAACACCCGAACGGCATGCTTGGTAGCACTATAAATAGAGCTCGACGGGAAGAGGATGTGCCCTGCAATGGAGGAGAAATTAATAATATGTCCCTCATTGCGTTCTTCCATATGTTTGTACACTGCTGCCATCCCATAGAGGACACCTTTAATGTTCACATCAATCATTCGTTCCCATTCATCGACCTTTAAATTCCTGAAAAACGAGAGCGGCATGATCCCGGCATTATTAATCAAGATGTCGATTTGTCCATAGGTTTGAATGGTTTCATCCGCCAATGCTTCAACGTCGGCACGCGAAGTGACGTCAGTCACCTTGTAACTGGCTTCGCCTCCAGCATTGCGGATTTCATCCTGCAGCTGCTGCAATCGCTCTTCCCGGCGAGCGGCAAGCATGACTTTAATGTCGTGTTGAGCGAGAAGCTTGGCCGTAGCCGCCCCCATTCCGCTGCTTGCGCCTGTGATGATTGCTACTTTTGTATTCATGTGTACTTCCCCTTTGTTCATTTATTAGCCATTCGTCGCTGGCTTGATTCTAGGTTATCAATTAGAGTTTACTATAAGTCAAGCCCTGGCTAATAAATCATTTGTGCAGGCGGAAAATCCTATAATTCCGTGGTTATTCACACAAAGTGGAGTGATATGGAAAAGAATAAGACAAAATTATTTATAGTTTACTCTAATGGATACACCCAAAAAAGCGCGCCTACCAACCAGTGAACGCGCTCCACTTAGAGAGAAATATTGCAAAACGATCGATCTAGGGCAGCATCTTGGTTAATCCTTTTTCCTGCAGATCGTATAACGCCAGCTTGTAATTGATTTGCTCCAAATATTTAATCGTTTCCGAGAGGTCCTTCTCCACTTCTTCCTTATGCTTAAGCATCATTTGTTTACGTATCTTAAGCGTGCTCTCGCCTTCTTGGTACAAATCCACATATCGCTTGATTTCGGCAAGCGGCATGCCCGTCGCCCGCAGAGCCAAAATAAAATTCAACCATTCCATACTCTCTTCGTCATACGATCGATTGCCACTCGAATCTCGCTTGACGTGCGGCAGGATACCTTCCCGTTCATAATAACGAAGAGTATAGGGGGAAATTCCGGTTTCCTTCGAAATTTCTTTAATCGTGGACATTTCTTTCTCCTCCTGTCATTAAAGTAAACTCTAACTTTTTCCGTCGTTCATATCCATATTAGTGGCTTGAATAATTGATTATTAAGGGATAACCCTAATGTAATAGCGGGGTTCAATAGCCTCTAGATCTAGAGTTTACTGTAAAGATTAAGACGAATTCAAGACATTGTTTACTGAGAGGAAAGATATTGATTATGCCCGATCAATTTGAAAATGGCCTTTTGTTCTGGACAAAGGACAAGAACTTGAGCCTTTAAATTGGAAGAGGCCTCCAGGAGCGGTTTTCTATTCATATTCTCTGACAGGTCTCAATTTCGGATCTAAACTAGACTTTCTGTGATCGTGAACAAGGAATGGCCACTCGGATATAGGGTATGCCGACTACACATTAGCTCGGATGCTTCTTTCCAAATGAACCTAGATGCGGTATAATATGGAACATACGTTCTTGTTCGATTGAGCATAGATGATGGGAGGAGGATTATCTCTTGTTTCTGAAAAGCGTTGAAATCATGAAAGAGAAGTTCCCGAATGAAGCAGCCTATCCATTTTGTATCCCGGCCTTGCGTGGAGCAAAGTCGATTGCTTTCCAAGGCAACGTCACCTTCTTTGTCGGGGAGAACGGCTCCGGCAAATCCACGATGCTGGAGGCTATCGCTTACCAATGCGGGTTTAATACCGCAGGAGGAGGGAGGAATAATGTTTATGAGGTCGATGCGTCCGACTCCTCCCTGGGCAATTATATCCGGTTATCCTGGATGCCTAAGATAACGAACGGTTTTTTCTTGCGGGCGGAGACGTTCTACCAGTTCGCAAGCCATATTGACCAGATGCCGGAAAGCTTGAAGTATTATGGCGGCCGCTCGCTGCACGCGCAGTCCCATGGAGAGGCATTCCTGTCACTATTCCGGCACCGCTTCGGCAAACGGGCTATCTATCTGCTGGATGAGCCTGAGGCCGCGTTGTCGCCCGCCCGGCAATTGGCGCTCCTGCGGATCATGAAGGATTTGGAGAAGGAGGCGCAATTTATCGTAGCGACACACTCCCCGATTTTACTGGGCTACCCGGATGCTCAAATATTGAATTTTGATCATACTCCGGTAGCGCCGATCCGCTATGAAGAGACGCTGCATTATATCGTCACCCGACGATTTATGGAGAACAGAAAGGCGGTGCTGGGCGAGCTGTTTAGCGAGTAGTGTGCTGTGCTCATTATGAACACGGAAGGGGCTCAATACCTTCCCAATAGCAGGCAGCTTTCATTCAATGGCGGAAAAAGGGGACCTACAGGCTGGAAATTTAATGTTAACATAATCTTACGTTCAGGTTCTTTTAATAATTGTGCTTTACTATAGAAATCGACCCCCCTTAACATAGATCGCTGCCCACAGCATATGGCTGTGGGCAGCGCTGGTTTTATAAGCTAACCGTTCGGACAACCCGGTTAGCTTATTTGTTATGCATAAAAAAGGTTGAAAATAGTTCAACCTTTTGAGAGCGGCTTCCCTCCCCTATAATAACAGTATCTCACGAACGAAACATAGACAGGAGGTAAGCGCATTCATGAGAATCATCTATTTGGATATCGATTCGCTTAGACCGGATCATATGGGCTGTTATGGCTATCATCGGAATACGACCCCTAATATCGATAAAATCGCGTCGGAAGGGGTAAGGTTTAACAGCTGCTACTGTGCCTCTTCTCCTTGCGTTCCTTCACGGGGCAGCTTCATTTCCGGACGCTTCGGGATCCATCATGGGGCTTTAACCCATTGGGGACCGGGAGGGGAGTTCCAATATCCCGAAGGGGACGGGCACAGCAGGGAAATTCCGTTCTTTACCCGGTATTTGCGTGAAGCAGGAATGAAAACGGTTACGTTCTCCTCCTTCGGAGACCGTCACCATGCCTGGTGGTATTTTGCCGGCTGGAACGAAGTGCATACCCATTCGCTTAAGGAAGGCAATGAGAATGCCGATGAAGTCAATGCGTCCGTCATTCCATGGCTGAAGCAGTTCGGGAAGGAAGACAACTACTTCCTGCACATTCAATACTGGGATCCGCATACGTTCTATACCTATCCTATCGAATATATGGAGCAGTGGAAGGATGCCCCGGTTAAAGCTTTTCCTGATGAAGCCACGATAGCTTCCCAGCAGCAGCACAGCTTCCCGCGGTCGGCTCCGTTCCTGCACTGGGGGGACAAATACCCGGCAACCATGCCCGGCCAAATCGCGAACCGCAGCGATTTCAAGCATGCCGTAGACGGCTATGACGGCGGGATCAGCTATATGGATAAGCATGTCGGGCAGCTATTGGATACGCTGCGCGAATTAGGCATCGAAGATGAGGTCTGCTTCATTATAAGTGCCGATCACGGCGAATCGATGGGTGAGCAGGGGATTTACATCGAACATGCAAGCGCTACCGAAGCGGTGCACCATCTGCCGCTGATCATCAAGGCTCCCGGCATGCCGAGCCCTGGCAAGGCGATTGACGGGTTTGTCTACAATGTGGATGTCATCGCAACAATTGCCGATATGGTCGGTCTGAAGGTGCCTTCCGGCTGGGACGGCAAGTCCTTTCTCCCTGCACTCCAGGGAGAGCATTGGCAGGGCCGAGACTACCTGGTGATGGATCATGCGCTGTATGTTTGTCAAAGAGCCGTGCGCGATGATCGCTGGTACTTTATCCGCACCTACCATCCTGGCCTGTATCTTCATTTTGAGGAAGTCACTTTGTACGACATGGTGAATGATCCTAACCAAACCAGGAATGTAGCGGAGCAATATCCCGAGATCGTCAAGGAGATGGATCATCGCTTGTCCCAGTGGCAGCATGAGCAGGCCCGCAAGCCGGGCTATAAGGCCGATCCGCTTCAAAAGGTCATCGAGACCGGCCCATGGAAATACTTGACCGTCGACGATTGGGTACGAAGACTGGACCAGAAGGGCTGGCGCGAGGCGGCTAATGAGCTGCGCGCCACTTACTGCAGGGAAGCCATTCGGCCGGCTTACGACGGCTAGGACTTTTAAATAACACAGCAGAGCTTTCCGTTGAAAGCTTTAAGCTTTTGATTAATGAAACTGGGCTTCGAAGAAAGCTATCTCTTTTGAGAAAACCGTCTTCGCGGGAAATTAGTTATATATCGGCAGGTGGGGTAAGCCCTGTAGGAGCGAGAGCTTTTGTTATTGGAAAATGACCCCGATAAAGCAAATGACAATAAAAATTTTCCGATATGCTTACAGAAGTCGAGCTTTCTACGAAAGCTCTTAGGAGGTCACATCATGAAAAAATTACCGCACTGGATGCTTACCGTCATCTCCATCGTAGTGGGGATAGCCGTCTGGTATCTGCTGTCGGCGATTCCGGCCATAGGCGCCATCATTACCAATCCGACCGTCGTCATCGAGACCTTCGTGTCCGAAGCGGCCAGCGGAAGAATGTGGACGAACGTGGGAGCCAGCCTGTTCCGGGTGCTTGGAGGCTTCTCGCTCGGTCTTATCGTAGCGATACCCGTAGCCTTCCTGATGGGCTGGTATGGTGTCGTTCGCTCGGTCGTGGAGCCATGGATCCAATTTTTCCGTACCATTCCTCCCATCGCCTTGATTCCATTGGTTATCGTGGCCCAGGGCGTCGGCGAGTCCGCCAAAGTCACCGTTATTTTCGTATCGACCTTTCTGGTTATGGTCATTTCGATTTTTCAGGGCGTGCGCAACGTCGATCCGACCTTAATTCGGGCCTCCCGGGTATTGGGAGCGAGAGATAAGGACATTTTCTTTGAGGTCATCGTGCCAGCCTCGTTTCCTTATATATTGGTCGGTGTCCGGCTCGGTCTCGCCGCCGCCTGGACAACGCTGGTAGCTGCCGAGTTAACGGGAGCGAACAAGGGGCTGGGCAACATGATTATGGAGGCGAGCTTGTACTTCCGCATGGAAGTCGTAATTTTAGGCATCATTGTCATTGGCATTATCGGCTTGGCGATGGATAAATTGGTGCTCTTTTTAGAGAGGAGGCTAACCGGATGGCAGGAAGTACGCAACACCTAGAAAAGCAAAGCAATGGAGCAGCGTCGGTGCCTCCCAAAATCGAAATAAGCCAGCTGTCGAAAGTATATAAAGGGAGAACGGGGGATGTCACGGCCCTGCAAAACACCGATTTAACCATTGATCAAAATGAATTCGTTTGTGTAGTAGGCCCGAGCGGCTGCGGCAAAACGACCCTGCTCAATATTATCGCCGGCCTGGAGGATGCTACATCCGGTTCGGTTAAGGTAGACGGCGTGGAAGTCAAGGGACCGGGCAAGGAACGCGGCGTCGTGTTTCAGCAATATGCGTTATTCCCTTGGAAGACGGTTCTGAAAAATGTCGAGTTCGGCTTGAAGCTTCGCGGCCTTAACAAGCAGGAACGGAGAGAAACGGCTGAAAAATATTTGGAAATCGTCGGCTTGAAGGATTTTGCCCACGCTTATCCGAAGGAGCTGTCCGGCGGAATGAAGCAGCGGGTCGCTATTGCCCGGGCATACGCGGTGCAGCCGGAAGTACTGCTGATGGATGAACCGTTCGGCGCTCTGGACGCGCAGACGAGAGCACAGCTGCAGGAGGAGCTGCTCAAAACATGGCAGACGGAGAAAAAGACCTGCTTCTTCATCACTCACGACGTCGAGGAAGCCGTCATTCTCGCTCAGAAGGTCATTATTATGAGCGCGCGTCCGGGCCGAATCAAGGAAATTATCGATGTGGACATTCCTTATCCGAGAGATCAAGCGACAAAGCTCGATGAACGTTTTGTTCAGATCAAGAACGAGATTTGGTCCAAGGTGTATCGCGAATATCTGGAAGTGGCAAAATAACCTTATAAAGGAGAGATTCCAATGCTTTTGAAACGGAAATCCATTCCTGTTCTGTCTGCTGTTCTCGGTTTGACGCTACTGCTCGGCGCTTGCTCTTCGGGCGGCGGAGGCGGTACGTCCCCGGCTCAGGCCCCTGAGCCTAATAAGCCAACCGGGAAGACGCCAACCATCAACGTGGCTTATATGCCGGATATGAACGGTGCTACGCCTATCGTGATCGGGGAGGAGAAGGGCTTCTTCAAGGAAGCAGGCATTAACGTTAATGCGGTCAAATTTTTGAGCGGACCTCCGGAATTTCAGGCCATGGCTTCAGGCGATATTGATATCGCCTACATCGGACCCGGCGCCACCTTCCTTGCAGCGCAGGGCAAAGGGCATATCATCGATATCGTGAGCCTCGGCAAGAGCGATATGGTATTCGCGACCAAAAAGTCCGGCATCAAGGAATGGAAGGACTTGAAGGGCAAAACGATCGGTGTCCCCAAAGGTACATCCGGCGAAATGGTGCTGAATTTGGGACTGGAAAGAGGCGGTCTTAAGCCTAGCGACGTCAATATCGTCAACATGGATGTAGCGGGAGCCGTATCTGCCTATGTTGCAGGCAAAGTGGATGCCGTTGCCATCTGGTCTCCCTACACGCTGGAAATCGAGAAGCAGGTAGGCAAGGAAAATATGGTGAAGCTCGGGGATAACAGCGACTTCTTCCCGGATTATATTTTCCCGGCAAGCTGGGTTGTGAATCCGAAGTTTTTGCAGGAGAAGCCTGAGCTAGTGGAGAGCTTTCTGAAAGCGATTGCCAAAACCACCGATTACAAGCTCAAAAATAAAGACGAAGCGGTAAAAATGACGGCGGCTTATACGCAAGTGCCGGAGGAATCTTTGAGAATGCAGCTCGATGCATTGGAGTGGCTCGATAACAAACGTGTTGCGGATGCATTCAAGGACGGGACCGCAAAAAAATGGTATGAAAACCTGGAGAAGCTGTTCGTGCAAAACGGCAATTTGAAGGAAGTTACACCAGCCGACAAGTTCCTGATGGCGAATCCGTTTCTTAAAGCCGTAGGACAGTAGGATTGAACGTAAAATAACCCCACAAAGCGGGACCTTGGCTTCGAGCAGATTCAGGTGCTTTTGCGCAGGGCACGAAATTCCATCATGTCAAAAAAAGGAGGGGACAGCTCCCCTCCTTCTTGCTATTCCATTCCTCAATGGCTATCTTCGGAAAGGCTGCTTTCCTTCAGAATGACATCGTGAGCGCCGCCTTCTACGAGACTTGTCGCCGAAACAAGCGTAATTCGAGCTACACGCTGCAGCTCCTTAATACTGGTGGCTCCGCAGTTGCACATGGTCGATTTGATTTTGCCGATCGTTTTGTCCAGATTTTCCTGCAGGCTGCCTGCATAAGGGACGTACGAATCGACACCTTCCTCGAACAAGAGGTTGCTTTTGCCGCCTGTATCATACCGCTGCCAGTTGCGCGCGCGATTGGAGCCTTCTCCCCAGAATTCCTTAACAAAGTTGTTACCGACTCTCAGCTTGCGGGTCGGGCTTTCGTCGAAACGGGCAAAATATCTTCCCATCATGACAAAGTCGGCCCCCATGGCTAATGCCAGCGTAATATGGTAATCATGAACGATACCGCCGTCAGAACAAATAGGAATATAAATGCCGGTTTCCTTGAAATATTGATCTCTTGCTTCTACGACCTCCATAATGGCGGAGGCTTGTCCGCGGCCGATCCCCTTTTGCTCCCGGGTGATACAGATGGAGCCGCCGCCGATTCCGACCTTGACGAAGTCCGCGCCAGATTCAACCAGGTACATAAAGCCTTCCCGGTCGACGACATTCCCTGCGCCGATTTTGACATCGAAATTCGCTTTCACATATTGAATCGTCTCCCGCTGCCACTCGCTGTAGCCGTCGGAGGAATCGATGACCAGAACGTCCACTCCGGCTTCAACCAGGGCAGGGACGCGTTCCGTATAATCCTTGGTGTTAATTCCTGCTCCTACAATATAGCTTTTGTTGTTGTCCAGCAGCTCCAGCGGATTTTCCTTGTGCGCGTCATAATCCTTGCGAAATACGAGATACTCCAGCTTTTGCTGTTCATCGACTATAGGCAAGCAGTTCAGCTTATGCTCCCAGATCAAATCGTTGGCTTCGGATAGCGAAATGCCGGATTGGCCGTAAATTAACGTCGAGAAGGGTGTCATAAAATCACGGATAGGCTTGGTGAGAGGGTCGCGGCTGACACGATAGTCGCGGCTCGTGACGATCCCGAGCAGCTTGCCGCTGGCTGTGCCGTCCTCGGTAATGGCCACGGTGGAATGACCGGTTTTTTCCTTCAAATCGAGCACATCCTGGAGTGTATGGTCCGGTGTCAAATTGGAGCGGCTGACAACAAAGCCGGCCTTATAGCTTTTGACCTTGCGAACCATTTCGGCTTCTTCCTCAATAGATTGCGAACCAAAGATGAAGGAAATGCCTCCGCACCGGGCTAAAGCGATCGCCATCCCGTGGTCGGATACGGCTTGCATAACGGCGGATGAGAACGGGATATTCAGCGATATCGCCGGCTCCTCGCCTTCCTTGAATTTGACGAGCGGTGTTCTCAGGCGAACGTTCGCCGGGGTACAGTCCTTGGTCGTCAGATTCGGAATTAACAGAAATTCGCTGAAGGTGCGGGATGGTTCCAAGTAATACGTGGCCACTTCATTCATTCCTCCTCGGATTATTTTGGTGGGGATGATAGGTAAATTTTTTCAATCTTATCACTGAACCTTATTTGGGGTCAATGCTTTTGGATAAAAAAGATCGCAGCCGTACCCGGCTGCGTTAAGGCTGGCTAGCTGTGGCCTCTAACTTTGTGGATCAGGTGCTGTACATTTAACTCCCGCAGCATCGCAGTGACTTCCTTGGACCTTTTTTTGTTGAACTTCTTCAGGATCACATTCATTTGCGTTTTGATCGTAGACAGCTCCACCTGGCGGTGCTTGGCGATTTCCGCGATTTTCATATCCTTAAGAAGGAGCTCCAGGATCTCCAGCTCGGTAGGGGTCATTTGCGACAAAATGATAGTGGCTTTCAGCAAGCTTTCCTCGTTGCGGCGGATGCGTGAGAATTCATTTTTGATTTTATATGAAAATTCGGGCCGGATCTGCACAATCCCGTCGTACGAATTGCGTATGCTTGAGATGATGACCTCGGGAGAGCTCGTCTTCAGCACATAATCGACAGCCCCGGTTTCAAAGGCATTAAATACGGTCTCATCATCCTCATGCACCGTCAGAAAAATAATTTTCATGTGCGGATACAGCGCAAGAACCTTCTCGGCAGTCAGGATTCCGTCGTTTTTCATATCCATTTCAATATCCATAACGACGATATCCGCTTGATGCTCTAGCAAGCGCTGGAGCACCTGCTTTCCGCTGGAGGCATGCGCGACAACGGTCATATCGGTCTCGCGGCTGATCAGCTCGCAAAAATGCTCGCGCAGCACATCGAGATCCTCCGCGACAAGGATTCGTATCGGATTCATGAATTCTCAACTCTCTTTCTGCTCGGATTTCAACACATAGAGCGGAACAATAATTTGAAAGGTGCTTCCCTCGCCAGGCTTGCTGTCCAGATGGATGCGGCCGTAGTGGCCCAGCACGATATGCTTGCTGAAGGAGAGCCCGACTCCCCAGTTCTTGGTCGTATTCTTATTGGTATAGAACGGATCGAAGATCGTTTCTTGCAGCTCGGCTTCAATCCCCGGTCCGTTATCGATAATCTGGATAATAACCCAATTCTCCTCCACATAGCTGTTCAGCTGTACCAGACCCCCGCTATCTTCGTCAATCGCTTCTATGGCGTTAATCACCAAATTGTAGAGAGCCTCCGACAAGTGTTCGGCATCCGCCAATACCATGCAGCCGTCATCGGGCATGACAGCCTCAAACTCGACATGCTCCGGGATGACCTTCAGCCGTTCGAGCGTTTGCTGCATGAGCGATTGAACCGCAACGGGTCTCAGATGAAGCTGGTTCGTCTTGAACGAGTCATAGAGCTGATCCAATCTGCCGAGAGTGTGTGAGACGATATCGCTTGCCTTCGTAAGCGGTTGCATGGAGCTGTTTGCAGGTGAAGCTCCTTGAGCCGCAGCCTGTTCTTGAGCCTGCCGGATTAGCAGCTGAATCATGAGCAGCTGATTTTTGATAGCGTGCGTGAAGACACGGGCACCCATATTGGCGGTATTGAGCTTGCGCTGCAGCTGCAGATCGCTTTTGCCCATCGTTTTCTCCACTTCAGTATAACGCCAAATCGAAAGGATACTGATGACGGAAAGAACACCGGTAAAGCCGATGCTGGCATACCAGCCGAACAAAGTAAGAGGGGGATTAAAGTTGGAAAAGTCCGAATAAAGCACATAATACGTGCGTACATCGAACACCTGAAGAGGTCCCATAAAGCCGAGATAAAAGTAAAACAGTACCAGAGAGACCACACCGTACAGAATGTGCTTGCTCTGCTTCTTGACCCAGGGAATGGTCATTTTCCTGTACTTGCCTATCATGAGCGCCAACGCAACGAGAAGGGAGACAACGAGCCAGCCGCGAGTGACCCAGCCGATCATGTAAGTAACATTGCGGTCCAGGACGGATAGAGCCCATTTATAAATGATAGGATCGTAAAAAATAATATTCGCGATGGGAAGAAGCGTGTTGAGGGCGAATATTTTCCATAGCTGCTGAAACGGACGGTAGTAGAAAAGCGTCACGGAAAGCCCGATCAGGCTGAAGACGAATAAAGATCGTCCAATCGTGATCATACGGCTGATGCCTTCAATCTTGATAGGCAAATCAAGCAGAAAGTTGCGGATGCTGTCATTGAAGAACAGTACGATATTGACTTTATAGTAAAATCCCCCGTACTTGGCTATGAACAGGATCAAGCCGGCCATGCTGAGAAACCAGCCGACCAGAACGAAGCCCATCCAATAGGCGGACGGATTGTGCGATTTCGTAATGAACAGAACGATAGCAGCAATCATGAGCACAATAAGCAGAATAGTCATACAATCACCCTCGCGATGAAGTACATTTATTTTAACATAAATAGGCCTGTCATTCGCGCTTTTTCGACATTCCTCCCCAGGCTGTGCACAGCAAATTTTTACTTTTCAAACGGAGCGTTTTTGTACTATAATGGAACCTCGTCTGTATGGAGGAAAATGCAGTTATCAACATCATTATCCACATTATCAACAATACTCAAAGCCAGACTGTGCATAAATCGGTATGTACTTATGAACATATCCACAGCATTGGTTATCCCCAGCTTTTTTCATCCACAGATCCGCTGCAGCCCAAAAAAAAGCAGATTGCCGAGGCAATCTGCTTTCATTACTGTCCTGGAAATCCGAAACCCAAGCGGCTATCGTTTGATCGGATGAGGCAAATCCATATGACCCATCAGCGATTCTGCGGCTTGGCCATCCACCAGAATATCAATGGAGTTGACTTCCGGGAATTGGAACACGGTTTGCCGGATTGCCTGCAGAAGCATAGATTCGCCTCCGGAGCCAAGGCGTCCTTCGTCCGAAAGGCTCACATCCACGGTCAGCGCACCGTCTTTAAAGACTACGGATTTATAGCCGAGAGCCTTAGCCAGAGGAACTGCATTGCCGTTTTCCGGCGCTTTCTTCAAAGCTTCCAGCGCCGCCTTGTACTTATCCTTATCCTCGTTATAGCTGATGGTGACTTCCTTCTCCACCAGCTTCGTTGCTTGATCGTCCCCATAGTATACCTTGATTTTGCTGGTCATGGGCTCTTTCTTCGCGGGCTGCTGAGTTGGTTGTGGAGTCGGCGCCGGTGTCGCCTGATTATTGACAGGCGGATTATCGGAGCCCTGGGTTGTTCCACCATTGGCCAGAGGCTTTTGGCCGCAGCCGGATAAAGCCAATACGACTGCTCCCGTAAGGAGCAAACCGTTTACTATGTTTTTGTTCATTTCGTTCACCGCCTTATTCCTTACTGAATGTTGAGCTGCTCTTTGATGCCGGCCACAATAGCTTCGGCGACCCGATTCTGGAATGATTCGTCAAACATGAGCGCGGATTCCCCCGGGTTGGACAGGTAACCCACTTCCAGCAGCACAGCCGGCATGTTTGTTATTTTTACCACGCGGAACGCTTCTTGACGCACCCCGCGGTCTGGCAATCCGGTCGCAGCCGCTAAATGCTTGTGCATGATGTTGGCGAACTCAACGCTATCCGCCTTATAATAATACGTTTCTGTTCCCGTCGATGTTGCTACATAACTATTCCCGTGAATAGAAACAAATACATCGGCATTCAGGTCGTTGGCGAATTTGCCGCGATCGTCCAGAGGAATGAAGGTATCGTCGCTGCGCGTCATGGATGGCTGTATCTGTGGCTCCTTCTGAAGCAGGTTGTACACTTTGAGCCCCATCATCAGGTTGAATTCTTTCTCGTTGCGGCCGTTGGCGCCCTTAGCGCCCGGATCATGATCGCCGTGACCCGGATCAATGACGACTTTATATTTGGACTTGTTAAGAACACCGACGAGTGCGGCCGTGTTAAGGCCGGATTCCCATTTGAGATCGACCGGTTCCTTCATATCCAATACGATGCGAACGGTATACGGATTATTATTATATAAAGAATAGCGGACATTCGATACATAGACGTTATTCGAGACCGTGTCCCCGCTTTTGGACGCTTCATTTTTGTAAAGGGAAGGGTTCAAGGAGGCATTCGGAATATCGATAACGATGCGATTCGGATCACGCAGCCAAAATGAGCTAGGCTGAAGCGCGCCCTTGTCGGCTTTAATTAACAGCTGGTTCGGAGTCATTTCAATCGATTGAATGACAGGCAGCGGGTTGCCGTTGGCATCGATGGCAGGCTTGTCCGGTGCAGGCTGGCCTCCAGGCGGCAGAACGGTTTCCGTCTCTCCGGACTTGTCTTTCAAATAAACCGCACGGGCGACGTCGTTCCAGTTGACCTCGATCCCCATGTTCTCGGCAATAAAACGGACAGGAAGCAGGGTGTTTCCGTCAATCAGCAGCGGAGCGGCATCCAGCGGAAGCTTGACCCCGTTCACGGTAGCTGACGGCTTGTCGATAACCATTTGTATGTTCAGCGAATCCTTCGTGATCGTAACTTGTTGCTGTGCCTGGTCCCAGGTCACCTTGGAGCCCAGCTCCTCGGCAATGATGCGGACAGGCACCATGGTCACGTCTTTAATAATTCGCGGCGCAACCTCGGGCTTCAATTGTTTCCCGTTGAAGTATAACGGGATGCCAGCGGCCGAACCTTGCGGAGCGGCAGAGGCGAAGGCAGGTATCAGAAGGGCAATAAGCAGCAGCGATAGCAATGTAGTAATGAACCTTAACTTCATCATTCACCTCTAAAATAAAAATAATCGTTATGACCTTAAGCAGCATGTGGAAATTTTGCCCTGCAGCTCTTTAACGGCTGACAGCGCTTAACGTAAAACTTGCAATAATATGTAGATCCAATAACCTCCTTTTCGACAGAGTACATGTTATTAGACTCACACTTAGACGAAATGTTGCATTTTTCCAAGGCCTATTTCGCAGATTGGGACTATGGACGCAGTGACGTGAAACTGTATGGTTTGGGGAAAACAAGAGAGCATCCCGAAACGCAACCCATGGAAACGTTTCATGCTGGGGTACACGGCCGCGGTGATACTTATCGGATTATACCGGATTGAAAAATTAATCATAATTATGCCGCTTTGGCAAGCATATGCATGATTTTAGGTACGGCATAAATATGCATTTTAAATGGTAACTGTACATCTAACTACGCGTAGCAGTTTAATAACCTGCTAGCGTGCTCCTGCTCAGCATCACCCATGTGCCGAGATAGGGGCTCACTCTTATACGTTGTCTAGTCTCCGCCTGCGGCTAGCTGAAGAAGACAATCAGGCTGACCTAACACGTAGCTGGTTCCGGGGCGACGCTCGAGTGGCTCAAAAACATCCAAGCCCTCCATGAATACATATTGACCACTAACGAGAATAAAATTGCTTCTTGTAATTTTGAACCAAAAGGTTTATAATAGCCCCATACTTAATTTTGAACCAAAAAGTTCAAAATTAAAATGAGAGGAGTTTTACATTTGAATACGACAAGCACAATGAATAAACCCTTAGCCGGCAGAAAAGCATTTGTCACCGGAGGAGCTCGCAGCATTGGTGCGGCAATCGTGAAAAGGCTCGCAGGAGACGGTGCATCGGTTGCTTTTACTTATGTCAGTTCACAAAGCAAGGCAGAGGAACTGGCACAAGAAATAAAAAGCGCAGGCGGACAAGCTTTGGCGATTCGCGCGGACAGCGCCGATGTCGGGGCATTGAAAGGCGCCATCGAAGAGACGATCCAAGCATTTGGCGGTATTGATATTCTTGTAAATAATGCAGGCATTACAAACTTAAAGCCTTACGACCACTTTACCCTTGAAGAATTCGATCAATTGATTGCAATTAATTTGAAGGCAGTATTCGTTGCCGTTCAAGCGGCCGCTCCGCAAATGAAACAAGGCGGTCGCGTCATCAATATTGGTAGTGTTGCAGCCGAATTTAATCCATTCCCTGGAAACAGCCTGTATGTCTCGACAAAAGCTGCGGTAGCCGGATTGACACGGGCGCTGGCGCGCGATCTAGCACCTCAAGGTATTACAGTCAATAACATTCAACCTGGAATGATCGATACGGATATGAATCCGGAGAACGGCCCCTATGCTTCGGCCGCACAAATGATTCCGCTGGGGAGATACGGAAGGGCATCCGAAATTGCAAGTATGGTGGCTTATATCGCTTCGCCTGAAGCCGGATATATTACCGGGGCAAGCCTGAATATTGACGGAGGCGGGAGCGTTTAACAACGACGGTGTCTCAACGAGGGCCGGATAAAAGAAGAACGGTTTATGCAAGGTTAATGATCCAAACTGTCAGGAGGTCGGATTGCCGACGATCTTTCCGGGCACTTTGGATCTTTTTCATATCGAAAAACATTACAAATTCTAAGCCGTGTAGTAAAATATCACTTATCTGATTTATGAAAAGGGGGGGATAGTTATGGCAGCCGGACGTCCTCGGGCGTTTGACATTAAACAAGCACTAGAGAGTGCCCTGGAGATTTTTCGGCAAAAGGGGTATGAGGGGACTTCGTGGTCCGATCTGACCGAAGCAATGAAGATCAACCGTTCAAGCTTTTATGCGACCTTCGGTAGCAAAGAGAAACTGTTTCACATGGCGTTTGATTTATACATGAACGAAGGGCCGATTCAAGCTTCAGTGGCTGCTCTGAACGAACCGACAGCTCGATCAGTCATCGAGAAACTTCTTCGTGCAACGGCGGATTCGGTGGTCAATCCCGATCATTCTCCGGGCTGTTTAATGATCAAAGGAGCCCTTGTATGCAGCGAGGAATCCGATCCGATCAAAAAATTGTTGACCGATCTACGCGTTCAAATCGAAAAAGCGCTAAGTACCCGGTTGGAGCAAGCAAAGAAAGATGGAGATTTGCCTGATCACGCTGATCCTGTCGCCCTGGCCCGGTATGTCGCAACCCTCGTGGCCGGCATGACGGTCCAAGCTGTGAACGGGGCCAGCCGTGAAGATCTCGAGGACGTGATCACCATCGCTCTGTTTGCCCTGTCAGCATATATATAATCGTTAATTGAACTTGAATCAGGCCGTGTCTTTGCCTCAGAAGGTGTTTCGGGAGTATCGTGCAATTTGATGCTTGTCTGAAAAAATGTGTTTTTTCAGAGGGCCATAGATAGAGGATGTCTTATTTTTTTGGGTTTTTCGGGCATAAATATTCTTGATTATTGTATTTAATGCAGAGTTATAGTTGACTTGATTACAGTAATAAATAGTAAAAAGTTTGATTGGACCGAATTTTCGGCAAGTAATTGCCTTACCGCATGGAGAAATTATGCCTGAAGTCACACGGACGAAGGTTTCTACCGCTGTCTATAAGGGCAAATGCGGAACCAGCAGCTAAAAGAAGGCCGATCCTCTCAAGGAAATCTCCTTGGAATACCGGCCTTCAATCATTTTACAGCAAGGTTAATTAGCGTATACTTCAAATTCATTCACGTTCGCTTCGTCGGAAGCGGATACGACATATAAGCGGATGTAGCGGGACGTTACAGGAGAAAAAGTGACTGTTTTGGAAGAGCCGATAGTAGTGCCGCTGGTTATATCCGTGAAGGTAGTGCCGTCATTGGACGATTGCAGCTTGAAGGAGGTAATATTGGCGAAGTCGGTTTCCTTGATGATGACCCTGCTGTAGGTTTGACTGGACCCAAGGTCGACCCTCAACCATTGTCCTGCATTGGTTCCGGAAGCGGACGCCCAGCGGGTGCTTGTCGTGCCGTCAACGGCTTTGGATGCCGCATAGGTGGTGCTCCATTCCGTCGAAGCGGAGGCAGTTTTATTCAAGGCCAGATTGGCAGGCGTTGGTGTCGTGCCGCTGCTGTATGTTCCGCCGCCTTCACCGCTCCAGGTTTTCTCGACGAACGAAGACGGACTCGCGGTTGTGGCGGTTTTGGAGCCGGAGGCGTACAGTCCGCCTGCTACATTGGTGGTCGTATAATCGGTGTACAGGGTGTTGTTGGTGAAGCTGCTGTAGATCAGAGAGCCCGTTAAATTGATTCCGGTCAGCGCCTTCATTTCCAGGTTGCTGCCATAGGAATTGTTGTCCGAGGCGGTCATTTTATTAGCGCGGATGCCCTGTCCCGGACCTGCGTTATTTTTGATCGTCGTATTGATGACCTGCACGTTATTGGCCCGGATGAACAAGCCGTTATTGCCTACCGAACTCTCAGGAATGGTGTTCTGGAAATCGATGGTTGCGCCGATGACTTTAATGTCATGAGTGCCTTCTTTGAAGTCGAAGCCGTCGTTCTTCGTTTGGATGGCGCTGCAATTCAGGAAGGTAATATAGCCGCTTTGGTCGGCGTTGGGGGCAGTGGTCCAGTTCTGATCCGCATCTCCGACGTAGAAGCCTTCGCCGAATTTGCCGCTTTGTCCCGTATATTGGGAGGAGCAATTCTCGAACAGCCAATATTGGCTGTTTTTACGGATTTTGAAGCCCTCCGCCAGCGTGTTCTTCACGGTGACATTCGTTACATAACCGTGGGAGGCTTCAATCAGAAGTCCTTTGTTGGAATTGGAGTTGGAGTTGATCGTCAGGTTCTCCAGCTTGTAATAGTTGTGTTTGATGTACACAGCGGAGTTGCCGGCTGACGCGGTGAAGTTGAACATAGCGCCTCCTCCTGTCCCGCGAAGGGTAATGTAGTTTCCGTTGGTACCGCTTACAGAAGTGCTGAGCGTACCGTTCGAAATATTGTAGGTACCGGAAACCTCAATAATATCACCCGGCTGCGCGCTGGCCAGATAACTGCGAAGCGTTGCGACATCGCCTGCAGGGACGGTTTTGGTCGCTGCAAAAGCGGTAGAGACGGCGAAGAACGGAACCAGTGTGAAGCACAGCAGGAACAGAACCGATACCGATATCGCGCGGCTTCTGAGCCAGCCAAGTACTCTCTTATTGCTTTTCATCATTAAGCATCCTCCTTAAAAAAATAATTTGGACTGCCGCAATGCGTGGTGCGAGTACAGCTCACCTCCCGGTAGGATGTAAGACGCCGGATGGGGGATTTTAGTCGGGTTCATGCGTCTTCTCCCTAAGCTTAGCGAATTTAGACCTGTCCCAACATAGCTAAAACTCACATGAATTTCGCGAAAACTAATAAATAACGGCTTGAAAAAGGTTGACGGAAACGTCTCCTTCGGTCTACACTAACATTTGGTTAGCTGGCTAATTATAAGAGGAGGGGCGTCCTTGAGCTTTCAACATACCGATGCATTGACGCATTTGATGAAGCATGTGCTGAAGCTTCATAGGCAAAACGTCGATAAGCTGATTCAGCAATATGAAGTGTATCCCGGCCAGCCGCCGCTGCTGCTAAGGCTAGCGGAGCAGGACGGGCAGATTCAGAAGGAGCTGGCTTCCCGGATTCATATTCAGCCTGCGACCCTTACCGTCATGATTACCCGGATGGAGAAGGTAGGCCTGCTTGAAAGAAGACCCGATCCGGACGACCAGCGCATATCCAGGGTGTATCTTACGGACAAGGGGAGATTTGCCGCGGAGAAGGTTAAGGAAGCGCTGCATGTCATAGAAGACAAATGCTTCGACCATTTCCGTCCGGAGGAAAAGATGCTGTTCCGGCGGCTGCTGATGCAAATGCACAGCAATTTGGAGTCGGAACACCAAAGTAATTAGATGCCTAATTAAAATGAACTGGAAAGGTTGGGTTTTGTGAAAGAACAACATAGTGATGCCATATCATCATCCGTGCCTGCCCGGAGGCTGTGGATGGCTCTTATATTGGGGGCCCTGGCTTCCTTTGGGCCGCTATCGATCGACATGTATTTGCCGGCATTGCCGACGCTGGCCGACGATCTTCATACGACGACTTCCCTCGCCCAGCTCAGTCTTACCTTCTGCTTGCTAGGGCTCTCGCTCGGTCAGCTGCTCGCCGGTCCTTTAAGCGATGTCAGGGGCCGCCGCACCCCGCTGATCGTCGGATTGCTCGTTTATACGATTGCTTCGCTTCTATGCGCATGGAGCCCTTCCATCTGGGCATTGCTAGTGCTTCGCTTTATTCAGGGTTTTGCCGGTGCGGCGGGGATCGTCATATCCCGTGCTATTGTGCGCGATATGTACTCCGGTACGGAGCTGACCAAGTTTTTTTCCTTGCTGATGCTGATTAACGGTGTGGCCCCGATCTTCGCTCCGATTGCCGGGGGTCAGCTGCTCCGCGCAACGGCATGGCCGGGCGTCTTTATAGTATTGAGCCTGTTCGGCTTGCTAATGCTGATAGCGGTGATGTTCGGTCTTCCCGAAACGTTGCCGGCAGAGCGCCGTTCCAAGGGCGGTATCGGAAACACGCTCAGGACCTTCCGCAGTTTGGCGGGAGACCGGATGTTCATGGGCTATGCGCTTTGTCAAGGATTGGTCATTTCAGCGATGTTCGCTTATATCTCCGGCTCTCCGTTCGTCATTCAAAATATATTTGGAGCGTCACCGCAAATGTACAGCATGTTTTTCGCCATTAACGGGGTTGGCATTATCATTGCCGGCCAGATTACAGGAAGGCTTGCCGGGAAGCTCGGGGAGAAGAAGCTGCTGGTTAGCGGACTCGTCCTGGCTATGCTCGGCGGCGTAACGCTGCTTGCAATGATTCTTATCGGTGCAGGCTTGTACGCGATACTGGTACCATTGTTCTTCGTCGTGTCCAGCGTCGGGATCGTAAGCGCAACCTCCTTTGCGCTGGCGATGCAGAACCAGGCGCAGGCAGCGGGCAGCGCATCAGCGCTTCTGGGCTTGCTCTCGTTCATCGCCGGCGGCGTTGTCGCACCTCTTGTCGGATTGGGCGGCAGCGGCACAGCCGTGCCGATGGGGATTGTCATAGCGGTTGCGGATGTGGGCTCCGTCGTCTGCTACCTTCTGATGATCCGCCGCAGGAAAGCCGCACCGGCTTATTCGGCAAGCGCATAAAAAGTTGAATAGATCATGCTGCAATGTCACAAAATAGCTTCCCGATTGTCTTAATAATTGTAAAGACAAAATACCCCCTATCGACAAGGGACGAGGAGGCAATTTTATGAAAACAAGAATGGTCATGAATCAAGTGATTCCGGAAGGATACCAAGCGATGCTGGGGCTCGAATCTTATGTATCAGGCACAAGCATTGACAAGAAATTGAGAGAGCTGATCAAAATCCGTGCTTCCCAGATCAACTCCTGCGCGTTTTGCATCGATATGCACACCAAGGAAGCGCGCAAGCTCGGGGAGACGGAGCAGCGGATTTACGCATTGAACGCCTGGAGGGAAACTCCCTTCTTCACGGATGCGGAGAGAGCAGTGCTAGCTTTGACGGAATCCATCACCCTGCTGGCGGAGACTCATGTTCCAGACGATGTGTATGAGGAAGTAGAAAGCTACTTCAATCAGAAGCAGATTGCTGAGATTATTATGCAGATCGTTACGATCAATGCATGGAACCGGATCGGCGTATCGACCCGATTAATGCCGCAATAAGCGGGCAAAGCAGTTTGAACAGCCCTGTTATGGCTTCTGCAGCCATAGCGGGGCTTTTTATATTCAAACGGAAAGGGGAGAGTCTTCGAATGATGTTACATAAGACGGCAGGTGTTTTTGCGGTAACGGTAAAAAGATGAGACGGATGTAGAAAGATAGATGCCTGTCAGGCATGTAGATACCGTATGAGCCCGGAAATTTCGGGTGATTTGTACGCATTTTCACTCGGCTTGGCGCACAGCTGATTTTACTTTCTATTTTTTTGGTGTTAAGATTTGAATACCATACATTAGGGAATCATATAATAGCAGTTTCACAGGAGGGGTTTCCATGCCTAATATAGCCAACAACTTGACCGATCTGATCGGAAATACACCTATGCTGCGGCTTGCCAAATTCGGCCAAACGCACCAACTGAAAGCGTCATTGATTGCCAAGCTGGAATATTTTAATCCGGCGGGCAGCGTTAAGGACCGTATCGGATTTGCCATGATCAAAGACGCGGAGGAGCGGGGCTTGCTGCAAAAGGATTCCGTCATCATCGAGCCTACCAGTGGGAATACGGGCATCGGTCTTGCTTTTGCAGCCGTTGCTTTAGGATATAAGCTCATTATTACGTTACCCGAATCGTTCAGTATCGAGCGGAGAAAAATTTTGCAGGCGCTGGGAGCGGAGCTTGTCCTGACTCCGGCTTCGGAAGGCATGCCGGGCGCAATGAGAAAGGCGGAGGAGCTGGCAGCAGAAATCCCGCATTCGTTCATTCCGCAGCAGTTCGATAACCCAGCGAACCCGCAAATTCATAGAGTGACGACAGCGGAAGAAATATGGCGCGATACGGAAGGCGGCGTAGATATTTTTGTCAGCGGCGTCGGGACAGGCGGAACGGTGACCGGTGTAGGTGAAGTGCTGAAGCAGAAGAAGCCGTCCGTGCAAATTGTCGCGGTTGAGCCTTTCGATTCTCCGGTATTGTCCGGGGGCAAGCGGGGACCGCACCAGATCCAAGGGCTGGGAGCCGGCTTCGTCCCGAGTGTGTTCAATCGGAATGTCGTTGACGAGATCTATAAAGTCAAAAACGACGATGCGTTCCAAACGACCCGGCAGCTTGCCAAAACAGAGGGCTTGCTGGTAGGCATCTCTTCGGGTGCCGCGGCGTACGCAGCTGTACAGCTAGCGAAGCGTCCCGAGAATAAGGGCAAGAACATCGTTGTCATCATGCCGGATAACGGTGAAAGATATTTATCCACTCCTTTGTTTGATTGAAGAGGCCATAAACACTCCGAATAGAGTCTGGTTGTTGAGAAATCCTGTTTTGTAGAAAAATGTAAAAGGTGTTAGGTGGGGTATTCCCTGTAGGAGCGATAGCGTTCGCCTTTGTTCTCGGGAGATCCCCGCTAATAAGCGAATATAATCAAAATTTCCCGAGAACAACAGCGACCGGATGGGGATATCCCACCGGGGTACCGACGCAATTTTTCAGATTTTCAGGTTTCTCAACAGACTCACTCCACAAGGAGTGTTTTTTTGCGGCCGAAATCATTCAAACAAAAAGACATTGACAACTCCGCCCAGTTCCAGTAGTATTATCGATGTGAATGAGAATCATTATCATATGAACGAGCCTGGGGGGTCTAGACAGAAATGTTTTACAAGAATCAATCCTTTCGAATGAGATCGGCGGCACTGGTCGCTGTCATTTTAATGCTGTCTGTATTTTTGGCTGCTTGCGGCGGAAAACAAGAGGCGCAGCCTAATGCTGGGGATAACAAAGCAGGTGCAGCGACGACTGCGGATGCTCCTCGCAAAATCACGCATGCCATGGGCGAGACAGAGGTTCCTGCGCACCCGCAAAAGGTGATCATTTTGACCAACGAAGGAACGGAGGCCTTGCTTGCACTGGGTGTTAAGCCTGTCGGCGCGGTAGAATCGTATACAGGCAAGCCTTGGTTCGATCATATAAAAGCGGATATGGCCGGTGTTACGACCGTAGGTACCGAATCCCAGCCTAACCTGGAAATTATCGCTTCCTTGAAGCCTGACTTGATTATCGGTAACAAAATGCGTCATGAGAAAATCTATGATCAGCTGAAAGCTATCGCTCCAACCGTCTATTCCGAGACGTTGCGCGGCGAATGGAAAAGCAACTTCTCCTTATATGCGGATACTTTGAACAAGAAGAAAGAAGGAGAGCAGGTCATTGCCGCTTTCGACAAGCGCATTGAGGACTTCAAGAGCAAAGCGGGCGACAAGCTGAAAGAGAAGGTAGCCGTGGTGCGTTTCATGGGCGGCAAGACAAGATTCTACTATGGCAACATGTTCTCCGGCGTCATTTTCCAGCAAATCGGAATTCCGCGTTCCGACCCTAAGAGCGACGAGAAATCGTTCGAGGACATTACGAAGGAGCGTCTGCCTGAGCTGGATGCTGCTGACCGCGTCTTCTACTTCACGTATGAAACCGGCGATGGCAAAGGAACTCAGCAGGAGAAGGAATGGATGAATGATCCATTGTGGAAAAACCTGAAGGTCGTTAAAAACAACAAATTAATTAAAGTCGACGATACGACCTGGAATACAGCCGGTGGCGTGAAGGCCGCTAACCTCATGCTGGATGACCTGTACAAAATCTACGACGTAAAGCCATAAGATATTAAACATGAAAGCCGAAAGCCCCGTAAAGGAGAGCTTTCGGCTTATTTTATTTATAAGCAATGTGATGATTCCGGATGGCAACAAAAATTGACAATATTTTTCATGATTTTAGGAACTTTTACCATAAAATTACCGTCTATGTAATAGAGAACCAAGGAGTTGAGCGAAACCGATGGAGGGTCATTTACATGCAAACGCAAACGAAGTACCGCAGTAGAGGAGCGGGCTTGAAGTCCGCAAGGGGGGAAGAAAGAAGCACGGTGATGTACGGGCTGTTTTTTAGTTTTTTAACGGCCTATTTGCTGTTCGTTCCCTACTTAACGGGATTGTTCTTATCCGCAAGAATCGAGGGAGACCCGAAATCGAATATCGCCTATGAAGTGCCGATCCAGGGCACCTTACTGCTGGCGTCCTTTATTTTATTACTCATCGCCATCTATGCGGTCAAATATCGGGTACAGTGGAGGGACCACAGTCTATCGCTTGCGCTGGCATGGCTGATGCCGATCAGTGCCGTTTTGTCGTACATACAAGCCGTGTCGGTCCATTATGCATTTTTGCTGATTCAGGTTCAAGTATTTTATGCCATGATGTTCTTGCTAGGCCTGGTCATCACGCTGCATGCTTCAGGCCGCAGATGGCTGCCGCAGATCCTTGTCGCAAGTACTTATATCGTAACGATATACGGACTTCTTAATTTATTCGGGAACGCGCATTATCAAGCGGCTGTCGTGGTAGAAGCCTATGGCTTGCGGTTAAATAACATCTTCCAATACCCGAATGCCAATGCCGGCTTTTTGCTGGTTGTGATCGCTTGTGCTGCTTATGGCGCAGTCACGTCGAGAAGCAAGGCCATGTCTTTGCTTCACGCATGGATGCTGGTTCCCGCGCTGCTATCGCTCTTATTGACTTTATCGCGCGGAGCTTTGTTAATGCTGCCTGTTATCGTGCTTCTCCTTCTGTTCCTGTTAACCATGTCCAGACAATGGATGATGCTGCTTCACCTGCTGCTGGCCGGGTTAGGGACGCTGGCGATACTGACTCCCATGACGGAAACCGCCTTGTTAGTACAGAACAACCATACGGCTGCTTCAATAGGGCAGGGCTGGGGGCTGCTGCTCGCCGTTTCTTTCGGGGCGGCGCTGATCGGCTGGGCACTCCAGCATTTCGTGCTGCTGCGTGGACGAAAAGAAGAGAAGCAGGGACAAGACAGCCGGCCGGTGAAGCCGTGGACGCGGCGCTGGGTACTGCCATCCGGTCTTGTGCTAATCGGTCTGGTTGCCGTAGGGATCGTGATCATGGACAGCCCGCTGTTAACCTTGCTGCCGCAAACCTTGGAGCAGAGGGTACGAAGCATTAATTTGGAGCAGCACAGCGTGCTGGAACGCGGTGTGTTTTATCTGGACTCCTTGAAAATCATCAAAGATTATCCTGTGATCGGAGCGGGAGGGGGAGCATGGTCGTCCTTATATCCGACGTATCAAAGCTACCCTTACACAAGCCGGCAGGCGCACAACTTTATTTTGCAGCTATGGATCGAGCAGGGAACTGTCGGTCTTCTGTCGTTTATGACTCTGCTCGGCTATGCGGGCTTCCGGTATATCCGTTCTCTGGTTCGGTCCAAAAGCAGCTTTGAACCGCATGTGATGTATCTCATCGTTGCTGGCGCATTGCTGATGCACAGCCTGATGGATTTTGATTTAAGCTTTGTGTATTTGTCCTCGCTGGTTTACCTGTGCTTGGGCGGAATGGCGGCGGTCGGCGGAGAGCGTACGGCGCAGCCCGCTGTCGCGGAGACAAGCCGGTATACAACGTGGAGCCTGACGAAGACGAAGCCTGCCTTCCTGTATGGAGGCTTGCTTTTAGCCGCGGCTATTTTTCTGATGATAACCGGGGCATTGTATGTATCCGGCGGGAGAACGATGCAGCATGCGATGAAGGCGATGTACGGGCAGCAGGAGGTCGATCTGCATCAAACCACCGACTTAATGAAGGAAGCCTTGAATAAGCAGCCGGACAATCCCGGCTATATGCTGCTGTTAATCAATCTTTGGCGTTCTGGCTATAACCAGACGAAGGATGAACGCTTCGATCAGGAAGCGCTGAAGCTGGAGGAACGGCTGCAGAAGGTAGAGCCTTGGTCGAGGGAGCTTGTGGAAGAAAGATGGATGAGAGCGATAAGAAAGAGGGACTATGAGTCTGCACTAACCTTAACGTTGGACGCATTAAACAAGTTTCCATGGGATCAGACGCTTTATGAGCGGGCGCTATCTGTCCGCTTTCAGGTAAGCGAGCAGGCACAACTGGCTCAAGACACCAAAACAGCTGCTATGCATCGCGGCGAAGGCATTCAATTATTCCGTCAATTTGTTGAGAAGAGAAAGCAGCTAGAGGCAGTGCCCAAAACGATCAATGTGGGGGCTCCGTTCTCCGTTACGCCGGAAATGGCCATTGCGGTAGGTCAAATGATGTATATAGAAAAACAATATGATGAAGCGGCCTCCGTCCTGAAGCAGGGAATCAACGGGCAGATGCAGCAGCAAATTCAGCAAATTATTGCCCGCTGGTATTTGGCGGCTCTAGCCAAAACCGGAAAAGAGGACAAGGAGCTTTACGAGAAGCTGATTCAGGTAAATCCGGAGGAGAAGATGTTTATTGAGCAGCTTCAGCAAGCCTCCTATTAAGCGACTTGACGCCAAACAGGACCGTCACATCCATCGTGACGGTCTTTTTGGACATGGTGAAGGGCTGGAACCTCATCTTTTGGTGAAAATTTGGAAAGTAACGCCGAACTTATCCGTTACCATACCGTAAGCGGGGCTGAAATGAACTTCTTGCAGAGGGAAAATCACTTGACCTTCCTCAAGCAGAGCATCAAATAGTTGCTTCGCTTCCTCCTTGCTGTTGGTAGTAACGCAGATGTTGACGGTATTTCCCGCTTGATGGGCTTGACCGGGTGATGTATCGGCTACGAACAAATCGGCTTCCCCGATTTTTAACACGGAATGGGCCAGACGGTCCTTCGCTTCTGCGGGTAAAGATGAATCCGGCGCCTCCCCGAAGGTTTGCGTAAACAGGATTTTGGCATCCAATACCTGCTCATAGAAGCGGATCGCTTCCTTGGCTTTTCCATCCAGCATAATAAAAGGGGTCATTTGCAAAATCATTTTGGGCAGCTCCTTTAGCTTCTATAGTTCGTCCATCCGGAATATCAACTTCAGCTGGACTTGATTATCAGTATAGACCATAATAGTGACAACTATTGTCATAGTTATTTGGGTGAAAAAAGAATTGTGCCGTGGCCAAATCCAATAATCCGGAAGCAAGAGAAACTAAGCCAATCAGGATCTATAGGAGAAACCGAACTTTTAAGATCGAAGATTAAGCGCTTAATTGAAACTTAACCTGGATTCAACAAAAATCGGTTGTAAGCCGATTTTTTGCTCTATATAATAGGCAATAAAGAAGGGGAAACCGGTTTACATAAATGGATCATCCAGATCGTGCGCGGACAAAGAAATGGATTTGAAAGCGCTTTATTAATGTTTCGTAAAGCGGGGTGTGTTTATTGAACCTATCGATGCTGCGAAGAAATTATTCGAAGCCCTATTCGTTAAAATACCAGCTGATCATTATTCTATTCATAAGCTCGCTTACCCCGCTGATATTGATCGGAAGCATTTCGTATGTTTCGATGTATGCCATTTTGCAGAACAAAGCGGAAGGCGGAGTACAGAGCAATCTGCATCAGGTACGGATTTCACTGGAGGATACGATAGGCCAGCTGAACCATACCTCGCAGCAGCTTGCTTTTGACGGAAGAGTCGGTAAAAATCTGGAAAGCTATTTGTCCGCCGACTTGTACGAGAAGAAAAGATTGAATGACGATATTCGCAGCGAGCTCAGCCTGATCCATTTTACGAATCCGACGCTGGGTTTGATGTTTTATTACTTCGCCAACGACAATCAGAAGCTGTTTGAGAACTTCAACGTCCGGGACGATGACATCCTGAAGCTCCCCGTACTGATACGGTTTGATAAAATTACGTATTACGGTCCGCATCGTTCGTTAAACCCGATTGACGGTAACGAAGTGCTGTCCATTCTGCGCAAGGTGGAGCTTCCCGATCGGGACGATGTGTATGTCTATATAGAAACCAATTTTAAATTGGCGGAGAGCATCATCAAGGATAACGATCAGTTCGGCGGTCATTTGGTCCATCTTATTGTGGACAATAACGGCAAGGTGGTATACAGCGAGAACACCGCCGATTTTCCCGTCGGTTCCAGTGCCGCTGCGGCCAGAAAGAAGCAGGCGCCGTCCGGGGGCTATTATATGTTCGAGGAAACGAGCAATCAGTCCTGGAAGGTGATGGCTGCCGTCCCCGAATGGGTCTACAAGCTTGAGATTAACCGGTGGATCAAGCAGTTCGCCATGTTTGCCGTACTGACCCTTGCCGTGAGCGGCTGTCTCGCCTGGCTCATATGGCGTGCCGTGTACCGCCCGCTGAATGTATTGAATGCAGACATTCGCAGCGTGAAGCATAATTACGAGCATTTTCCCGTGAGGCAATCGCAGATATCGGAGTTTGCCGTCATTTATCGCGAGTTCGCTGATATGAGGAGGCGCATTTTCGAGCTGATTGAAGAGGTCGAGCAAAAGGAAAAGGGCAAGGCGCTGCTTGAGGTAGAAAAGCTGATGACGCAGATTAACCCTCATTTTATACATAATACGCTGGATACGGTTCGCTGGCTGGCCAGGGCCCATGGGCAAAAAGAAATTGACCGCCTTGTATCGATGCTGAATAAAGTACTGTACTACAATCTCGGAAAAGGGGGACCTGCCCGTATCAGGGACGAAATCGAAGCGCTGCGGCATTATGTCGAGCTGCAGGGCATTCGTTATCATTTTCAATTTGAGGTCCATATTCATGCGAACCCGAGGGCATTGGAATTGCCGATCCCGAGATTCATCCTGCAGCCTTTGGTAGAGAATGCTTTGTACCATGGCATGGAGGATCAAGGGGCCATCGAGGTCGTTGTGAAGGAGGATGGGCCGGCGCATGTCCTTATCGAAGTGAAGGATAACGGGGAAGGCATGTCTCAGGAGGAGATCGACCGCCTTATGCTCGACGATAACCCGGAGAGACGATTGGTGGGACTTGGCATAGGGCTTCAGTATGTATACCGTATGGTTAAGTTTCAGTTTGGCCCGGATGCAAGCTTTCATATCGAGAGTACGAAGGGGGAAGGTACAACGGTTCGTCTCCGACTGCCCGTCGCAGAGTCTGAGCATGCAAGCTGACCTTAAAGAGATGTACCCCGCATTGGAATGTGCATCCCTCTTCACGATAACAGGAACCATTGGAGGTGTCAGCGATGATAAAAGTACTGGTGGTAGATGATGACCATTTGGTACGCAAAGGCTTTATTTCCATGATGCCGTGGGACAATTACGGCTTGAAGGTGGTAGGGGAAGCGGGAAATGGACGCAAGGCTTTGGAATTTCTCGAACATCATGAGGTCGATTTGCTGATCACGGATTTGGCCATGCCGGTCATGTCCGGAATTGATCTGATGCGTTCTGTCAAGGAACGGCACCGGCATGTTGCGATGGTGGTGCTTACCTTTCATCAGGATTTTGAATTTATTCAGGAAGCGCTGCGTCTCGGGGCGTTAGATTACATTACGAAGGTGGAGCTTGAGCATGAGCATATGGGAGAAGTGCTGAAGCGGATCGTGGACAAGATGAAGGCGAATGCACCGGAAGCGAATTGGCGAGCCGGGTTAGTGGATTCTTTGCAAGAGCCGGCAGGAGATGAAGGGCCTTATTCCCCTGAAGTAAAGGCTAGCGTCGCTAAGGCAGTTCATATCATCCACGAGGAGCTGCAGGAGGACCTTCATCTGCCGGATATTGCCAGGAGGGTGAACATGAGCCGAAGCTATTTCAGCCGCTGCTTCCGGGATATCGTAGGCAAGACGTTCAACGACTATGTTAGGGAGGTGCGGGTCAATCATGCGAAGGAGCTGCTCAGCCGTACAGAGAGAACTATCAGCTGGGTCGCTACCCAATCGGGGTATCCGAATGAAAAATATTTTGGCAAAGTATTTCGTGATATTGCAGGTGTGCTGCCGAGCGAGTTTCGAAGAATGGAACACGAGGTCTCAAATCGTCTTCCATGAAGTGCAATTTCGTCCACAAAGCCAGACGATCAAAGGATGATTTGTGCCCTACTTCAGGACGCAAACTGACCTGGTCGTCTTTCTTTTTTCTTAAAATGGAGATGAGCAAGTTTTCAAAATCTTCGGGTTTTGAAAAACCCCATCATACGGAAAATGCGAAAGGTGATAGGTGGGGTATCCCTTATAGGAGCGTGAGCGTTCGCCTTTGTTCTCGGGAAATACCCTCTATAAAGTGAATATAATCAATGTTTCCCGAGAACAACAGCGACCGGAGGGGGATACCCCACTGGGGCACCGAAGCGAATTTTCAGATTTTCGGGTTTTTCAACAGACTCAAGTTTTCTACCGAAAACTTTGAGGACGATGCTTACGAAGTAAGTTTTCTACCGAAAACTCAAGGATGATGCTTACGAAGTAAGTTTTCTAACGAAAACTTTTAGGACGATGCTTACGAAGACAGTTTTCTACCGAAAACACAAGGATGATGCTTACGAAGTAAGTTTTCTATCGAAAACTTTTAGGAGGGGAAGTATGAAAAAGAAAAAAGCATGGCTGATGTTAGCGGCAATCACCGTCTTGATGACGGCCTGTTCCAGCAACACTCCCGAAAGCGGCAAGACGGCGGACACTCCAAGCCCGTCAGGACAGCCTAACGCCAAAATCGACCCTTTCAAAATGCCGAGTCCCATCGAGGTAACGACCTTCAAGAGCGTCAGTGCGGGAGCCAAGCTGCCTGCGGGTGATACGGTGGAAAGCAATCAGTATATGAAATATATCGCCGATAAAACGAATATCAATTTTAAAATCTTGTGGTACGCCTCCGGTCAGGATTACGACCAGAAGATGAAGCTGGCTGTAGCGAGCAATGATTTGCCGGATATGATGCTCGTCAACGAGCAGATGTTTCTGGCATTGGCCGATGCAGGCCAGATAGAGGATCTGAGCAAGGTTTACGAGCAGTATGCTTCTCCCTTAACGAAAGAGCTGTATGCGTCCACCAACAATAAAGCGTTGGAGAAAGCGACCTATAAGGGCAAGCTCATGGGCATACCGAACATTAGCGTTCAGGCGGATGCGGCCAGTATGGTGTGGCTTCGCAAGGACTGGATGGACAAATTGGGGCTGCAGCCGCCCAAAACGATCGACGATGTGATCTCCATTGCCAAAGCCTTCGTAGAAAAGGATCCCGATGGCAACGGCAAAGCGGATACTATAGGCCTGGCGGGCTCCGAAGGCTCGCTCAGCGTGCCGGGAAAAGCCCAGCGCATCGACTTTAAAGGCTTCTTCCAGGCGTACAATGCCTATCCCGGCAACTGGATTAAAGACAGCAAGGGCAATATTGTGTATGCTTCCATTCTGCCCGAGACGAAGCAGGCGCTCGGCAAGCTGCGGGAGATGTACTCGGCCGGCTTGATCGATAAGGAGTTTGCACTGCGCAAGGATCCGAACCAGGTCGTTGTTGGCGGCAAAGCAGGCATTTTCTTCGGCCCATGGTGGTCGGGAGGCTTGATCGCCGATGCGATCAAAAATGATCCGAAGGTAGATTTCGCCCCTTATCTGATTCCCGATGCCAAAGGGGTCGTTAACACCCTGATGATTCCGGTCAGCAACACGTTCCTTGTCGTCAAGAAAGGGATGAAGCATCCCGAAGCGGCGATGATTTATGCGAATACCTTCATTGCAGCTCAACGCAAGGTCGATCCGGATGCATTGAAGCTGGACTTCTCCGTCAGTGCCGAGTACTGGCCGGTAGGGAACGCAACCTATGATTACAGCGACGCTGTGGAGCGTAAGGCGGATGTTCTCAAAAAAGCGCTGAGCGGCCAAACGAAGCCTGAAGAGCTTAGCCCAGAGATGAAGGAGCTGTACGACAAGGCGATGCGGGATCAGAAAAATCCGAAGGCCGATCTGAAGGATTGGTCCGGATATTACGGATACACGGTGCCTGCCGATTTGCTCAGAACGAATATGAACAAAATTTACAGCGAGTATACCGCCGTTACGAAGACGATGGAACGAAAATGGGCAAACCTGCAAAAGCTCGAAAAGGAGACGTTCTTCAAAATTGTCATGGGCGAGCAGCCGCTCGATGCGTTCGATCAATTCGTCACCGATTGGAAGTCGCAAGGCGGAGATGAGATCACCAAAGAAGTGATCGACGAAATTAATAAGGCGAAAAAATAAACATAAGGAGCACCTCCCGTGAAAGGCGGTGCTTTCTTCATCTAACCTTGGTGGTGGGCCTATGAACATTAAATCGTACCACAAGCATTATCACCTGATGCTGCTTCCAGGCATATTGTTTTTGATTATGTTTCATATCGTGCCGATGTTCGGCATCGTCATTGCTTTTCAGAACTTCAAGATCGGGCTCGGCATTTGGGATTCCCCTTGGATCGGCTTGGAAAATTTCACTTACATGTTCCAAATCAAGGACAGCGGGCTGATCTTTTATAACACCGTTTTCATTGCCGTCTGTAAAATTATCGCTCATCTGGTGGTCCCGCTTATTTTTGCAATCCTGCTTAACGAAGTCCGCTTCATGGTATTCAAGCGCTGGGTGCAGACGATCGTCTATTTGCCGCATTTTTTGTCCTGGGTCATCTTGGCTGGGGTTGTCATCGATATGCTGTCGCTTGACGGCATCTTTAATCAAATCGTCAAGGCGATGGGACACGAGCCGATCTTGTTTCTGGCCAGCAACAAATGGTTTCCGGCCATTGTCATCAGCAGTGATATTTGGAAAGAGTTCGGCTTTGCCGCCATTATTTATTTGGCCGCACTTGCGGGGATCAACCCCTCGCTGTACGAGGCGGCCGAGATGGACGGCGCGAGCCGCTTGCAGCAGCTGTATTACATTACGATGCCGAGCCTGGTTCCTACCGTTGTGCTGCTCGCAACACTCAGTATCGGAAACGTGCTGAACGCCGGCTTCGATCAAATATTTAACCTGTATAATCCGCTGGTCTATGAATCCGGGGATATCATCGACACCTATGTATACCGGGTCGGGCTCGTTCAATCGCAGTACGGGTTCGCTACCGCGGTCAGTTTGTTGAAATCCATTATCGGCTTCGTTCTGATTATCATTTCTTACCGGATAGCTTATAAATATGCAAACTACCGTATTTTCTAGATAAAGCAGGTGATGACAACTCATGGTACGGAATAAAACCGTCTCAGCCCGGCTGGCTGAGGCAGCCTTGCTGCTCATAATGCTCTTGATCTCGATCGTATCGCTTGCACCGGTTTTGCATACGTTCTCCGTATCGTTCAGCGATAATGCGGCAGCATCGGGAGGCTTCGTCAAATTTTGGCCGGTGGGCTTTAACATGGAATCGTACAAACGGATTATGGAGGAGCCGCATTTTCTTAATTCATTTTTCGTATCGGTTAAAAGGGTGCTCCTGGGAGGAGCCATTAACTTCCTGTTAACGGTTCTGATGGCTTATCCGCTGTCAAGAAGCACCAGGGAGTTTCCTCAACGGAACCTGTATATGTGGTTCATGCTGTTCACCATGCTGTTCAGCGGCGGCATCATTCCGCTTTACTTGACGGTTAAGGCGCTGGGTCTTTTTAACACGATATGGGCTCTCGTGCTGCCGGGAGCGGTTCCGGTGTTTAACGTGATCCTGCTTATGAATTTTTTTCGCAGTATGCCTAAAGAGCTGAGCGAGGCAGGATACATGGATGGAGCGGGACCATGGTACATGATGGTTATGGTGTTCGTACCTCTTTCTCTGCCGTCACTCGCCACTGTTACGCTGTTCAGTATCGTAGGTCACTGGAACTCCTTCTTTGACGGGCTGATCTTCATGCGCAGTGCGGAAAATTACCCGCTGCAAACCTATATTCAGCAGCTTGTCGTGAACCTGAACATCGTGGAGCTGGATTCGTCGCAAGCCGAATTGCTGATGAAGGTATCGGATAAAACGCTCAATGCTGCCAAAATCGTCGTCTCTATGGTGCCGATTCTGCTCGTTTATCCGTTTTTACAAAAGTATTTTATTCATGGGATTATGCTCGGATCGGTGAAGGAGTGAGTTTTGCCGAAGGCAAATTGGGATTCCGATAGGGCTGTTGAGAAACCCAAATAACTCGAAATATGCTATGTTACTTCCGGTGCGGTATACCCCTCCAGCCACTGTTGTTATCAGGAAATATTTAATTTAATGGTTTTACAGAGGGTATTTCCTGATAACAAAGGCGGACGCTAGCGCTCTTCCGAGGTATACCCCACCTCACGTATGGCCTATTTCTCGAAGAAATGGGCTTCTTAACAGCCGAGTAACAAGCATAAGCTTACGAAGCAAGTTTTGCCTACGGCAAAACTCAAAGCACAAGCTTACGAAGCAAGTTTTGACTTCGTCAAAACTCTAAGGAGGATAAAAAAATGAACTACACGATGATGACCTTTAACTTGCGGTGCAACACGCCAAACGACGGAGACAACGCATGGCCGAACCGCATAGAGCGAGCGGCGGAAATCATTAAGAAGCATGATCCCATTGTTGTCGGAACGCAGGAGGGCTATTTTTCCATGCTGACGGAGCTGCAGGAGCAGCTGGAGGAATATACGTGGATTGGCATGGGCCGCTTCGGCGGATTTGAAAATGAGCATAACGCTATTTTTTATAAAAAGGATCAGTTGGAAGTCGTAGATCAGGGACACTTCTGGCTGTCGGAAACGCCTGATGAGGCAGCAACGAAAAGCTGGGGCAGCTATTTCCCGAGAATGTGTACTTGGGCTGCTTTTCGCGCTGGAAACAGCGGCAAATCATTTACGGTATTTAACACGCACCTGGATCACTACAGCCAAGAGGCCCGGGATAACGGGGTAAAAGTCATATGGGACTATGTATCACGACATAGGAATCAAGACATTCCTGTTATCGTAATGGGGGATATGAACAGTGCGCCTACGGACCAGCCGATCCGTTACTTAAGGGGACAAACGGGTGAAGAAGGGCCGCAAGGCTGGCTTACCGACGCTTACTCGGTTTATGAAGGGGACGTAGGTCGGACAGCTCACAGCTTTCAAGGCGGCGGGGACGGGGAGCCGATCGATTATATTTTTGCTTCGCCCGGCGTGAAAATATTGGAAACGAAAGTGGATCGAAGACAGATTCGAGGGGCCTACCCCTCCGATCATTATCCTGTCATCGCATTAATTGAGATAGAGTAATTAAAACGGATGGGAGAATAGAGATATGGAGAGTGCGTCGAGACCATCGGTAACAAAGATATTCCAACGGAGCATCACTCCAGGCGAGCAGGGGATGTATATTGAAATTCCCTTTGATGTGCCTGAGCATGCGGAGGAACTATCGGTTGCGTACTCGGTAGATTCATTCGGTGAAACAAGAGCCGTCATTGATCTGGGCGTGAGGGATACGGAACGGGTGCGGGGATGGAGCGGTGGAGCCCGGAGAGAATTCCGGATCGGCCTGGAGAAAGCGACACCCGGCTATATGCCCGGCAAGCTATCGCCAGGCTCTTGGGCGGTATTGCATAATGCTTACCGGGTGCCTGAGGAGGGCTGTCAGGTCACGGTTACTGTGGAAGTCCTTTTATCGGCGCCTCGCTGGCTCAAAGGCGATTTGCATACGCACAGCGTACATAGCGACGGCTCCTATTCTCTAGAGGAAAATGCCGCAATCATGGAGCGGCTCGGCTGTGACTTCATCGCAATGACGGATCATAATACGGTAAGCCAAAATCAGGCTTATCCCCGCCATACATCGGTGGTGATGATTCCCGGAATGGAATTTACAACCAATCATGGGCACAGCAATTTTCTGGGCATCACTGATCCTCTGGACGACTTTCGCGTAAGGGACCGAGCGGATGTCGACGATCGGATTCGGATGGCGCGGGAGCGGGGAGCACGGATAGTGCTGAATCATCCTCATTGCGAATTTTGTCCGTGGGAATGGGGGTTCCACATCGATTTTGATTGGTTCGAGGTATGGAACGGTCCCTGGACTGATCGTAACGCCCGGGCGCTGCAGTGGTGGCAGAAGCAGTTGGCAGACGGCCGGCGTATAACTGCTGTTGGAGGCAGCGACGTACATCGGCCCGATAAGTATGTCAAGCATGCGATGCCCTGCACTTGGGTCTATGCAGAGACGAAAACAGGGGAAGGGATTCTGAAAGGCATTGACCGCGGGCATGTTTGTATATCGTATGCGCCGGAAGGCCCGTTCATAGAGCTGCGATTCGGAAGCTGCCGAACCGGAGATTCGGTTCCACAGGAAGAACGGGAGCTGCACGATTCCGTAACAATGACGGGTACAGGGCTGCTGCCGGGGGATCAGGTCAGGTGGTTCACGGAGAAAGGGCTTGTGAAGGAAGAGGTACTGGCTTCGGAACCGGGTGACGCCATTAGCTTGAATATACAAGGCTCTGCATGGGAAGGGCTCAGGTTGGTCCGAGCGGAGATTTGGCGGCGGTATGCTGCCGAGGGTGATCCAATGCTCATGGCCGCCCTTTGTAACCCCATATATTTTGAAGTTCTGTAAGTGAAAAAGGCTGTCGGTCGGGTAACTAACCAACCGGCAGCCTTCATGATGTCCAGCTTGCTTATCAAGTCCCGCAGTATGTCCGGTACCGGCAGGCTGATTCCGGGGGCAGCCCCGCATACTCCTCCTGTTCGGGACTATAAGCGTAGGGATTTGAAACAATATCGACTAACCGTTCCATCACACTGTAATCCTCTTGGTTAACTGCAGCCTCCAAGGCTTCTTCCACGCGATGGTTACGAGGAATAACCGCCGGATTGCTGCTCCGCATCAGCTGCAGGGAGGATGCCTTGGGCTCTTGCTGTCTGCCAAGTCTCGCCAACCAACGCTCATGCCACTCCGCAAATCCCGTCGTGCCGAAGAAGACCGTTTCCTCCGGCTTCTCCAAGGTCAATGCGCGGAACGTATTGGTAAAATCCGCATGATGCTTCTGCATCATTTGGAGCAGGTCATCCGCTAAGGCTTCGTCCTGCGGCTCTTCGTTAAAGATACCGAGCTTCGCTCTCATCCCGGAGAGCCAATGGGCCTGAAATTGCTTGACAAAATCAGCCAGAGCCTCCTCTGCCATCTTGACAGCCTGATCCTCATCCGGATGCAGCAGCGGCAGCAAAGACTCGGCAAACCTGACGAGATTCCAGGCGGCAATACTCGGCTGATTCCCATAGGCGTAGCGTCCTTGGACATCGATGGAGCTAAATACGGTCGCCGGATCATAAGCATCCATGAAGGCGCATGGACCGTAATCGATGGTTTCTCCGCTCAGAGCCATATTATCGGTATTCATCACACCATGAATAAAGCCGACCAGCTGCCATTGGGTAATCAGCTTGGCCTGCCGTTTGATAACCTCTTGAAGCAGGACAAGATAACGATGATCCTGTGTATCGGCCTCGGGGAAATGCCTTTGCAATGTGTAGTCGGCCAAAGCTTGGAGATCTTCAACGGAGCCCCAATTGGCGGCGTATTGAAACGTTCCGACGCGCAGGTGGCTGGACGCCACACGGGTCAGAACAGCCCCGGGCAGCCCGGTTTCGCGGATGATGGTTTCTCCGGTGGTCACTACCGCCAGACTGCGGGTTGTAGGGATACCGAGTCCATGCATCGCTTCACTGATAATGTACTCCCTCAGCATCGGCCCCAGTGCGGCCCGGCCATCGCCGCGCCGCGAATAAGGCGTAATCCCGGAGCCCTTTAACTGAATGTCCACCCGCCTTCCCCCGGGAGTGATCTGCTCGCCGAGAAGGAGAGCCCGGCCGTCCCCGAGCATGGTAAAATGCCCGAATTGATGCCCTGCATAGGCCTGAGCGAGAGGTGAAGCTCCCTCCGGAATCCGATTGCCTGCAAACACGTCGACCCCATCCTGACCTTGCAGCGCCTGGATGTTCAGCCCCAAAGAGGAGGCCAAGGCATGATTAAGGACGATCAGCTTAGGCGATCTGACCGGAGTCGGCTTGAGCCTGGTAAACATCAATTCCGGCAGGCACGCATAGCTGTTGTCGAAATGCCATCCTGCTTCTGCTGCAGTAACTGGTTCTGTCATTAAATTGCTCCTTCCTTCTTGCGAGCTATTGGAATAGCCGCTCCATCTAAGCGTACTTCTGCCATTATTATACCCCGTTTCTGTAAAGATCGCCTTTTTTTCCTGCTGCACCATCAATTCCTTGATGTCTCGCCTAGCTTTAGCTTTTTCCATGGGAAAAAGAGGCTGTGGTTCCGGTGCTTCTGCTCTTCGTTTTCGCTTTTGGGGTAAGCGCTAATCCTTTTGAGTTTACAGTCATCGGGTGGATGTCGTATGATTAACAGTAAAAGACAGGAAAAGCTCGAAAGGAGCAGGAAATGAAGCCGACAATTTATGATGTGGCCGAGGCCGCCGGCGTATCCATTGCCACGGTATCCAAGGTGATCAACGGTACGGGCCGCATTAGCGATAAAACGAGAAAGCATGTCACCAACGTCATGGAGGAGTTAAAATACCAGCCGAGCATGGTAGCCTCCGCTTTGACCGGCAAAAGCACCTTCACCGTCGGGTTGACGTTACCGGATTTGGCGAACCCGTTTTTTGCCGAAATCGCTCGTGCGGTAGAGGATCGGGGGCATGAGTACGGATTTAACGTGTTTATATGCAGCACCGATAACGATCCCGACCGGGAGATCAAATATTTTTCGCTGCTCACACAAAAAAGGGTAGACGGCGTTATTGTCGCGACTCGTACGCAAAAGGATTTATTCCTCAAAAAGCTCATCCAGCAAAATGTGCCGATAGCGCTTATTACCGGGGAAATGCCGACATTGGCCGTAGATACGGTGATGGTGGACGATTTCCTGGGGGGCTATCAGGCAGGAACCCACTTGGTCGAGCAGGGGCATCGGAGAATCGCCATCCTGGCTGAGGATGTGAACACGATGAGCAACCGGGAGCGGATTCGCGGCTGCAAGCAGGCGATGACTTCGGCAGGGCTCGAGGTGGACGAGCGTCTTGTGACCTCAGGCGATTTCACGGTTAGCGGAGGGAAGGAAGCGATGCTTCGTCTTCTCGATATGGAAGAACCGCCAACCGCGGTATTCGCGTGCAATGATTTGCTCGCCATCGGTGCCATTCAAGGAGCACGCGAGCGGGGGCTACAGCTGCCGCAGCAGCTGTCTGTCGTCGGCTTCGACAATACGATCTTGGCCACGATAATCGATCCGCCGTTGACAACGGTCGCCCAGCCGATTCAGGAGATCGGAAGACAGGCGATGGATCTGCTTGTTCAGGAAATTAAAGGCGAAAAGTCCATGAAGCAGCGGGTCGTCCTGATGCCGGAGCTGGTCGTTCGCGGTTCTACGGCAGAGCTGAACTAGGAAAATTTGCGTGATTTAAGCGGCAGAACTAGAGATACAGTCTGCATGACGACAGACCAAGCCCGCATCGGATGGGAGTGTTCGGTGCGCTCTGCAAAGCGCCTGAATCGGCCTCCCGGCCAAATCACAACTTTGCAAGGGGATTGAAAACGCCGCTTGACCTTTTGCAATACGATGATTATAATGGGGAACCAATAACATATTTCAGGCAATGACCAAAGACATGATTTCCTTCAAGGACTGTCAGAGAGAGGAGGTTAGGTGAGAGCTCCTTCAGCGACCGGAAGCGGAATTACCCCTTTGCAGCCGTGAAGTCGAACCTGCGGATTGTAGAGCTGCAGAAGTAGACAGCACCGTCTCATCCGCGTTAATGGATGCTTGAGGAACTTGCATGCGGTATGCTTAAAGCAGCTTGCCCGCTGCTTGGCTTATTTGGTGCAGGTTTGAATCAGGGTGGAACCACGAGCTGAACGCACTCGTCCCTTGGGAGAGTGTGTTTTTTTGCGTTCAAATAAATCAAAATTGGGAAGAACGGAGGCGTCACCATGGGTAGTAATGAGATGAAAGTCACTTTGCCGAATGGAGCAGTTAAGGAGGTTGGACGGGGAACCACGATCGAGCAAGTGGCGGAGTCCATTAGCCCGAGCTTGAGAAAGAATGCCGTAGCGGGCAAGCTGAACGGCAAGCTGGTTGACCTGAACCGGCCTATCGAGGAGGATAGTCTGGTCGAAATCGTAACGCTCGATAGTCAGGAAGGCTTGGAGGTATACCGGCACAGCACGGCGCATTTGATGGCGCAGGCGATCAAGCGCATCTACGGACAGAAGGCGGTGAAGCTCGGCATCGGACCGGTCATTGCCGACGGCTTCTACTACGATATCGATATCGAGAAGCCGCTGTCTACAGACGATCTCGCTAAGATTGAGCAAGAAATGGAGAAGATCGTGCAGGAGAATCTTCCCATTGTGCGCAGGGAAGTCAGCCGCGAAGAAGCGATCCAGACGTTCGAAAAGCTGGAGGATCCTCTGAAGCTGGAGCTGATCCGTGATCTGCCGGAGGATGCGGTGATCTCGATGTATGACCAGGGCGAGTTTTTCGATTTGTGCCGTGGGCCTCATTTGCCTTCGACAGGACGGATCAAAGCGTTCAAGCTACTTAATGTAGCCGGAGCCTACTGGCGCGGAGACTCCAAGAACAAAATGCTGCAGCGGATTTACGGAACGGCTTTTCCGAAGCGGGCTGATCTGGAGAAGCATCTGCATCTCCTCGAAGAAGCAAGGAAGCGGGATCACCGGAAGCTGGGTAAAGAGCTGGGCTTGTTCATGTTCTCGGAGGAAGCGCCGGGTATGCCGTTCTATCTGCCTAAGGGAATGGCGATCCGTACACAGCTTGAGAATTATTCCAGAGAGCTTCAGCTGAAGAAGGATTACGACGAAGTTCGTACACCGTTCATGATGAATCAGCGGATGTGGGAACAGTCGGGGCACTGGGATCACTATCATGAGAATATGTACTTTACGGAAGTGGATGATACGAGCTTTGCGCTGAAGCCGATGAACTGCCCGGGGCATATGCTGATTTTCAAAAATAGCCTGCACTCCTACAGGGAACTGCCAATCCGACTCTCCGAATTCGGCCAGGTGCATCGCCACGAATTCTCGGGAGCCTTGAACGGGATGATGCGGGTCCGGACATTTTGCCAGGATGATGCGCACATCTTCGTGCGGCCGGATCAGATCGAAGAGGAGATCGGCCGGGTTATTGCGCTTATTGATCAGATGTACCAAGTGTTCGGCTTCGAATACAAGATCGAACTGTCCACTCGTCCGGAGGATTCGATGGGTTCGGAGGAGCTGTGGCAGCAGGCGGAAGCATCGTTGCAGAACGTGCTGGAGCATCGCGGTATCGAGTACCGCCTGAATGAAGGGGACGGGGCATTCTATGGACCGAAAATCGACTTCCATATTCTCGACGCGCTCGGCCGGAGCTGGCAGTGCGGCACGATTCAGCTGGACTTCCAGATGCCGGAGAAATTCGACCTAAGCTACATCGGCGAGGATAACCAGAAGCATAGACCAGTTGTCATCCATCGTGCGATTTACGGATCGATTGACCGCTTCATCGGGATATTGACGGAGCACTACAGCGGTGCTTTCCCTGTATGGCTCGCTCCGGTACAAGCGAAGCTGCTTCCGGTGTCCGACAACTATATCGACTATGCGCTTCAAGTGAAGAAGCAGCTGGAGGATGCAGGCATCCGCGTGGAAGTCGACATTCGCAGCGAGAAGCTCGGCTATAAAATCCGGGAAGCGCAGCTGGAGAAGGTCCCTTATATGCTGGTGCTGGGCGAGAGCGAGAAGAACTCCGGCCAGGCAGCCGTCCGCAGCCGCGGAGAAGGGGATCAGGGCGTAATGAGCATTGCGCAGTTTGTTGAACAAATCTCGGCAGAGATACGGAACAAACAATAAGCTCTGGCTTACAAAGCAAAAAGACCGCCTCGGGCGGTCTTTCCTCATTCCATCGATTACGAAAGGCAGCTACGCTTCCTTTTCTTCCTTGATAACGTAAGTCGCAACGGCTTCCTCACTGTCTTTATACCCGATTCGCACGGCCTTTGCGCGAATCCGGGTTGCCCCTTCAGTCAGAATAATCGGGCCGGTATACAGCTTCCAGCGCGGCTCTGGTCCCTCATCTGTTGTGTAGGCGAGCGATGCGCCCTGAGTTGCGGAATGCAGCATGACGGCAGTGGGCTCATGGAAGACTCCGTTCGGAGAAGGCTCTACGCCGGACAATCCGTTATTGATCGGGATGTAAATAGGGGCTGCAGCAGCAGGCTGAACCCCTCCCGGCCACATCTGATTGACCATCTGCTCTTCCGGGATTCCGCCCCAGACATCATATTTGTCCTGCCAAACATCCAACGCCGTGCGCATTCTTTCCAAAACGTCCTTGTATTCGGGATGATCCGCTAAGTTGCGAATTTCATACGGATCCTTCTCGCAGTCATATAATTCCTCTGCAGGACGATGGTTCTGCATCAGGATTTGCTGATCTCCCTCAAGCTGTCCGGCTAATTGCAAGCGCCACAGCTCTTGGAACATCGGATGCTGGTGACTGAATGGAATCCATTGCAAATAAGGTTTTTCCGGATAGTAATTTCTTATATATTTGAACTTTTTGTCGCGTACAGCGCGTACCTTGTCATACGCCTCATCATACCGGTCGCGTGTAGCATAGACGTAATCCCGTGCTTGCATGTTCTTACCTAAGAACGGCTGTCCTTCCAGATGATACGGCATTGCCGCTCCCGCAGCGGATAACACCGTCGGACCCAGATCGATCAGGCTCACGAGCTGGTCACTCTTTTGTCCCGGTTCTATTGCGCCTGGCCAACGAACGATAAGCGGCACGCGGATTCCCGCATCATAGGGCCACCGCTTCGCTCGGGGGAGACCTTCACCATGGTCGCTCCACAGGAACACGATGGTATTATCGGCGAGTCCGTCCTCCTCCAGCTGGTTCAGGAGCTTCCCGACAAATTGGTCCGCTTCCTCAATAAGATCATAATATTTGGCCAGCGCCTGACGGGATTTCGGCGTATCCGGCAAATAAGGAGGAATGGTGACTTTATCGGGATCGGTTACGAGCGGCTTCTCTGCCGTCTCATTCGGATAATACGCTTTTCGAACCATATCTCCCCACATGGAGCTTTCATGAGTCAGTATATGATTGAATACGGCGAAGAACGGCTGTCCGGGCTCCCGATGGCGCCAATGGGCCTCCATTCCATCTTCGTCCCAGGCGGTTAAAGGCGAAGCGAATTGGTAGTCGGTTTTAAAATTATTCGTACAATAATATCCTTCCGCCCGTAAATATTCGGTAAATGTCTTGACGTGGGCCGGCGGAACGGCAAAATACGGCGTAGGCAGCTCCGGCGTATTCACATTGGTATGTTCCGTACGCATATGGTGCGTTCCTATCGAGGTTTGGTACATACCCGTGATAACAGCCGACCGGCTTGGCGCGCACACAGCTGCCGTTGCGAAAGCATTGCGATACGTTACGCCTTCTTCAGCCAGCTTATCTATGTTAGGAGTCCGCGCTAACGGATCTCCGTAACAACCGAATCTCGGACTTGTATCCTCCAGCGAAATCCATAGGATGTTAGGTCTGTCTGGTTTCTTGTTCATAGCTCGGTTCCTTTCTTGCGCCTCGAGGGCTATTCAAAAACGCTTCGAATTTGATCCGTCAGCTCCTGCGGATAGCCGAACGAAGGCAGGAAGTTCAGAATGGTACGGATCGGCATGCCCAGATAAAGAGCATACATCGGGTTATCTTCTGTGATCTTCATTTGATCCATCAGGGTTTGAGCCTTATCCTTATAGCGTTCATCACTTAGCCAAGCTTGAAGGGAGTGAAGCGTCGTTAATGGCTCTCGAACCTCCCGGGCATTAATAAATTCAACCGTTTCCGTTAGACGAATATCTCTAGAAGAGGCCCCGACAAGAATTTGGAACTCGCCGGATTCAACCTCAAACCTTGAAAGATGCTCCACGTAATGAGCGAAGGCTCGTTCATTCAGTTCGATTTGCACGGACTTCGTTTCCCCCGGAGCCAGCTCGACCTTGGCAAAGCCTTTCAGCTCCTTGTCGGCTTTTATAACCGAGGATTTCAGATCGCGCACGTACACCTGGACGGTTTCTTTACCCGTACGGCCGCCGGCGTTTTTCACATCAACCGTTACTGTTAACACATCTCCGTTGGTTAAGGTTTGTCTGGAAAGGCACAGGTTGGAATACTCGAACTCGGTATAGGAAAGGCCGAACCCGAACGGGTAGAGTACATCCAGCTTTTTCGTGTCGTAATACCGATAGCCTGCAAAAATGCCTTCCGAGTACTTGACCTGCTGGACATTTCCGGGAAACGAAAGATAGGACGGGTTATGCTCCAAGGCTATTGGAAACGTCTCCGTAAGCTTACCGGAAGGATTGACTTCGCCGAATAAGATGTTCGCAATGGCCGCGCCGCCCGCCTGACCTGGAAGCCAAGCCTGCACGATTGCCTTAGCCATCGGCTCGTACGCTCCGATCTGCGTGGCGGAACCGCTGTTCACAACGACAATGACGTTCGGATTGACCCGGGATACTCGTTTAATGAGCTGAGTATGGCTGTGAGGGATGTTTAGATCCGTTCGGTCATAGCCTTCGCTTTCGATTTTTTCAGTCGTACCGACGAAGAGGATCACCGCATCTTGTCCTGCGGCCAGCTCACAAGCTTCTTTGATGTACTCTTCTGAATCCGAATCACCTTCATACCCTCTGCCGTACACGGTGTTTGCGAACTTGGAGATTTCATGCAGCGGAATGTCCAGCTTCGCAGGATTCATATGGGAGCTGCCGCCGCCCTGAAAACGGGGCTTCACTGCAAATTCTCCGAGCACAGCAACCTTCACTTGCTTGGCAAGCGGCAGGAGGGCATTCTCATTTTTCAGAAGCACAATGCCTTCTTCCGCCACTTGGCGTGCCATTTCATGATGCCGCAGCATATCAATCGATTTTACTTCCCGCTTATGCTCAAGCACCTTTTGGATCACCTTCAAAATTCGGCGTACATGGTCGTCAAGCTGTTCGTCTGTGACCAGGCTTTGCTTGTATGCCTGCAGGACTTCTACGTTTCTTGTTCCCGGACCGGGCATCTCCAGATCAAGGCCGTACTGTACGGACTTTATTTTATCTATCACAGCCCCCCAGTCGGACATGACCAAGCCGTCAAAGCCCCACTCTTGCTTCAAAACTCCATTTAAATATTCGTCGTAATTCGCCATATGGGTTCCATTGACCTTATTGTAGGAGCACATGACGGTCCACGGCTTGGCTTCCTTTACCACCATTTCAAAAGGGAGCATGTACAATTCCCGCAGCGTTCGTTCATCTACCTCCGAGCTGACCACCATTCGATTGGTTTCCTGCTCATTGGCAACAAAATGCTTAATGGATGTTCCGATTCCGCCTTCTTGCACCCCGCGGACAAAAGCGGCTCCCATTTTCCCCGTCAAGTAGGGGTCCTCGGAGAAATATTCGAAGTTGCGTCCGCCGAGCGGAGAACGTTTTCCGTTCAATCCGGGACCCAGCAGAACCCCGACGTCATAGTACTGACATTCCTCCGCCATTACACCGGCCATCTCCCGGATCAGCTGTTCATTCCATGTCGCCGCCATAGCCGCCTCGATGGGAAAAGCAGTGGCAGATTTCGTATGAGAAAGCATCTCGCCAGGCTCCGTACCCGTTGATAGTCTGACTCCATGCGGACCATCGGTAAGGACAATGGATGGAATGCTCAGACGCTCTATCGCTTCCGTGCTCCAAAATGTCGCCCCGGCTAACAAACGGATTTTCTCCTCGACGGTCATTTGGCCGATAAGTTCTTCAATATTCATAGGTTTACCTCCTTGGGACTTACACTCGGTACAGTTCTTACAATCCAATGTACTCCCTATTCGTAATTATTTATGGTATGATTCGAAGAAATTTTGTAAATTTTAAACGTGACGGGAGGAGAAGGATGACGAATACTCCACTGACCATGACAGAAATTCAAGTCATCAGCCGCTTGTTTCATGATAATTTCGGACTATCCGTTCATTATCTCGATGATTTGGGAGATACGCTATGGAAGCTTGGCGAGCAAACCATACCGTTCTACATGAATCGGCAAGACTGGTACCGTCCTATTCAGGCGTCGAAGCAAAAATCCATCAAGCCGATCCTTATTACAGTCACAGGTGTAGAATATTATGCTGTTATACACGCGCGTCGAGGGTCAGACATGGAAACCTTTGTTATTGGTCCGGCAACGTTGTTGGAAGTAACGGGTGACACGATTTCGGGACTTCTGAACGACTATGGATTGAACTTCAAGCATCATGGAGAGCTGATCGATTATTTCGAACGGATTCCCATTATGAGCAGGAGCCAAATGCAGCATGCCTGCCGGATGTTGTATTACCTGCTGTTCCGCCAAGAACTTCGGCCTGAGGAGATTTCAGAATACGCTCAACCGGGCTCCGAGCCTATCCGAAATGAAGATGTCGTCAAAGCATTAATGGACCAAAGGGATAATTTTGTTTTTCATCCGGATTATAATTTTGAGCGGCAAATGCTGCGGATGATTAAAGAAGGGCAGAAGGAGGAGCTGAAAAAGCTTCTGAATTCATTTCCGAATCAGCCTGGTAAGCTTGCCAAAAAGAGCCAGCTGAGAAACGGGAAAAACTACGCCATTTGCGCTATTACGCTGGCAACCAGAGCCGCCATTGACGGTGGGCTTAACGATGAAATCGCGCGAACGATGAGCGATATTTATATTCAACAGATAGAAGAGGTAACCTCATACAGCGACGTGAAAATAAAGCAGAACGAATTTATGCTGGAGTTCGCCCATCGTGTCGCGAAGCTTAGGGAGCAAACGTTCTCTAAAACCGTTCTGACATGCAAAAACTATATATTTAATCATCTGTATGAGGACATTACCGTTACCAAATTATCCGAGCTGACCCACCTGCATCCGAACTACTTGTCCCAGGTATTTAAAAAAGAAGTCGGTTGCTCCCTGAAGGAATATATACAGCAGGTCAAGGTGGAGGAAGCGAAAAGCTTGCTGAAATTAAACGAGCTTTCCCTGTCGGAAATTTGCTTCCGCTTAAACTTTAATGACCAGAGTTACTTTACAAAAGTATTCAAGAAGTTTACAGGCAAGACCCCGAAGCAATTTCAAAACGAATAAAGGGGCCCGAAGGCCCCTTAAGCATCAATTCGGTTGCAGCGCTTCGCGCTCTTTAATCTCTTTCACGTAGCGTTTAAAGGTGTTCTCGTCCAGTTTGTAGAAGGCCAGGATAGCGATGCCCACGAAAGAGCCGATAATCGGGATTATCGTCACCATCACCAATATTCCATGGAGCGCACCGGCTGTTTGAACGGCATTAGGCACATAGCCGATGGCGGTCAGGATGGTCGCCGACATCTTGGAGCCGATCGCCTGAGCCAGCAGCTGGATGAAGATGAATGCTGAATAAATCGTTCCTTCCGATCTTAATCCGGTACGCCAGACACCGTACTCGATCGTATCGGGAACCATCGCCCATAGGAGCGGTGTCGTTAAACCAAACCCCAGATAGCTGATTCCGCCAAATAAAAATATCATTTCCATGCTGGAATGAAGGAAATAAAATCCGAGCAAGCCTAGAATGACAATACTTTGGCTGATAATCCCCACATTTCTTTTGCCGAATTTCTTCACGAGCATAGGATTCAGAAGGATCCCTACGATTTGAATCGAAAAGCCTACCAGCGAATAGACGGAAAACAGATTGGCTTGGCCGACGTTATACTTAAAGAAATATAACGACGCGGCATTTTTCGTAGAAAGCGACAGCATGTTGACCAAAATAAACAACAGCAGCCATAGCAGATACTTATTTAGGAACACCGTCTTCAATTGATTAGTAACGGTAACGCGTTCGGCCATTTGGCTTGTTGATGAAGCTGGAGCGGAGGCGTGCCCCACGCCTTTAGTTCCAAGGAAAGTAACCAGCATGGTAAGGACCAGAATGAGACCGTACAGCATATAAACCATATGAAACCCGTTCGACTCCGATTGGAAGGAGTGAACCATAGGCAGCGTAGCGCTGCTGACAATCAGCCCCCCAAACTGGCCGAAAAACACCTTGATGGAGGAAATTCGCGATCTCGCTTGATAATCATCGGACATGGCGGCGAGCGCCGAGCTGTAAGGAACGTTGATAAGGGAGTAAAAAACGTTGAACAAAATATAGGTCACATAAGCGTAAACGAGCTTCCCTGACGAATCAAAACCGGGAACGGTAAATAACAGAAACCCGATAATGGCTAACGGAAAACATCCGAATAAAAAGTACGGGCGGAATTTCCCCCACCGGCTCTTCGTACGGTCAACAAAGATACCCATTAACGGATTGGCGATCAAATTGACAAGCTGCGCGGTAAACATCAGCGTTCCTGCCGCCGTGGCCGAAATCCCCATGTTATCCGTGTAAAAATACAAAAGGTACGTTGAAATAGAAATATAAAATAAATTCAATCCGAAGTTTCCCGTGGCATAACTAAAGACCTGTGATGCTTTGAATTTGTTGGACATCGTCTATCCTCCTTGTTACAAATTATATCCACAACCGTGCAATTCCATTGAATGCGCATTCATTTAGGGTTTGAATCCATTTCGCAGGATTGATTATTTTCCTCTGTGATGATCTTCCTCCCTTATTACGGGTTGTTGTTTTTACACCAATTCATCTTGCAGCAGTGGTTGTACTGCTTTAACATCATAAGAGATTCATTTTTATCGTTATGGTACTTTTCAAAGATTTTTGGATGAAAATCTAAACTTTTTCAAACGTATAGAGGTTCATAAAATCGAAGCTCCAGCAGCCGGCGGGGAACCCTTGCCTGAGGGTTCTCAGCAATCCATCGTGTTGCTAAACGGATCGATAGGCTCTAGAGAAAGTTTCTTTTTGCTCATTGACAACATTGGAAAGATGAGTTAAATTTGAGGTAAGGGAAAGCGCTTAACCAATATTTGAAATAGTTGAACACTCTGAATGTATTATTAGCTTGCTTATGCAATATATTGTTTTAGGTGAAGCGCTTAAATCTAATGGGTGGGGGAGCGATTTATGAAAACGGTATCATTAACGATGGCGCAAGCCTTGCTTCGTTTTTTGAACAACCAGTACATCGAGATCGACGGCGTTGAGCACAAGTGCTTCAAGGGCGTCATGGGCATCTTCGGCCACGGCAATGTAACGGGGCTCGGTCAAGCGCTGGAGCAGTACAAGGATGAGATTCTGTTCATCCAAGGCAAGAACGAGCAGGGCATGGCTCACGCCGCCATCGCTTACGCGAAGCAGAAGAACCGGCTGGAGATGTTCGCCTGCACCTCATCTATCGGTCCGGGCGCGCTGAATATGGTGACGGCAGCCGGGGTGGCTACGGTCAACCGGATTCCGCTCTTGCTGCTGCCCGGGGACGTGTTTGCCAGCAGGCAGCCTGATCCCGTGCTGCAGCAGATCGAATATCCGCTGGATTACACGATGACGGCGAACGACGCGTTCAAGCCGGTCAGCAAATACTGGGACCGCATCAATCGTCCCGAGCAGCTGATGACGGCGGCGATCAACGCGATGCGAGTGCTTACCGACCCGGCTGAGACAGGAGCCGTAACACTGTGCCTGCCGCAGGACGTGCAGTGTGAAGCGTACGACTATCCGGAGTCATTCTTGGCCAAACGCGTGCATCACATCGACAGGAAGCCGGCGGCTCCAAGCGCCGTATCCCGTGCGGTGGAGCTGATCCGCGGCAAGAAGCGTCCGCTGATCGTAGCGGGAGGCGGCGTCCATTATTCGCTTGCCGTCGATGAGCTCAGACAGTTCGCGGAAGCGTTCAACATCCCGGTCACCGAGACACAGGCGGGAAAAAGCGCCATCTCCTGGCAGCATCCGCTCAGCTTCGGCGGTGTAGGGGTCACGGGAACGCTTGGAGCGAACCGGCTGGCGGCACAAGCGGATCTTATCATCGGCGTCGGTACGAGAATGTCCGACTTCTCCACGGCCTCCAAGACCGCGTTCTCCCGGGAAGGCGTCGAGTTTCTGAATCTGAACGTCAGCACCCTGGACGCTTACAAGATGGAAGGCACTTATGTTACGGCCGATGCACGGGAAGCTCTCTGGGCTATCGCTGGGGAACTGAAGACCCATGGCTATCAATCCGAATACTCTTCCGAGGAATTGGGGGAGCTGAAGCGGCAGTGGGATGACGAAGTGGACCGCTTATATCATCTCGAGCGCCCTGACGGCTTGACGCAGACACAGGTTCTGGGCGAGATTAACGGCTTCATCGGCGAGGAGGACGTCATCGTTTGCGCGGCGGGAAGCTTGCCGGGTGACCTGCACCGCGTCTGGAGAACGACACAGCCCAAGACGTACCACATGGAATATGGGTTCTCCTGCATGGGCTATGAGGTGTCCGGCGCATTCGGGATCAAGCTTGCGGAGCCGGATCGCGAGGTTTATGCCTTGGTCGGCGACGGCAGCTACCTGATGCTTCACTCCGAGCTGGTTACGAGCTTACAGGAGGGAAGAAAAATCACCGTCCTCCTGTTCGATAACCATGGCTTCCAATGCATTCACAATTTGCAAAGAGGCCATGGCAGCGGCAGCTTCGGCAACGAGTTCCGCGAACGGTCTGAGTTGACCAGCCAGCTCACTGGGGAGTATATGCCTATCGACTTTGCAGCTCATGCCCGCAGCTTGGGAGCCAAGGCTTACTCCGTCCGCACGATAGAGGAGCTGAGAGCAGCCCTTCAGCAGGCAAAGGCAGAGCAAGTCACAACCTTGATCGACATGAAGGTGCTTCCGGGAACGAATACGGACGGCTACGAATCCTGGTGGCATGTAGGCGTTGCTGAGGTTTCCGAGCTGGATAGCGTGAAACAATCCTATAAGGAGCTTCAGGCTAAATTAAGCACGGCGCCCAAATGGTAACTCGTAATCCATCGTCTAAATGAAGAGAGGAGACTCCCCATGAAAGTAAAGTATGGAATCTCGGCGATCAATTGGGTCAATGAGGACATTATGGAGCTGGGCGATCATTATACCGCCGAGCAGGTGCTCGGGGATATGTCCCGTCTGGGCTTTGAAGGAACGGAATTTTGCCGTAAATTCCCTCGCGATACGGAACAGCTGAAGCAGCTGCTGGACCGCCACGGCATGGTATTGACCTCGCAGTGGAAAAGCGTCCACTTCAGCCAGCCGGAGCGCAGGGAGGAGGAGCTCCAGGCGTTTCGCGAGCATGCCGACTTTTTGAAAGCGATGGGCTGCCGCTATGTGGTGACCTGCGAAACAGGCAATGCGTTCGAGAATCTGGAGAACAATTCGGTGCACATCGAGCCTTTAACCGACGAGCAGTGGAAGCATATGGCGGAAGGCTTGAATGAAGCCGGCCGCTACTGCAGGGACAACGGCATGCAGCTGGTCTATCATTACCATGGAGAGACTGTGGTTGAGAGCGGGGATGAAATCGCCCGATTGATGGAGTCCACCGATCCTGAGCTGGTGCACATGCTCTATGATACCGGGCACGCCTACTTCGGAGGCAGCGATCCGCTGCACATTTTGCAAACCTATTATGACCGTATCCGATATATTCATCTGAAGGACATCCGGCAGGAGGTGCTGGAATGGAAGCGCCAAGAGGGGATTCGGTTCAGAGAAGCGGTGCGCAAAGGCATCTTCACCGTCCCTGGAGACGGCTGCATCGACTTCCAGCCGATCTTTAACGAGCTGAAGGCCCGCGGGTATGAGGGCTGGATGATCATTGAAGCGGAGCAGGACCCGTCCATCGCCGATCCGGTGGAGTATGCGCAAAAAGCAAAGGCTTACTTAAGTGAAATTACCGGCAGCTAGCCTGTCGAGAGATCAAGTTCAGATTTCAAAAAGAAGACCGTACAGACGATTCCAGTAGGCGGTCAGCACGCACTTATACTAAGATAAAGCGCTTAACCCATATGAGCGACAGTGAGGTCATACTATGGATAAATTATCAATCGGCATTATCGGAGCGGGGAGAATCGGAAGGCTGCATGCGGAGCATCTGACACGCAACGGTCGCGCCGACATTCGTACCATATCAGACGTGTACTTAACCGACGAGCTTAAAGAGTGGGCCGCCGGGTTAGGCATACCTAACGTAACGGACAATTACAAGGATATTATAGAGGACCCGGATATCGATGCCGTGTTCATTTGCTCCTCTACCAATACGCATGTTCCTTTTATTACAGAGGCGGCGAGGGCGGGCAAGCATATTTTTTGCGAAAAGCCCATCAGCCTGGATTATCGCCAAACGGCCGCTGCATTAGAGGAGGTAAAGTCGGCGGGAGTCGTTCTCCAAACGGGCTTCAACCGCCGCTTTGATCACAACTTCAAAAGAGTGCGCGAGCTGGTGAAGGCAGGACGTATTGGAGAGCCGCATCTGATCAAAATTACGTCCCGTGACCCGGCGCCGCCAAACCATGAATATATCAAAGTATCAGGCGGGCTGTTCATGGATATGGCAATTCATGATTTTGATATGGCCAGATACTTGTCCGGCAGCGAGGTGACGGAGGTATACGCCCAAGGGGCGGTTCTCGTAGACCCGGTAATTGGTGAATTAGGTGATATCGATACGGCAATCATCAGCCTGAAATTCGCGAACGGAGCGCTCGGCGTTATCGATAACAGCCGCAAAGCGGTCTATGGATACGATCAGCGCGTAGAGGTATTCGGCTCGGAAGGCAGCGTCGGAGTGCAGAATGATCATCCGAACACGGCGGAGATCAGTACGGCTAACGGAGTGATTCGGGATAACCCGAAATATTTTTTCCTGGAGCGGTACCACGATGCCTATATCGAAGAAACGCGCCAGTTCATCGATTGCATTCTGAATGGAAATCCGGTGCCGGTAGACGGCAACGACGCATTCCAGGCGGAGAAAATCGCCTACGCGGCCAAAGTGTCCCTGCTTGAGGGACGCCCCGTGAAGCTGAGCGAGATCGAAGTTGGAGTCGGCTGAAAAAGGAGGAGCGGAAATGTCCAAAAGCGAGCTGATTGTCAGCAGCGCTGCAGCGCCACGCGAAGACGGGTGCGTATTAAGCATAACGCCTCATTCGGCAGGATGGAAATTCGTCGGCTTTGAGGTATACCATCTGGAGGCGGGACAGCGGCTGCAGCACGAGACAGGGGAAGAGGAAGTATGCCTTGTGCTGATCGGAGGCAAGGCCAATGTGGTTACGGCAGAGCAGAGCTGGGAGCAGATAGGGGAAAGGATGAGCGTGTTCGAGCAAATTCCGCCCTATGCGGTCTATGTTCCGTCCGGTGACCGTTATGAGGTAGAAGCGCTGACGGGTCTGGAATTGGCGGTATGCCGTGCCCCGGGCAAAGGAACGTACGAGGCGCGCTTGATCACCCCGTCACAGATCGAGGTGGAGATTCGCGGCAAAGGGAATGCCGAGCGGCGAATTCATCAGATTTTACCGGAGAACGAACCGGCGGACAGCCTGCTCGTCGTCGAGGTGCTTACGCCTAACGGCCATTGGTCGAGCTATCCGCCGCATAAGCATGACGAAGAGCGCCTGCCTGAGCAATCCTATTTGGAAGAGACCTATTATCATAAAATCCAGCCGGAGCATGGCTTTGCCATCCAAAGGGTCTATACGGACGACCGATCGCTTAATGAGACGCTGGCCGTAAGCAATGGGGATGCGGTGCTCGTTCCGCGGGGGTACCATCCGGTATCGGCTCCGCCCGGGTACGACTTGTATTATTTGAACGTTATGGCCGGTCCGGTCCGGACGTGGAAGTTCAAGAACGATCCTGATCACGAATGGATCTTTAAGGAATGGACGAAATAACAAACCCTACCGAGGAGGACCAATATGAGCTTGATTACATTTGATGAGAGCCGTCCGATGGATTTTATCGGCCTGGGCCGTCTGTGCATTGATTTGAACGCGAATGAAATTCACCGTCCGATGGAAGAGACGCGCACCTTTACCAAATATGTCGGAGGTTCGCCTGCTAACATCACGATTGCTATCGCTCGTCTGGGTAAGAAGGCAGGGTTCATCGGCAGAGTATCGGATGATCAGCATGGTCGTTTCATTACGAGCTATCTGGAGCAGCGGGGAATTGACACCTCCAGCGTCATTACGGATAAGTCCGGGACTGTTACAGGTCTTGCCTTCACAGAAATCAAATCGCCGACCGAATGCAGCATCCTGATGTATCGCGATAACGTGGCAGATTTGAAGCTGGAGCCGAACGATGTACGGGAGGAGTATATTAAGAACGCAAAGGCGATCATGATTTCCGGAACGGCGCTTGCTGCAAGCCCTTCACGGGAAGCGGTGTTCAAGGCGGTTGAGCTCGCCCGCAAGCATAATGTCGTCGTCTTCTTCGATATCGATTACCGCCCTTATACATGGAAATCCCGCGAGGAAACGGGCATCTATTGCAGTCTCGTCGCAGAAAAGAGTGATGTGATCCTGGGTGGCAGAGAAGAATTCGATCTGCTGGAGGCTCCGTACGGTCCGCTGCAAAAGGACGATACCGCGACGGCGAACCGCTGGTTTGCCCATCATGCGAAGATCGTGCTGGTCAAGCACGGCGGAGACGGTTCGGTCGCGTTCACCAAGGACGGGCAAAGCTTCACGGGAACGACCTTCCCGGCCAATGTCGTCAAGACCTTCGGCGCAGGAGATTCGTTCGCGGGAGCGTTTATCTACGGGCTTATGAACGGATGGGACATTGCACGCAGCCAGCAGTTCGGCGCGGCCTCCGCTTCCATCGTCGTTTCGAGCCACAGCTGCTCGGATGCGATGCCGACGGCAGAGGAAATTCAAGCCGTCATCGATAAACATACGAATTCATAAAACGTGCCAGGGATAGGAAGGGAGAGACCCATTCATGCTAGTCACCTTGAAACAAATCGCCGATGAAGCCGCGGAGCGGGATTACGCGGTTCCGGCATTCAATATATTCGGATACGAGGACATCATTCCGGTCATCAGAGCCGCCGAGGAGAAGAAAGCCCCGGTCATTCTGGCGGCCAACATTCCGGCCATTCAGCATATGCCGCTCGCATATCTGGCTCCGCTTATGCTGCAGGCGGCCAAGAGTGCATCGGTACCGGTGTGCGTGCATCTGGACCACGGCAAAGATTTGCAGGCTTGCTCCGGTGCGATCGAGCACGGCTTCAGCTCCGTGATGTACGACGGCTCCCAGCTGCCGCTCGAGGAGAACATACGCCGGACGAAGGAAATCGCGGATTACGCCCATGAGAGGGGCATTTCCGTCGAAGCGGAGATCGGCTCCGTCGGCTATAGCGATCCGTCCATCGCGATGAAGCACCAGCTGTCCGATCCGGACGAAGTCGAACAATTCGTTCGCGAAACCGGGATCGACGCGGTGGCGGTCTCCGTGGGGACTGTCCATCGGATGGAGACACAGGGCGCCAGCATCGACTTCGATCTGCTGGGACGCATTCAGAGCAGGGTCAGCATTCCGCTCGTCATTCACGGCTCCAGCGGAGTCCCCGACGATCAGCTGCGCAGACTGGCATCGACCCGAGTAGCCAAGATCAATATCGGCACGGCGCTGCGGATGGCTTTCGGCAACACCTTGCGCGATGAGATGGAGCAGAAGCCGAAGGCGTTTGACCGGATCAGCTTGTTCGGACGACCTATGGCAGCCGTTCAGGAAGCGGCGGCCCACAAATTTTCCATTCTGGGGTTCTAATAAGGAGACGATACGCGATGACACAACCAACACAAACAGCAGCGGTTCCCGCTCTGAAAAATTTTATCGGCGGCCGGTGGGTCGAATCGGCCTCCTCCCAATACGAGGCGGTGCCGAATCCGGCTACAGGCGAGGTGCTGGCGACGGTTCCTTTGTCGACCCGGCAGGATGTCGATGCGGCGGTCGCTGCTGCAGCCGAAGCCTTCAAGGAATGGCGGCATGTGGCCGTTCCGAGACGCGCACGCATTTTGTTCAAGTACCAGCAGCTGCTGGTAGAAAACTGGAAATCCCTCGCTGAGCTGGTTACCAAGGAAAATGGCAAAAGCTACAGCGAAGCGTATGGCGAAGTACAGCGCGGCATTGAATGCGTCGAGTTCGCCGCAGGCGCTCCGACCTTGATGATGGGCAGCACCTTGCCTGATATTGCGACCGGTCTCGAATCGAATATGCACCGTTATCCGATCGGAGTCGTAGGCGGCATCACGCCGTTCAACTTCCCGATGATGGTCCCTTGCTGGATGTTCCCGCTGGCTATTGCATGCGGCAACACCTTCGTGCTGAAGCCGTCGGAGCGGACGCCGCTCTTGGCCAACCGGTTGGCCGAGCTGCTGACCGAAGCCGGGCTGCCGGACGGCGTGTTCAACATCGTGCACGGAGCGCACGATGTGGTGAACGGCCTGCTCGAGCACAAGAGCATCAGCGCCATCTCCTTCGTCGGCTCCCAGCCTGTCGCCGAGTATGTGTACAAGACGGCGGCGGCTCACGGCAAACGGGTACAGGCTCTGGCCGGCGCCAAGAACCATTCCATCGTGATGCCGGACGCCAATCTGGATCTCGCGGTGAAAGAGATCATCAACGCGTCCTTCGGCTCCGCCGGCGAGCGCTGCATGGCGACTTCCGTCGTCGTAGCGGTGGGCAGCGTCGCTGACGAGCTTGTGAAGCGGCTCGCGGAAGCGGCTCAAGCCATCACGATAGGCGATGGCTCGAAGGACGGGGTGTTCCTGGGACCGGTGATCCGCGATTCCCACAAAGCCCGTACGCTTCAGTACATCGAAGCCGGTGCCAGCGAAGGAGCGCAGCTGATTCTCGACGGCCGCGAGGTGCCGGAGGCAAGCGGCAGCGGCTACTTCGTCGGACCGACGATATTCGATCATGTGAAGCAGGGAATGAAAATTTGGACCGATGAGATTTTTGCACCGGTGCTATCCATCGTACGGGTGGATACACTGGATGAGGCGATCGAGCTTGCCAACGCCTCGGAATTCGCCAACGGCGGCTGCATCTATACGGACAGCGCCAAAGCGATTCGCCATTACCGCGAGAATATTGACGCAGGTATGCTGGGTGTCAATGTAGGCGTACCGGCGCCTATGGCCTTCTTCCCGTTCTCGGGCTACAAGAAGTCGTTCTACGGCGATCTGCATGCCAACGGCAAGGACGGAGTCGAGTTCTACACGCGCAAAAAAATGATCGTTGCGCGTTACTAGGATCTAAGCTGAACATAAAAACCAGCCTATGCCCGAACATCACATATGGGAGCATAAGCTGGTTTTTGACATTGCGGTCATCTTGTTGACCCAATCGGGGCATAACTGCATTAAGACAAGGCTTCGATCAACCAAGCGCCAGCTTGGCGACGACCTCCTTATGCGTACCGTGGCTGATCACTTCACCGGTTTTGCGGAAGCCCAAGCTTTCGTATAATTTCTCCGCCGCCGTATTATCCGGGTTATAGGATATTTTAATGTCCGGACTGCAGTCAGGCAGGGAACGAATAAGCTCGATGGCACGAAGGAGAGCCGCTCTCCCGTACCCTTTTCCCTGATGCTTCTTATCGATCATCAGCCGAACAATCCAGTAGCAATCATCCTCAGGATCGCAGCCGTACATAACCAAACCCACCATCGTATTCTCGTTATAAATGGCCAAAGGCTCTTTATCCGGTTCGAATTTGGATTGAAGAATCGAGTACACATTGGGAGCGACGAACCGCTCCTGGTCTTGGTGTACAGACAGACGGACGCACTGCTCCCAATTGTCAGACGTTATGGCTTTTAGCTGAATCCTCAAAAGATACGCCCTCCTCCCGTTCTATGATATCTTCATCATAGCAGACGGGGATGACATCTTCATGGGATAGTATCGTTCATACGGATAGTTTCCGTCATAGCTCACTTGGGATCGGCAGGAGATGCCTGGATCTCTCTATCTTCAGCTAAGGCTTACGGTTCTGCTCGATAAATTTATCCATCTGTTCGTTGTACTGCCGCATAGCGGTATTCACATCCATATTCTCCTTCATGATCGTCTTCATCAGATTGGTAATCTGATTGAACGCCTCGCTGGCAAATTCTGTCGGCGGGAAGGCCGGGGCAGGCTTTGTTTTGAATACCGCCTGAATATTTTTCCCTTTGAGGAAATCGAGATCCTTACCGAACTCCTCCTGGAACTTCTTATCCTTCAGCACGGAGCCCTTGCCCATATGGGACATATCCAGCTGAACCTCGTCGGAAACGACCGTCGTCATAACCTTGAAGGCGGCATCCTTCACCTTGGATGAAGGAGACATGAGCATGATATGCATATCCGCCTGCGTACCGATGCCGGGTCTTTCCGCAAAGACCGGATAGGAAGCAAGGTCCCAGTTATTCCATACGTCCTTGACCTCCGCCAAATTCCCAAGGTTGTTCAAGCCGGCCAGCATGGCGATGGTGCGGTCCTTGACGAACGCATTCACCCCTGGGCTGAACGGCTGCACTTTGTTGTTGCCGGGGATGCTGTAGACGTTCTTGACCATTTCCAGCACGGTCTTCCATTGATCGGTATTTACAATCGACTTATAGGATTTGGGATCGATAAGAGGCAGGGACAGCTGGGACGCAGGCCGGTAGACCGAATCCGGCTCCAAGCCCCGGTACTGCACGCCGTTATCCATTCGGGTCATTTGCTTGGCCAGCTCCGTAACCTCGTACCAGGTCATCCCGTCCTTCGGATAGGGGACCCCGAATTTATCGAAAATATCCTTGTTATAATAAAGCGCATTGAATTGAACATAGTAAGGAATTCCGACAAGATAATCCGTCTGGTTGTTCGCCTTGACCGTATCGAGCAGCTCGGATTGGAAGCGGCTCAGATCGTAGTTGTTTTCCTTGATGATGGCGGTCATATCCTCTTGAATGCCGAGCAGCTTCGTTCCTTGCAGCGTTAACGAATTGGTGACGTTAATATCGGGCAGAGCCCCGGCGACGAGCAGCTTCTCGAAGGAATTGTTCTTGTCGTCCAGTTTGACAATGTCAACGGTGATGTACGGATATTTCTTTTTCACGGGATCGATGATGTAGCGCTGAATTTCATTATCGGTCATGTAGCTCGGACGGATGCCGAAGGTTACCGTTACAGGATCTTTGTTTTCCTCCTTCACCGCCGGCTGGTCTTTGCCGGTTGCCGTCTCCTTCCCTCCGCATGCGGAAAGCATTCCTGCCAATAAGACGAGGCTGAGTACAGCAGCTCCTTGTTTTCCACTCCATTGTATCATGGCTCGAAAACCTCCTAGGTTGATTTGAAAACGATTCCATTACGTAAAATTATAGAAACAGCGGAAGAAAAATGATATTCTAATTTTTAATCATTCTTTATTCAAAATTGTCATTTACGATTTTTTAATATTAATAAAATGTTAAGGAGCAAGGGTTGAATAACATTCAAATTTGCTCTATTAAGGGTAGAAGTGCGGGAGGCGAAGAGGGATGGCTAAGCCTGTCGGGGCGATGGCAGAGGCAAGAAATGAGCTGGTGATTTATCAAAATCCGCTGCTGTTCCTGAAGGTATGGGAGCTGGAGCGCAGCAACGTACATATCGGGGATTGGCATTATCATAAGGAGGTCGAATTTTTGGCCGTAAGGCAGGGGCAGCTGGATATTTATACCAAGAATACGGCAATGACTTTACAAGAAGGAGATGTCTTTCTGCTCGGGGCATCCCAGCTGCACAGGTCCGAGAGAAGTGCGGATCCGCTTCGCTATGTGGTGCTGCAAGTGAATTTGACCCAATACTTAGATCAAAGCACGCTTCCTTTCCTGCATGGCTTCTCCGAGCTTACGAATCCGCTGGACGATTTGAATTATATCTTCGCAAGCAATCCGGATGCCCGGAGGGAGGCGCATCGGCTGATTGTGCATATTTTTGAGGAAATGCAGGAGAAGCGCCGGGGGTATGAAATGGCGATTGCGATAGCGGTCAGAAGTCTCATGCTGCTGCTCGTCCGTTACGACAAACAAGGCGCACTCAAGGGCTCGGAGGATGTCGAGATCATCCGCTTGAAGCCGGTGCTGAACTACGTCGATACGCACATCGGAGAGAAAATCACGGTGCATGATGTCTGCAGTCTGCTGAATCTGAGCTATCATTATTTCGTGAAATATTTTAAGAAAGTGATGGGCATAACCTTCCTCGATTACGTGAATTTCAAACGGATCAAGATGGCTGAATGCATGCTGCTGACCCAGGATTTAAGCATTATAGAGGTGGGCTGCAGGGTCGGGATTCCGAATGTGGCGCAATTTTATAAAATGTTCAAGCGCTATAATCCCTGCTCGCCCAAAGAGTTCCGTTCGAGGCTTAAAGAGGGGAGCGGAGAGGGAAGTCCGGTATAAGGGGAAGCGGTTAGTTTCAAATCGTATTATCAGATTAAGATGTTGCGATTGCTGAGGTCCGAACGTACTGGGTATGATAAAAAATGATCGCAGGGACCTGTCTTATACGTCCACGGGATGACCGGTCGACTAGTTTCATATCATGATATCACGGAGCTCCCCGCAGTTCGGGGACCAAGGAGATGCTTGAGCCGGGTCTGTTTTTTCTGTGAGCCTTTCCCAAGCTTCATGCGCTAAACCTTCCGGGTCATCCGAACGGTTGTTTCCTCCTTTTGAAAGCGTTATCTATTTGCCTGGCAAATGAACCTGAGGGAGCGAAGCCGCATGGAAACAAGGGGATAAGACCATGCTTGATCCGCGACACATCCTGCCTGGATCGATTCCGGATGCAGGGTGGGAAGCACCAGATACACCCAGGATGAAAGAAAAGGAGAGTTCATCATGATTCATTCGAAGCTGCCCAAAATATTTTATGGCGGGGATTATAACCCGGACCAATGGCCCAAGGAAATCTGGGATGAAGACATGCGTTTGTTCAAGCTGGCAGGGATTGATGTGGCGACGGTAGCTGTGTTCTCATGGGCTCTGCTGCAGCCCGACGAAGTCACCTATGACTTCGGCTGGTTAGATGAAGTGATGGACAAGCTGGCGCAGAACGGCGTCTACGCTTGCCTTGCCACATCCACCGCTGCAGTGCCGGCATGGATGGCGAAGCGGTACCCTGATGTGCTGCGGGTCACGTCGGACGGCAAGAAGCGCAAATTTGGCGGGCGGCATAATTTTTGTCCGAGCAGCCCGACCTACCGCCATTTTTCCCGCCTCATGGCGCGTAAAATGGCGGAGCGGTACGGACATCATCCGGCGCTAGCCGTATGGCATGTCAACAACGAGTACGGCGGCAGCTGCTACTGCGAGCAATGCGAGAAGGCGTTCCGCGTCTGGCTGAAGAAGCGCTACGGTACGCTGGAAGCGGTCAATAAGGCATGGAACACGCGCTTCTGGGGGCATACGTTCCATGACTGGGATGAGATTGTGCTGCCCAGCGTGCTGACAGAGCAGCTAGGAGACGGGAAGACGACATTCCAGGGAATCTCTCTCGATTACAACCGATTTAACAGCGATGCGCTGCTGGAGTGCTACCGGGCGGAATACGAGGAGCTTAAAGCCGTTACCCCCGATATCAAGGTAACGACGAACCTGATGGGCACCTTCAAGACGCTCGACTATTTCAAATGGGCCAAATCGATGGATATCGTATCCTGGGACAATTATCCCCGTTATGACACCCCGGTCAGCGTAACGGCCATGAGGCATGATCTGATGCGGGGCCTGAAGAACGGGGACCCGTTCATGCTGATGGAGCAGACGCCGAGCCAGCAGAACTGGCAGGCCTACAACAGCCTGAAGCGTCCCGGCGTCATGCGCTTGTGGAGCTACCAGGCGGTGGCCCGCGGTGCGGACACCGTCATGTTCTTCCAGCTGCGGCGTTCGATCGGCGCCTGCGAGAAATATCACGGCGCGGTCATCGAGCACGCGGGCCATGAGCATACCCGCGTTTTCCGCGAATGCGCGCAGCTTGGCGAGGAGCTGCAGCGGTTAGGAGACACGCTGCTGGATTCGCGCATCGAATCCAAGGTCGCAATCCTGTTCGATTGGGACAATTGGTGGGCGGTGGAGATGTCCTCAGGGCCGAGCAAGGAGCTCAAGTATCTGGATGAGCTCTCGAAGTACTACAAGGCTCTGTTCGACCGGAACATCCAGGTCGATTTGATCGGCGAGGATACGCCGCTGGATTCGTACAAGATCGTCCTGGCACCGCTTCTCTATATGGTGAAGCCGGGGATCGCCGGGAAGCTGGAGCAGTTTGTCCGGCAGGGCGGCAAGCTCGTCACGACGTTCTTCAGCGGCATTGTGAACGAGAACGACTTAGTTACGCTTGGCGGTTATCCCGGTGAGCTGCGTTCGTTGCTTGGCCTATGGGCGGAGGAAATCGATGCGCTGCCGCCGGAAGCATCCAACTCTATCGTGATGGAGGCTTCCTATGGGGAATTAGGAGCTGGAAGCTCTTACAGCTGCAGGCTGCTGTGCGATTTGATTCATGCCGAAGGGGCCGAGGTGCTCGCCGTGTATGGCTCGGACTTTTATCAAGGCATGCCTGCTTTAACCCGTAACCGGTTCGGGCAGGGAGAGGCATGGTACGTCGCAACGAGTCCGGACGCCGAATTTATGGACCATCTGCTGTTCAGTCTTTGCAAGGAGAACGGAATTGAGCCGCTTCTTGTGGCTCCGGAGGGCGTTGAGGTGACCCGCCGAAGCAAAGAAGGCCGGCAGTTTACCTTCGTGCTTAATCATAACGACCGTTCAACGGCAATTGATCTGGGCGAAGCGGTATATTGGGAGCTGTTGGAAGGAAAGGAGCATACGGGCCTATCGGAGCTTCCGTCCAAAGGGGTCTGGATCCTGCAGAACGAAGCCCGCTGATGGCTTCCGTCCGTTGCTCGTGTATTGACTTAAGACGGTATACGCAAAGCCCGGCAATGAAGGCCAATGGCCCGGATTGCCGGGCCTATTTGCATGGAAGGGCCTTGTTCGGATGTGTTAAGGCTGCATTAATGCTATAATGGGATATTAGAGCGTTACAATCTAAGAAAAGTCATTACAGATAGAGAGGGGGACGGAGCGATGCCCAAAAGCTTTGTCATAGAGGCTGTGATGCTTGCTGTGTATGGAGAAATGCTCGTTCCGAGCCAACCGGTAGAATACCTCGTTCCTTACACCACGATTCGGGAGCTGTATGAGCTGAAGGACAGCAAGGAACCGATCATGCCGGATCCAAGAGATGAAGCGCATGTAAGAGGGAAAATTGCCGAGCTGATCGGGCTGCTGGAGGAGCCGTTGAACCGGAAAAGAATGGAGCGCGCCGTGAATGTTCCTTGGGCCAAAAGTCCACCGATGCCGATCAATGATGTGGTAACGTTAACAATGGTAAACTCTTACGACAACGAAGAGTTTGGCGAATCGTTCGATCCGATCGAAACGGAGCTGATTTTGACATCCATAAAAGAGCAGGTGCCGATTTTGACGGATCAGCCGGATTTTATTGAAAAGGTAATCGAGGCGGCGATTCAGGTCCAGGTTTATGATTTGGATGATTTTGAGTTTGCGGTCGAGGAGGATGGGACAATATAGTCCTATTCTGGAACAATATTGAAAATAAACTTATTTTTATGACTAAAAGCCGCTGAACAAGCGGTTTTTTTTGTTTCATTAGGAAGGTATATCCAGTTCTTCAGAGCGATAGTCAGCTGATTTTTCAAGGACAGCTTCTTCTTTAGCACGGATTTATAGGAACGGAATCACATACGTTTTTTTGACAAGTTTCCAAACATTTACTGGCATTCTTGTCGAAAGAACAAATGGATTGTCAAAAAATGTATTGACTGTAGTATTGAGTATTATGTACTATGTATACAAAAGTAAAATATTTCATTGCTCCTACGTGCATCCAAAGACCTACATAAGCTCGCAATCGTATTAGTACAACGGCAGCTAGAGGTGATGTTGAGACAAGACTGCGTTCCTGTATTTGACAATTTCATAAGCAAAAAGGTAAACCCATTCGAAAGATGGAGACACAAAGCCACGGGTCTAAGGTTTCGATGCTGAATAAGGAAACTATGATAGCCGGGTTGCCAAAACAGAGGATGTTTGTATATTTTGGCTATTCAATTTTGAATAGCCATTTTTTATTAAAAGTTGGGGAGAGGACTATGAAAACCAAACGAATGTCAGTCATTTTCCAGAGTCAAACCTGGAGAAGCTTCAAACTGCAGCTCATGCTTGCCGTTATTGCCATTATTTTTGTAACGGTAGCCGTCGTCGGCGGCTTTATGTACAAGTCGTCTGCAGATATGCTCAAGCAGGACATTGAATTGAACGTCAGCCAGCAGCTGGAGCTAAACGCGCAGCTCATTACACAATGGCGCGACAGAGTGACGGCGGAGGCGAATGGAATTACCGGCCTGCCGGCTTTTGTGAAAGGCAATTCCTTTGACGAGCGTGTCGGCGTGCTGCAGGGTTACTTATCGAGAAACTCCGATTTCCTGCGCTTCTCGCTTTTTGATACGCAGGGGCAGGGGCAGCAGATTGAGAAGAAGGCTCTCGGCGCCAAGTTCGATATCAGCTCCCGTGATTATTATAAGGAGGCGTTAACGGGGAAAACGCTGATCAGCGAGCCGATGATTTCCAAGGCCGATAACAGCATGATCATGAACGTCGCTGCTCCTCTCCGTGACGCTAATGGTACCGTAACCGGCGTCATTACGGGCGCCATCGGACGCGAGCAAATCGCAGCCATCGTTCAGCGCATTCAGTTCGGCAAAACCGGTTATGCCTACATGGTTAACGATAAAGGCGATATTTTGGCTCATCCGGATGCGAGCAAGGTGCTGACGGAGAACATTCTGGAAACGGCAGCGACCCCCGAGCAGAAAGCCGGCTATGAGCAATTTTTGCAAATGCAGGAGCCGTTTATCGGCTATATCCAAGAGGATGGCTCCAAGCATCTGGTGGGTGCACGTCAAATCCCGGACAGCGTCTGGAAGCTGGTGGTCACGGCGCCTTATTCTGAATTTACCGAGTCTCTGGACAGCATGTGGCTCCGGACGCTGCTGATTGCCTTCGTCATCATGGTTATTGGCATCGCCATCGCCTTGCTGCTGGGACAAACGATGTCTCAAGGCATTGTTAGAGTAGGACAAGCGATGAACCAACTGGCGCAGGGAGATCTGAAGCAGCATTTGCAGGTCCGTTCGCGTAATGAAGTAGGACAGCTGGCTGAGGACTTTAACACCATGACCGAGAACTTGAGGAATTTGATCGGGCAAGTCTCGCTGAATTCCGAGCAGCTTGCAGCCACCTTCGAGGAGCTGTCCGCCAGTGCGGATCAGAACTCCGTCGCTTCCCAGCAGATAGCCCAATCGATACAGAGGGTAGCGGAGGGAGCGGACGTGCAGGCCCATGGAGCCATGCAAAGCGCCAGTGCGATGGAAGAAATGGCTACCGGTGTACAGCGTATCGCTCAAGGCACTTCCGTCATGGCCGAAAGTGCGTTAAAGACCTCGGAGGAGTCGGAAAAAGGGAAGGAACAAGTGGAGAAAATCTCCTACCAGATGGACAATATCCACGACAAGGTTACGGAATGTACTGCGGTTATTAACCGTCTGGACGCGAAATCGCAGGAGATTGGCGACATTATCAAGCTGATAACGGAAATCTCCGCCCAAACGAACCTGTTGGCCCTCAATGCTGCTATTGAAGCTGCGCGTGCCGGGGAACAGGGCCGGGGCTTTGCGGTAGTCGCACAGGAAGTCAGAAAGCTCGCCGAGCAATCGGCTCAATCCGCGAACGAAATTACCGAATTGATCCGGGAAGTTCGCAACGATACGGTTCTTGCGGTTGAAGCTATGAATGAAAATGCCAAGGAAGTGGAAACCGGCATTCAGGTCGTGGCCGATGCGGGAGAAACCTTCAACCTGATCTACAAGGCTGCCCAAGAGGTGGCGGATCAGGTGCAGGAAATTTCCGCCGTCGCGCAGGAAATAGCAGCCGGTACGGAGGAGGTATCTGCTTCCCTCGATGAGTCCGCGAACATAGCGAAGGAATCTACCGGGCTGGCGCAGGAGGTTTCCTCAGCTGCCCAGAAGCAAATGGCGTCCATGGAAGAAATTACGGCAAGCGCAGGCGATTTGAGCAAAATGGCGCAGGAGCTTCAGGAGCTGATCGGCCGGTTCAAGGTATAGCAGCAAGAAGAAACATAAATTGGCGCCGGTCGACAGCTTTGCTGAAAGGCAAGCATAAGAGGAAGAGTGCGGACTATCTGTACCGGTAGTCCCCTTCCCTGCTTTGTCGTTTTATAGGAAAAAACCACGCAAAACTGGTTGACCGTCCTTTAGGCATTAACGTATGATGTGTACATGCAGTAATTGATAAATTTGGATGAAACAACCAGATGTGTGAGGAGTTGTTGAGTTGAAATTTAACATGAACCCGATTGTTAAACCTACGACAACGAAGGAAAGAGTCTATAACGAGATCAAAAAGGTGATTCTCAACGGATATATTTCCTCCAAAGAGGTTTTCACCGAGGTACAGCTGGCCGACTCTTTGAACACATCGAGAACCCCGGTTCGCGAGGCGCTTCTGGATTTAATGAAGGAGGGGCTTATCACCTCCGTTCCGCGAAAAGGGATGTCCATTCGGAAAGTAACCGACAAAGAAATCGAGCAAATTTTTATCGTCAGGGCATCTATTGAAAGCGAAGTCATGAAGAAGCTCGCCGAGACAATTACGGAGCAGCAGCTCAAGCAATTGAAAATCAGCTGCGATCAGCAGGAAAAGGCGATGAGAGACAATGATGAGGTTACATTTATCCACTTGGATCAGCAGTTTCACAGCACTTTGATTCATTTGGCAGGCTTCGAGCTTATAGAACAGATTCTGCTGAGCTTCCATAACTTATCGCAATTGATCGGTCTTAAGGCGATAAAAAGAAATAACCGCATGCAAGAAGTGCTTCAGGAGCATCGGAAGATCCTGTCCACATTGGAGCAGCGAAACGCCGAGGCGGCCGTTCAAACCATGGTTGAGCATCTTCAAAGAACGAAACAATCGATCGGATAAACGGGTACGGTGGCATGATCAGTCAGGACCTCCAAAAAATTCATGTATACACCACACAGAATACCGAATATTTGGAAAATTCCGACTTATTATGGGCTGGGGGTGAAACAGCTAGAACTTGATGTGGAACGCTAATGAGCTTGATGAGAGGAGGTATGGCAGATGGCAAAGCCGGAACTGGAATTTACGGATTACCGACAATTTGAAGAGAAGCCCTTTAGTGCTGTGGAAGGGCTGACAGAAAGAGTGATTGCCAAGGATCCGGATTCGGGAGTGGCCACGCGCATCCTTATTTTTGCACCGAATACGGACACGACCCCGAACGGCGTTCAGGTTCACGATTTCTGGGAAGAGCTCTACATTATTGAAGGCTCTATCATTGATTTGAGCTTGAATCAAGAGTTTACGGCAGGCATGGTGGCATGCAGACCTCCCGGTATGAAGCATGGCCCATGGATTTCGCCTAACGGCTGCAAAACGTTTGAAGTTCGTTATTATTCCAAGTAGGGAAGGCATGTAGTGCCTAAACCAATACATTTGATGGAGGGGCAGTAATGAAATTATTCAGCAAAAAGTTTATGACCGCAGGCTTGTTGAGTCTCGCGTTAGTTGCAACGGCAGGATGCGGCACCAGTGGAGGAGCCAAAACTCCGGCGGCGCAGCCGGCTTCCAACGCGCCAAGCAGCACGATTCCGGCCAATATTAAATTCGCGACGAATACGCAGGGCAGCGCATGGTATGTGTATGGCGCTTCCATTGCGGAAATGATGCGTCCGGTGCTCAAAAATTCCACCCTGGACGTGCTTCCGTTCTCGGGCGGAGTCGGCAACGCGACCATGCTGAAGGATAAAAAGGCGGACATTGCGTTATCCTTCAGTATTACAAGCAAATGGGCTTATGAGGGTACCAACGCCTACACGGATAAACAACAGGACCTGCGCGCACTTGTAGGCTCGATGGACCAATATTATGTGGGGCTGGTTGCCTCCAAATCGTTCGTAGATAAAAACAGCGTGAAATCGATCAAGGACATCGCCGACAAAAAGCTGCCGGTTCGCGTATACACGAATACCAAGGGAAGCTTGGCGGAATTCGCCACCAGACAAGTATTGGAAGCTTATGGCTTGACTTATGACAATGTGAAGAAATTCGGCGGTAAAGTGGAGCTGACCTCCAATGACGTAATCCAAACCGCGTTCCAGAACGGTGAAGCCGATTTGCACATTCTGGTTATGCCTAAAGGCCATCCGACGATCAGCGAAATTGCCGTACATACTCCTATCGCTTTCATTCCGATGGAGAATGACGTCGTAGACAAATTCAAGAAAATGGGTTACCAGGCAGCAACCTTGCCTAAGGATTCCTACAAGGGCCAAACGGCTGATGTACCGACGATCGGCTTCTCAAGCATGATCCTGACGACACTCGGCTTGAATGAGGAGCTCGCCTACAACATTACCAAAACCATTATGGAAAACAAAGATAAGCTGGTTAACGCCCATGACGCGTTAAAGGACTTTGATACGACGAAGGCGATGGACCCTGCCAGCATCAACGTTCCGCTTCACCCAGGAGCTGAAAAATACTATAAGGAAAAGGGACTGTTAAAATAATGTTTGGAAGGAAGGACAATGCCGTATGAAAAAATTTCTGAGCTTACCCTCGCTTATTGCTATTGCATGGTCCGTATTCCAGTTATACACAGCCAGTTTCGGCAGCTTTCCCAGCGTCACCCAAAGAGCGATCCATGTCGGATTCGCTCTTGCTTTAACCTTTAGCTTGTTCAATGCGAAGAAAGAACACACCAGTACATTGTCCAAGGTGTACAATTATGCGCTTGCCGTACTGGGCTTGATTCCCGGATTTTACATCGCTTTTTCCAGCGAACGGTTAAATTCCCGTATTCCGTATGTCGACGATATAACTGCATTAGACTGGATCATTGGCGTACTGACCGTACTCCTGCTTCTGGAAGCGTCCAGACGGACGGTTGGCTACGCCATGACTCTATTGGCCGTCATGTTCCTCTTGTACGGCTTCATTGGCCCGAGCTTGTCCGGTCTTCTTCAGCACCGCGGAATGAATTTCACGGAAATGGTAGACCTTCAATTTCTTTCCGTTGACGGTATTTTTGGTTCTCCTGTCGGAGTATCCGTTGATTTCGTATTTTACTTTATATTGTTCGGCGCCTTTCTGGAAATATCGGGGGGTGGCAAGCTGTTTATCGATATTGCTCACACGATTACCCGCAGAACCGTAGGCGGTCCGGCCAAAGCGGCCGTCGTCGCCAGCAGCTTGATGGGAACGATCAGCGGCAGCGCCGCCGCCAACGTTGCGAGCGTCGGGATTTTCACCATTCCTTTGATGAGAAAATCAGGCTATACCGGCATGTTTGCCGCATCGGTTGAAGCGCTGGCCTCCACAGGGGGGCAAATCCTGCCTCCTATTATGGGCGCCGCTGCGTTCATTATGGCGGATATGCTGGGGGTTAAGTACAGCGCGGTTTGTTTGGCGGCCTTGATTCCGGCCATCCTGTATTATCTTTCCGTCTATGTCATGGTCGACCTGAAGGCTAGAAAAGAAGGCATGGGCCGCAGCGAGGTCGAGGATGAGCACGCCGTAGAGAAAAAGGAAATATTGAACAGGCTGCATCTGCTCATTCCTTTGGCTCTGCTGGTTGTCCTGATCTTCGCCGGCTTCACCCTTCAAAAAGCGGCGTTCTGGTCTATCGTCGTTATTGTTATTACCAGCTTTATCCGCAAAAATACGAGGTTTACGCTCGTGAAAATATTTGAAGCGCTCGAAAGCGGCGCCAAGCAATCGATTCAGGTCGCTATACCGTGTGCGGTAGCGGGCATCATCGTCGGCGTTATTGTATATTCCGGCCTTGGTCTGAAATTTACAAGCTTGATCATCGAATTTTCCATGGGCAATTATGTGATCAGCTTGCTGCTCGTATGCCTGGCCTGCATTATTCTTGGCATGGGAATGCCGACGACCTCGGCTTATATTATGGCCGCCGTGTTGATGGCGCCGGCGCTGCAGCAGTTCGGCGTTGAGAAAATGACGGCTCACATGTTCGTATTTTACCTGGCTTGCTTGTCCATGATTACACCGCCTGTCGCCCTGGCCAGTTACAGTGCTGCGGGGATCGCAGGTACGAAGCCTTTCCAGACAGGGTTTGTCGCATTCTACTATGGTATTCCGGTACTGCTCATTCCGTTTGCGTTCATCATGAGTCCGGAATTGCTATTAATCGGAGATTGGCAGCACATTGTGTTAGCGGTCTTCTTTACCTGCGCAGGCATATTCGCTCTGTGTGCAGCCGTGGTCGGCTACATGTTCCGTGACATGAATATCTTGATCCGATTGGGCTTCTATATTGTATCGATCTGCATGATCGTTCCCGAGATTATATCGAGCATCGTCGGTCTGGCCGGATTGATTGTGCTGTGCATTTATCAAAAGTACACCAAACCGCAGGTCAAGCAAGTACTATCTCATGATGGAGGCGGAGTATAAAGATGATAGCAAATAGTTTGAGATCCTGGCTGCAGCATATGAACGAATCCGGTCAATTGGCGGTAGTAGACAAGCATGTATCGACGGAATTTGAGATCGCGGCGTTGACCAAGCAATATGACGGCGTCAAGCCGGTGTTCTTCCCGAAGGTTTCCGGCTACACCACTTCGGCTGTAGCGGGGATCGCCAGCACCCGTTCCCATTTTGCACAGGCGCTCGGGTGCAGGGAAGAGGAGATGATTCCGAAATTTCTCGAAGCCATTGATCATCCGCTGCCGACCGAGCCGGTGTCAAGTGAAGAGGCTCCTGTCCATGAGGTCGTTATCGATACGGACATCGATCTGTTGAAGCTGTTCCCGATCCCGATTCATCAAGAGAAGGATTCCGGTCCGTATATCAGCGCGGGGCTTGCCATTGTCCGGGACCCGGAAACCGGCAATCAGAACGTCTCCATTCACCGGCTTCAGGTTTCGGGGCCCAATCGTCTCGGGGCGCTGATTTTGCCGAGGCATACGTTTAACTTTTATAAAAAGATGGAAGAGAAGGGGCTTCCATTGGAAATCGCCATCGTCATCGGCGTCGATCCGATTCTGATGCTGGCCTCGCAGGCCATTGCGCCGCTGGGTCAGGATGAGCTGGAAATCGCAGGCGCCTTGAAGAACGCCCCGATTCCGGTAGTCCGCTGCAAAACCGTCAATATCGATGTTCCCGCACATGCGGAGATCGTATTGGAGGGCAAAATATTGCCGAAGGTGCGTGAACCGGAAGGTCCATTCGGAGAGTTCCCGGCTTATTACGGAGCCAAGAGCAATAAAGAAGTCATAGAGATCCATTGCGTTACGCACCGCAAGGACCCGATTTATCAGACGTGCCTGGCCGGCTCGGACGAGAACCTGCTGCTGGGAGGAATTCCTCGCGAAGCGTCGCTGTTAAGATCCTTGAAAAATACGGTACCGACTGTTCGCAACGTTCATCTGACCAAAGGCGGCAAATGCCGCTTCCACATGGTTGTTTCCATGAAGAAGCGGAACGAGGGCGAAGCGAAAAACGTGATTCTGGCCGCCTTTGCCGGCCATTACGATGTGAAAAAAGTGATTGTCGTGGATGAAGAAATCGATATTTTTGATATGGATCAGGTCGACTGGTGTTTAGCAACGCGTTTTCAGGCGGAGCACGATTTGGTCGTCGTTCATCGGGCGTTAGGCTCGAAGCTTGATCCGTCGACGGACAATGGGGTCGGCTCCAAGATGGGCTTCGATTGTACGGTGCCGTTAAGCGCGGCCCCGAATGACTATGAGGTCACCCGGATTCCGAACTTTGCGGAATACGTGCAAAACGCGGTCGTGACGGACCGGCTGCCGCAGCAGATCGTCGACCGTTATTTTGGAAATAACTAAGTAACGAAACGACAAACGACGGAGGACTCCTGAATGAAAAGAATCATCGTTGGTATTACCGGAGGTTCAGGTGCCATCTATGGCGTGCGATTATTGGAAGCCTTGAATGAGCTGGGGGCTGAGACCCATCTGATTATTAGCGAATGGGGAGAGAAGACGATTCAGATGGAAACGTCCTATTCCCTCAATCAGGTGAAGAAGATGGCTTCCGTCTATCATAGCGTGAAAAATCAGGCTGCAAGCGTATCCTCCGGCTCTTTCCGCGTCGACGGTATGGTCATTGCTCCGTGCAGCATGAAGACGCTGGCAGGGGTTGCCTCCGGATTAGCCTCCGATCTGGTAACCCGGGCAGCGGACGTCATGCTGAAGGAAGGCAAGAAGCTGATTTTGCTGACAAGAGAATCCCCATTAAACCTGATTCATGTGCGGAATATGGAAACAGTCATTTTGGCGGGTGCGATGGTCTTTCCTCCGATGCCTGCTTTTTACAATAAACCGCAGACGATTGATGATATCGTAAATCATACGGTAGGCCGGGTTCTCGACCAGTTTGGCTATGATCCGGATTGGGTCAAACGGTGGGGCTCCATCGAGCGGGGGCCGGAAGCCAGGTGAAAGGAAGAAAAGGATGGTAAGGAACGGCAAGCAGTACAAGGAATCTTTGAAGGATCATCGCTGCATCTATATTAACGGCGAGCGCGTTAAAGATGTGACGACCCATCCCGCCTTCTCAGGTATTGTCGAATCATTCTCCAAGCTGTACGATATTGCCGCCGATCCGGCGAACCGAATGACCTACACCACAGTGGATGGTACCATTGCGAATCGAATCTTTATGATACCGAGAAGCAGGGAAGACTTGGCGAACCGCCGTCAAGCGATAACCCGTTGGGCAGAGGCGACCTGCGGTTTTGCCGGGAGGAGCCCTGATCACGTTGCCAGTTTTTTGTCAGGCTTTGCGAGCCACCCGGAAGTGTTCGGTGATAGGGCGCAAAACGTTCTCGATTTCTATCAATACGCAAGGGATCATGATCAATTCGTTACTTATGTCATCATCCCTCCGCAAATCGACCGTACTAAAACGGCACATGAGCAGGAGGAGAAATTCCTCCCTGTCGGAGTGTATGAGGAACGAGAAGACGGGATCATCGTACGAGGATCGCAAATGCTAGGGACCAGCTCGGCTGTGTCCAATTACTTGTTTTGCAGCAGCATTACCCCTCTGCGTCCTGGGGACGAGGATTATGCGATATCGTTTGTCGTGCCGATGGATGCGCCGGGGCTGAAGCTGTACGCACGGCAAAGCTTTGCCGCGGATAAGCCGAGTACTTATGATTATCCGTTATCGACCCAGTTCGATGAAAGTGACTCACTCGTGGTCTTTGATGATGTGTTCATTCCGTGGAAGCATGTTTTTGTATACAAAAATATTGAAGCGACTCGCGCGCAGTTTATGGTGACGCCAGCTCATGCGCTGGGCAACAACCAGGCACAGACCCGTCTGGCCGTGAAGATGAAGTTCCTGATCGGAGTGGCGAGGAAGATAACGGAAATGAACGGAACGGACAAATTTCCTCAGGTGCAGGAACGGCTCGGGGAACTGGCTTCGTTAGCTGCTTCGGTAGAAGGGATGCTGCTGGCCTCCGAGTACGAATGCATCATCGACGGCAACGGGGTAGCCAGGCCGCACGGACGGTTCTTGTACGGGATTGTCGGCATGCAGGATAAGATCTATTCTTCGGTCATCAACATTCTGCGCGAGCTGGTAGGCGGCGGCGTCCTTCAGGTGCCGTCTTCATATAGAGAGCTTGTGAATCCGGAGACCCGGGGAGATATGGAGCGTTATATCCGCTCGACCGGCGTGAAGGCGGAGCAGAAGGTCCAACTGTTCAAGCTGGCGTGGGATATTATCGGCTCCGAATTCGGCGGGCGGCACCAGCAGTACGAAATGTTCTACAACGGAGCGCCGTATGTGGCCAAAGGATATTCCTTCCGCCATTACGGCTATGAGGAGCCGCTTGCGCTGGTCAATTCCTTTTTGGACAGCTATGGCTTGCCGTCCTCCTAATACTTCATGAGCTAAGCTATGAACTGGGGTACTCTTTTTTCTGGTACATCATGGCCGGTTGAGCTTCAAATGGACGGGAAAATAAATCAAGAGGGGATAATACGCAGATCGTATTTATCCCCTCTTGAACGTGAAAAGGGCGGCTGACAGCCGCCCTAGTTTGTTAGCCTATGACATGATGGATAAACTTCTCTAAGGAAGTCAGATCCGTAATGTTTTTGTTGCATGCATCGCTATGGATGCACATATAGTTGCCGACCGCTTTGTAATAATCGGAAGAAGCATTTGCAGGCCGGGATTTGGATATGGCGGAGAATAGAGCGACCTCTTCGTGCCTGTTGCATATGAAGCAGACGCCTTTCTTATGGGTCGGCGTAAATTTTCCTTCCAGACCGATAATTTGGCCATTCAGCTGATACACAATAAACATCTTGTTGGTGGAGATATCCAGCCAGCCAAGATAGGTGATGCGGTCATTGCGGATGGAGCTCCAATCCGGCATCGCCAATTTTTTGTTTTTATGAAACAGCTTCTTGATCTGCTTCTCCGTTACTTGCGGAAATTCGATCAAGTACGGCTCCAAGGAACGTCCATAGGCATGAAAGTCCTCGGCGGTTTTCAAGCTGGAAATCGCGGACAGCAATTGCCGCTGTTCTTCCGTGAGTGATTCAAAGACTTCTATGATTTTGGACTCTGCGCTGAACCGGACGGATTCTATGATCTTGGGGTCCGCCACCGTTCTGTACGTATGCTGCAGAATGTCCATTTGTTTGAGAATAAGGTTATACTGGTGGTTTCTAATAAAAGGTTGAGACATGAGTTTCAGCTCCTTATAGTTTGAAAATGAAAAGTTATAAGGCGCAAAACCAATTATTAGAAACGATATTAAGCTCAAATGGGCGATATAATGTTTATCTGATGTCCCGCCCCATGCAAAGTATCGCCTCCAATACTAGGCTTTGCATGAGTGAAGCGAGCCCCGGCAAAGTGTTTTGCCACTGGTTATCACCTCCATAAGAAATTATATAATGCTTGCACTCCGCATTCAACAGGTAACTTCTGTTTTAGTCATTTTTTCGTCAGCATAGGGCAAAAAATACGGCTTGGCAGCACAGACAGATGGACGAAATACGGCGAATTTCCTCATTGACGAATAAATTGATTGTTTTTATAGTAAGTATAACACTAACTACTATAAGGAGTCTTATGGACGACATCTATAAAGAGCTGCAAAAATTAGGGTTTTCCCAATATGAATGCAAAGCTTACGTAGGCTTGTTGAAGAACTCCCCGATTACCGGTTATGAGATCAGCAAGCGTTCAGGAGTTCCTCGTTCCATGATTTATGAGGTGTTAGGCAAGCTGTTGGATAAAGGTGCTGTCTATACGGTACCTTCCGAGCCGGTGACCTATGCCCCATTGCCGGCCAAGGAGCTGATAAGCCGCCTGAGAAGCACCTTCGAGCAATCGTTCGATTACCTGGAGAAAAGCCTCTCCGCGCTGGAAAGCGAGCAGGAAATCGACGTCATCCGGCGTATCAGCAGCGATGAGCTCGTGAACGCAGAGATGATCGAAATGATAGAGAAGGCCGGTAAGGAGCTGTGGCTGTCGATTTGGGAGCCTCAGGTCGGAACGGTGAAGGAGGCTGTCGACCGCCGCGTGAAGGATGGGCTGGATGTGTTCTCCTGTGTGTTCGGGGCTCCGGACATCAAGCTCGGTACCACGACCCATCATAACTACATGGCTCCCGAAGTTCCCGAACAGAGGGCGAACGGGCATCTGACGGTGATTACAAGAGACCATGAAGAGGTGCTGATCGCCAACTTCAATCCGAGTGCCGCCGCGACGGCTTGGGCGGTCAAAACGGAGGACCCTGCGCTCGTGTTAGTTGCCATCGAATACATAAGGCATGACATCATGTTTGCGGAGGTTGCGACTCATTTTGGTCCGGACAAAATCAAGGATTTTTGGACGAATCGGCCGGATTTGTACCAGGTAGTAACCGGGAAACGATTTAAGTGATTTGTTTATCTAAGCGGTTCAATTCGTTGAACCGTATTTTCTTTGAAATTTTGGTAGTAGTTAGCTGAATAACCTCTGTTATTCGCAAGATGAACGATGAAGAAGGGACTGCTATGAGTACAAAACCAATTCACGCACAGACCGTATTGTCGCAAAAGGATGAGGAAAGCTTTCTTCAAGGAGTCAAAGACTGCCTGCCGACCCTGCTTGGATACGTAAGCATAGGGATTGCCGCGGGGGTCGTGATGACGACAGCGGGCTTGAGCATCTCCGAGATTACTTTGTTTTGCCTGCTGCTCTACGCCGGTTCGGCACAGTTCATTGCCGTTGGTATGATGGCTTCCAGCAGCTCTGTTACGGCTATTGCTATCACGACTTTTTTCGTGAATGCCCGTTACATTTTGCTAAGTGCGTCCATTTCGCCCTATTTCAAGCATCTTTCTTCATTTAAGAATTTTCTGGTCGGCACCCTGCTGTCAGACGAGACCTTCGGAGTCGCCATGAACAAGGCGGTGAAGACGAAGGAAATCAACGAGAAATGGATGCATGGGCTGAACATTACCGCCTATCTAGGATGGTGGCTGGCTAATTTGGCAGGCGCCTACCTGGGACAATGGATCACGAATCCCGAGCAATGGGGGCTTGATTTTGCCTTGGTGGGCATGTTTATCGGCCTACTGGTGCTGTCTCTTGCCGGCAGAAAAAATATGAGACGCGATCTCGTTGTCGGTATCGTAGCGGTTGTGGTCGGGATAGGCAGCACCTTCATCGTCTCCGGCAGCTTTGGCATCATCATTGCAACTGTTGTTGCGGCTACGGTAGGAATGGGGATGGAAAAGTGGAAGTAAGAGGGTACGTCTTGTTAGTCATTATCGCGGCCGCTGTCGTCACGCTGATTCCCCGGGTCGTACCGTTGATGGTGCTAAGCCGCTTTGAGCTCCCGGCGTGGGCCATGCGCTGGCTCAACTACGTGCCGGTTGCAGTCATGGCTGCGTTAGTAGGTCAGGAGCTGTTTGTTCATGATGGAACGGTGCCTCCGATTTCCCGAAATCTGGAGCTTTGGGCGGCCATCCCGAGCTTTATGGTAGCCATCTTGACCCGCAGCATCTTGGGGACTGTATTATCGGGCGTTGTCGTCCTGATGGTTTTGCGTCATTTTTTTTAGATCGGAAAAAGACACCGGCAAGGTGTCTTTTTTGTAAGCTCCTCAGCCTGTTGAAAAACTTTAGCAGGCTTTTTTGTCTTTGCGGATTTCGGCTCGAGAACGATGCCAACGCCTGGTTAGAAACGTTGGGCAGCTTCCTTCGCATGAGCGATTGCTTTTTCCTTAATAGCTGGAGCTCGCTCTAATGATGCCGTTCCTTCCACAAAAATGGCCTCCATAGATGGAATCCCATAGAACTGTAAAATCTTTTTCAGATAGCTGTAGCCCATTTCAATTGAAGCAAGGGGACCTTCCGAATAAACGGAACCGCTGGCTTGAATGTGTAAGGCTTTCTTGCCGGGCAACAGACCTACAGGACCATTTTTGGTATATTTGAAAGTCTTGCCCGGAATGGAAGTCGCATCCGTGTATGCTTTCATTACCGGCGGGATCGAGAAATTCCACATGGGGGAAACATACACGTACTTATCAGCAGCCACGTATTGATCAACAATCGCCTCAAGACGAGCTACTTTTGATTTCTCGGTATCAGACAGTTGATCGAAGGATGAACCCGACCGCAGCTTTCCCCAACCACGTAAAACATCGGCATCAAATTGCGGAATATTCTCTTTGTACAGATCCAAATGAACAACTTCATCTGTCGGGTTTGCTTCTCGATACGCTTCAATAAATGCGTTGCCGACCGTAAGACTAAAGGATTCCTGAAGATCAAGAGGATGTGCGGTGATGTACAGTACTGTTGCCATGAATTAAAACTTCCCTTCTGTAATAAGAGTAAATACAGTTTCTGGACTGATCATATAATATATATATTTGTTTGTTAAGTACGCACAAAAATGTGGTATAGTATTAAAAAAGGTACTGTAACGGAGGTCAACGTATGCAAAAGAACTCTGCCCAATGCCAATTCGTTGTGGCGCTGGATTCGATCGTCGGCAAATGGAAGCCGATTATCCTTTATCATTTGCTTCAAGGTAAACCTTTGCGGTTCAATGAGCTAAGAAGATTGCTGCCTGATATCACTCAAAGGATGCTTACGCTCCATCTGCGCGAATTGGAGGAGGAAGAGATCATTAAACGAGTCATTTATCCGCAAGTCCCGCCGAAAGTGGAATACTCCATCACGGAATACGGCATGAGCCTGTCTCCCATTTTGGAAGCCTTACATCAATGGGGAGTGGCCCATGTCGAGCGAAAGCAGCTCAAAAAAGCGAAAAATGAACAAGCAGAAACGGACTAGCGTTCGACACGACGCTGGTCCGTTTCATTCTGCATCGAATCAGCCATGGGTCCACTTTGTGGGGTTTTCTTATATATTTCGGGGCTCCCCGCAAAGTACCTGAATAGGCTCCGAAGCTAAGGCTTCACTTTGTGGGGCCATCAATGGGCAGGTAAAAAATGATTATAGTACTACATTATTGGAAAAAAATCCTATATAGTTATTCCAGCGGGATCCAATATCGGATTCGTATGATGGGATATAGGGGGATAACACGGTGGATGTTTTTGCTGTAGCGGAGCTATTGGTCCAACGGATCAGGAAGCATTATCCGCAGGATATAGCCATTGCCGGTTACTACGGCTCTTATTTGCAGGGAAGGGCCACTGAACGGTCGGATCTTGATTTTTTCTTCATCCCCGCCACGGACAGAGGGCAGGAAGTAGAGCTTCAGTTTATTATAGATGGAATCGGCTTCGATTTTTGGCCAATCCGCTGGGAACGTGCCGAGAAGATGGCGGCCTTCGAGAATTGGAGCACCACCATTATTGTGGACTGCGAGCTGCTGTATGTCCGGTCGGAGGAGGATTACGCCAGATTTTTGGGCCTCCGAGATAAAATCGCTTCAATGAAGGAGCCGGATCAGGCTGACGGCCTGCTTGATAAAGCGGAAGCCGTACTGCACAATGGACTGCTGTACTTGACGAAAATGCGCCTTGCCGGCGGCAGCCTGGACTTATCTTATTGCCGGATGCTGGCTCACGAAGTCATCGTGTCTCTTTTTGAAAGCCTCGCTTTGGTAAACCAAACGTATTATACGCGCATGTGGGGCCATTTTCGCGAGCAGGTACGAAGCCTGCCGATTCAGCCGGAATCGTTGGACAGCTGCCTCGATACGGTGATGTTCAGCCGTTCAACGACAGAAATCATGCAGGCCTGTGAACAAATGACCAGGGATATGATGCATCTCCTTGCCAACAAAAGGAAGAACAGGCGCGGGAGCAGAAGCCGCTCTTATCAAGAACGCATGAAGGGATACTACGAAGAAACGAAGGGCCTGCTGAACAAAATGCTGACCGCCTGCGAGCAGGGTCACTATGAAACGGCCTATTTTACCGCGATCCATGTTCAAGACAGCCTGGCGCAAATTCTCTATGAGGCGGAAGAGGGGCAGAAACCTCCGCTCCTTGACCTGGGTGACTATCGCCGTTATTACCAAAGGTTCGACTACCCGGACATGATAGCGCTCCTGGACCCCGACGATTTTGAGCCGCTGCGTACAGCTGTATTGGAGATGGACGAACGGCTGGAGCGGCATCTTCGCTCGGAAGAGGTGACTATACGCCAATTCCATTCGGTTGCTGATTTCGAATGTTATTTAAATGGGCTGCATCCATAACCCGTTTCTAATGCGGTGTGCGTGTTTGGTCCTATGAATGAATAGGGATGGAGTGGATGATTGATGAGAAAAACCATAACGGACTTCGATAAGGAAACCGTGCCTGCCTCCGTTAGACCTTTATTAGACAAGGCAGTGATTTATGACAGCAGCTGCTCGGAAGAAGCCAGAACCCTGCTTGTGGAGGGAACCGACAGGTCTTTTCTCAAAATAAGCAAGCGGGGGCGTCTGAAGCGGGAATTTGAAATGACGCAATACCTGCACCACTGCCATGGTCTAGCTCCTAATGTGATGGCCTATGATTTCGATGAAGATCACGACTATTTAGTTACGCAAGCGGTAGCGGGAGAAGACGGTACGTCGGAAGCACATATCGCAAATCCGATGAAATTAGCCGGTGTGTTCGGGGAGTATTTAAGAATGCTTCACTCCCTTCCGGCAGAGGGCTGCCCCTATCTTCATAGAACGATGGAAATGCTGGAGGAAACGGGGAGTCGGCTTAGTCCGGTCATCGTACAGCAGATTCAGAGTGCGGCGGAGGATCATGTATTAATTCATGGGGATTACTGCTTGCCTAACATCATTATGGATAACTTCGCATTGAAGGGGTTTATCGACCTCGGATACGGCGGGGTTGGAGATCGGCATTATGATCTGTACTGGGGCATGTGGACGCTCGCCTATAATTTGAAGACAGACCGATACATGGATGCATTTCTTGATGCCTATGGGAGACAGGATGTGGATGAGGAACGGTTGAAACTTTTTACATTGTGGATGGATTCGGTGGATTGAGTGGGCAGCACAGCTGGTCAATAAAGTGACGGAGCCGATAGAGAACGATCATCTTATGAAATGGATTGATATGGGGCGGGCGGAGGAGTTGTTCCTTGAGCATCATGTCTGGGCAGTCAAGCGCTGGCTGGAACTAAAGCCGCAATAAATTTATACGCAATCCTCTCCTGCCGGACAAAAAAAGAAGTAATCCAAAGGAAACTTTTTACAATCTTGTACGTCTACATAGTATAAGGATGCAAGGGAATGAATGCCGAAGGAGAGGATAGGGAATGAAAGGCAATCAATTTGTTCTAGTGCTGCTATTGACCACACTTTGTATTCTTAATGCCTGTGCCGACGACAAGGCTGACGGCTCCAAGAGCATGGTTTATGAAAATACGAAGCATCGCTTTACGCTGGACATTCCTGTGAAGTGGAAGAATCAATATACGGTAACAGAGGGGAATGATCGCATTACCTTTGCCAACAAGATCAACGGTCCGGCAGGGCAGTTATTTACGGTAGAGGTATGGCCCAAGGCAAAGTGGGAAAAGGATGGGACGGAGCTTGTGAAGCTTATTCCTGTTACGAAGATTGGCGAGACCGGGGATACGGTCTTTACTTTTCATACCCCTTCCGATGTTCAATATGTTCCGGACGACGAGAACAAGAAGCAGCAGTACCTGTCTATGTTTCACGATGTGGAGTCTATTCGCAATTCGTTCAAGCTGAAGCAGTAAATTGTTGTAAACGCTTACTATAGAAAGGTTAAGGAGGTACGATATGGCCCAAATGCTGCTGACCTCCTGCGGGTTCCCCACTGCTCCAAGGCCGGCTAGTTTTAGCAAAATGGAAAACACAGGCGCTAAGCGGCCTGTGTTTTTATTTTCACCCCATGCGGACGTTCACAGCCTTCCGGTATTCAGCCGGGGTTACCCCGAACCGTTTTTTGAACATGCGGTGGAAATAGGAGCTGCTGGTATATCCCGTTTTCTCCGCAATTTCAGCAATCGAGCTGTCGCTTTGCTCCAGGTGCTCCTTGGCTTTCTTCAGACGGACCTCGTTAATCACATCCACAATGGCATTCAGCGTCTGCTGTTTATACACGCGGCTGACATAAATAGAAGACATGGAGACCTGTTCTGCAATCCAGTTGAGGCACAGATTCGGATCGGCATAATGCCGGTCAATAAGCTCGTTGATGCTGCGGATCAGATCACCCTGCTTCATCGTTCTCTTTTCTACGAGCTTGCTTTGGATTTCATCCAGGAAAGCATGGAAGGAGCTCGTCAGCTCCTCCACCGTCTCTACGGTTTCGACCGACGGCATATAAATGTCCAGCCCGCTGCGAAACTCCAATGCCCCGTTCTTCTGGATCGTATAGATCAAATTATTGATCGTCATGGACAAATGGGAGATCGCAAGCCGCATCACATGAATCGGATAATGGGACGTCTCCTGAACAATGTCGTCAAAGATCGCCTTCGCTTCCTCCATTTTCCCCGCCATAATCGCATCGCTTAGCCGTTTGCCCTTTTCTACAGGATAAACATATTCCCTTGATTTCAGCGCCACAATATCCTCTGAATCAATAAGACAGCCATGACCGTAAAACATGCGGTGCAGCGCCGCTTCCTTTACCTGCTCATAGAGCGGGTGGAGGTGGTGAGGCTGGTTAGTAACCGGACTGTAGGCAATAGAGACGCTGATGGACAGGAAATCATGAATCGCTTTTTGAATTTGCTGCAGCCGCTCCACAAAGCCTTTTTCGCTGACTGAAGTCTGCTCTTCCGAAAGATTCACCAGCATCGTGATGCTGTCATCGTCCATGTCCACCGTTTCCGCTTGATAGGGGCTCGACATAATTTCCGAGCTGATATTCATCATGGCGTACTTATAAAGGGGCAGATCTTTGCCGTTACTGGCCTTCAGCTTCTGGAAACGGTCGATTCTCAGAATAACGACCCGGTAATCCTGATGGAATTGAAAGGTGATGCCAATGCTTTTCAAGCTTTCCGGCTTCAGCTCGCTCGATAAAGAACGCGTGCCGAGCAGCAGCCGCCGAAGGGCATTTTGCTTGATGGTCTGGAAATGGTCGCGCCTCTCGGTCTCCAGCGAATGGACCTTATGCATCATTCGTCGAATCGGCCTGTACAGGATGCCGGATAGCAGCCAAGAGATGATGAATCCTGCCAGCAGGATGACGGAGGCAATAGCCATCGTCGTATTCCGGATCGTTCCGATGCTGTTCGTTAAGGTACGGTAAGGAGTAATTCTTACATACTGCCAGCCCAAGGAATCCTTCTCGGTAAACGTGACCAGGGCTTTCTCCCCGTTAATCTTATCGATGAAGTAACCGGATTTGCTGCCGGCCACATGGTTCAGAATCAGAGCATTATCCGCTTCGGACCAGTTGGGGGGCAGCAGCGTCGTGATGGACAGCATCCGGTTTTTATCATCCAGGATGTACGCTTGCCCCGGCGTGCTCTCATGATCCGGCGCAATGTCCTTATTAATCCACGAGGCCGATATATTCACTACGACAGCCGAATTGATCGTCTGATTTTTGTTAATAGCATCATAACAGAGATAGGTGTAAGCGCTTATCGTCTCCTTCGTATCCGAGCTGATATCGTACGATCTGGGGATCGGTGTAAACGGTTTATATTCATTGAAATGCGACAGGATATCAAGAATGCCGGTATCCGCCAGCTCGCTGCGCGTGAAGATTCCGTTCTGCCCGGAATGCGCCGCTACGTAAAAGGTATCCGAAGCCGAATTATACACCAGAATCGATTCGATAAACGGCATGGAATTCAAATAGTTGGAAATTTCCACCATAGCGGCTGTGACGTCATAAATATTGGGAACCGGATAGTACAGCAGCTTCCCGATCGTACTGTTGCGGTAAATCTGAAAGGAAAGGGCCTGTGCGCTGTCCGTCATGCCAATGACTTCCTTGCTTTTGCCGGTCAAGCTGTTCACATCGGATTGGTAAGCCTGCTCCAAAGCAATGCCCGTGTAGTTTCTATAATAGACGTATGAAGAGATCATAAGCGTTACCGCAATACACAAAGTGATGCTCATGAGAAAGACCGTGTAGAGCTTGCGGTTTTTTACAAAGGATCGGATATTCACATTCACTAAGGGCACCTCCACTCCGAACTAGGAAATCGTGTAGAAATCATACTATACCAGACAAAAAGTAGTCCAGTTAAAAAACACAACCGAAGTGAACTATTCTTACTTTTGTGAACTGCGGACCGGAAGTGAGTCCATAATGCAGCAGCTTGAGGCGCTTGCAGCCAGGATTCATTCCTGCAGCTATTGTTCATATACCCCATCGCAGGATAGTTCACAAACCTCCAGAAGCTTCAGTTTCCATCCGAACAGGCATCCCCTATACTTCGAATCAGGGAACACCCTAGCCCAAGGTCAGGGGATTGTCCAACCACGAACTCCAACGACGAATAGAACAACGGCAGATTATTCAAGGAAGGTGATACAGGTTGAACGCAAGCACAATGATGGAAGGAAATAATAACCGGATCCAGGCTGGAGAAGCCGATAAGCCGGTGGGCAGCAAGAAGAGAGGCTTCTGGCATGAGGTGAAAATAAACCGCGTGATGTTTTTGATGCTGCTGCCTGCGGTTTTGTTTTTTCTGATTAATTCGTATTTTCCGATGGTTGGAATCTACTATGCTTTTACCCGTTTCGATTTTAATACGAACCTGTTCGGGAGTGAATTCGTAGGCTTAGAGAACTTCCGTTTTTTATGGAAGTCGGGTATTTTGCTTCAGCTGACCTTAAACACGTTCGGATACAATCTGGCCTTTATCGTGCTGGGCAACGTGCTTGCGGTAGCCTTAGCCATTATGCTCAGTGAGCTGAAGACCAAATGGCTCAAGAAATGGACGCAGTCGATTATGTTTCTCCCATACTTTGTATCGTTTGTTATTTTGAGCGTTATCGTCTACAACGTGTTCAATTATGAAACAGGCGTAATGAATACGACGCTCAAAAGCTTCGGCATGGAGCCCGTGGATGTGTACAGCAAGCCGGTGGTTTGGATTTTTCTGATCATCCTCTTTTATCTGTGGAAAAACATCGGCTACAGCATGGTCATCTATCTGGCCGCCATTACCGGCATAAGCGACGAATACTACGAAGCGGCCAAGATTGATGGAGCGAACATTTTGCAGCGGATCTGGCATATTACCGTTCCCATGCTGCGAACCACCTTCGTCATGCTGCTCTTATTCGCTCTCGGCAGCATCATGAAGGGTCAATTCGACCTTTTTTATCAGCTTGTCGGCAATAACGGCTTGCTCTATAACACGACCGATATTCTCGACACGTACGTGTATCGTTCGCTGAAGGTGACCTTTGAAATCGGCATGGCTACGGCGGCAGGGGTATACCAATCGCTTTTCGGATTTGTCCTGATTATGACGGTCAATTATATCATCCGAAAAATTAACGATGAGTACGCGTTGTTCTAGTGAACAATGCCAATGACGCCAGGGAGAGGATTCTATGAAGATCAAGGAAGAAAAGTATTACAATGTGTTCCAAACGATGGCCTATATTGTCGTTACCCTCGTCACGCTTGCCTGCTTGTTTCCGTTTCTTCTGATTATTTCGGCCTCTTTTACGGACAATGAAAGCATCATCCGGGACGGGTATCACCTGATTCCGGCGAAGTTCTCTTTTGAAGGCTACCGGATGGTATTCAAGTTTCCGGAAGAGGTACTGCAGGCTTACTGGGTAACTACATCCACGACAGTAATCGGCACGCTGCTCGGTCTTTTCTTCATCACCATGGCCGGGTATGTGCTGCAGCGCAAGGATTTCAAGTACCGCAACCGCTTCTCCTTCTACATTTATTTCACCACGCTGTTCGGAGGCGGGCTGATCCCTTGGTACATCATGCTGACCAAATATTTTAAGCTGATGGATACGTATGCCATTCTGGTGCTGCCTGGGCTGATGTCCCCGTTTCTCATAATTCTAATGAAGAACTTTATCCGTTCGGCCGTGCCTGACGAAATCATTGAATCGGCCAAGATCGACGGGGCTAACGACTTTACGATTTATTACCGGATCGTGCTTCAGCTCTCGCTGCCGGGAATTGCCACCGTTGGGCTGTTCCTCGCGCTCCATTATTGGAACGACTGGTTTACTTCTTCGCTGTTCATCAATGACAGGTCGATGTACCAGCTGCAGTATTATCTTTACAACATCATTAATACGATTGCCTTTATTACGAATATGGGGGCGGGCACCGGCATCAGTCTTGGGGAGGATATTCCTACGGAATCGACGAAAATGGCGATGGCGCTAATCGTAACGGGGCCGATCGTGCTTTTGTATCCATTTATTCAAAGGTATTTTGTCAAGGGCTTGACGATTGGCGCGGTAAAAGGTTAAATCCGGGATAGGATTCCATTCCGCCCGGCTAACATATATCAAGTGAACTTAAGGGAGGATGTACATGAAAATGAATAAAGGAAAAACAGCCGCATCGCTGTTCATGGCAAGCGTGCTTCTGTCGACGGCATTGTCCGGATGCACGGGCGCTAGCAATACCCCCAAGCCTGCTGCTTCCGATAATGCCCCGACCGGCTCGCAGACCCCAGCGAAGGCAGGCGTCGATACCTCGAAGAAGGTCGAGCTGCAATTTTACATGCTGGGCAGCGCGCCCAAGGATCTTCCTATTATAGAAGAGGAGGTCAATAAGCTGGCGCTGGCCGACCTGAATGCAACTGTGAAATTCAATTTCACCACGTGGACCGATTGGGAGCAAAAATATAAGCTGCTATTGTCCTCCGGGCAATCCGTTGACTTGATTTTTACGGCGGAGTGGACCAAGTTCCAGGCTTATGCGAAGAGCGGAGCCTTCCTTGCCCTCGACGATCTGCTGCCCAAAGCGGCGCCCAAGCTGCAGGCTCATGTTCCGAAGGATATGTGGGATGCGGTCAAGATCGATAAGAAGATTTACACCGTTCCGGCTACCTACAAGGAGTATGTCACGAACGGGTTTGTATGGCGCGAGGATCTGCGCAAGAAATATAACCTGCCGAAGCCTGTTGACCTGGCTACCTTCGAGGCTTATCTGGACGGCATCAAGAAGAACGAGCCGACAATTATGCCTCTTGCCGCCAATTCGGACATTTCCGGCTTGACGGATCGGATTCGCGAGTTTAACAAATGGATCGGCGGACCGATTCCTTACGGAATAGGGATCAAATACGATAAGCCGAACGAGGTGTACTCCTACTGGGGCTCCGATGAGCAGAAGAAGGAGCTGACTATGGTCAAACGCTGGGCCGATAACGGGTATTTCCCTAAAAACGTCCTGAACGTTAAAGACACCATACCGGACCAAGTCGTCAACGGGAAAGCGGCGGCCATTATCGGCGATAACCCGACCCGCTTCAACGATTCCCTTATCAAGATGAAATCGGCGCATCCGGATTGGGATCTCGGGTATCATCCATACGGGCTGACCATCGGCTTTGCTACGCCGGTGCATCCGATTCATAACGGCTTCGCCATTCCGAAGAGCAGCAAGAACGCGGAGCGGGCGTTGGCTTTCTACGAGAAGCTGGTTACGGACAAACGATATAATTGGCTGACCCAATACGGTATTCAAGGCAAAAACTTCGAAATTGAAAACGGCTACTACACGATGCTGGGCGATAAAAACACAAACGGCTTCCCGCGTGAAGGCATGCAGGGATGGGCCTGGAGAAATCCGGAGTTCATGCTGTTTGACAAAGGCTATGACAATGTAAAAGCGATCTTCGATGAGCTGGACAAAATCCAGAAGCCCGACATTTTCCTCGGTTTCGCAGAAGATTACACCTCTTATCAGGCAGAGCGTGCGGCATTGGAGCAGGTAGAGAAGCAGTATTTGTATCCGCTGCAGGCCGGACTGGTCGCTAATATCGATGAAGGGTTAAATACTTTCTTGAGCAAAGCCAAAACAGCCGGGCTAGAGAAGGTGCAGGCTGAATATAAGAAGCAATGGCTTGAATACACGGCGAATAAAGGAATCAAGTAGGAGTTTATAGGAACAGGACCGGTGAACCTAGGTATAGGTAAGTACCGGTCCGAAAGCCTTTCCTGCGTGAAGGCGCAAATCAAAATGTAAGCGGTTTATTTTGGTATATGAAAACCATTTTAGAACGGGTGGGGTGTGAGCATTGCGTTTAAGAAGATGGCTGTCCATAGTATTGATTTTGCTTCAAGCGGCTGGAATCCTTTCGTTCGCTTCGGTTAGTCAGGCTGAAGCCGCCGCAAACCAAGCGGTATTGTTGTCCGATACCTTCGAGGACGGAAGCTTTGCCCGATGGACGATATCGGGCGGGACATGGTCGGTCACTGATGATGGGACTGCTTCAGGCAACAAAATGCTGTATCAGAGCAACACCAGCCAGGAAGCCTATGCAACGGCAGGGGATAGCGGTTGGACGGACTATATCTATGAGACCAAGATACAGCTGGTTGATGACGGACCTTATCCCGGGATGCTGGCCCGATTCAAGGATACCAATAATTATTACTACTTCAGGCTGAATCCTACGAGCATTAACAAGCTGGAGCTGAACAAGAAGGTCAATGGAACGGATTCCACTCTGGCCTCCGTCAATTTCCCGACTCAAAAGGGCCGGTGGTACACGATGCGAATGGCTCTGGAAGGAGCCTCCATACGGTGCTATTTGGACGGCAATCTGATTTTTAATGTGACCGACAGCTCGCTAGCCTCCGGTAAAATTGGCTTTCGGACCAAATGGGGCAAAGCGGGGATGGACGATATTGCCGTGAAGCCGATCCCGGATCCGAAGCCGGCCGCCCCGGCATTAACGGCGGGTGCGCCAACCTTTACTACGATTCCACTAAGCTGGGCTGCAGCAGAGGGAGAAGTAAGGTATCGTCTTTACCGTTCCACGAAGCCGGATAGCGGCTTTGTGCTGGTGTATGATGGGGCAGGCACGTCCTACGAGGATCAAAATCTGACGTTGGGAACTACGTATTATTACAACGTTACGGTCGAGCAGAACGGGTATGAGTCCCCTCTCTCCCCGGCCCTCAGCGTTACGACGGCCTCACCTTCTGATGCTGATTCGGTAGCGTTGGATAAAGCGGCTCTTACGGTTCCGGAGGTCGTTACGGGTCATCTGAGCCTTCCGCATACGGGAGCGTACCTATCGGAAATCAGCTGGAAGTCCGATCATGAAGCTCATCTGCGTCCGGACGGAGTCATCAGCCGTCCTCCGATCGGAGAGGCGGATCTTCCCGTGAAGCTTACGGCAACTATAAAAAGGGGGGCCGCAACGGACACCAAATCCTTTACGGTGACAATCCGTGCGCAGGACCCTTTTACCGGTTACTTAATGGAATACCGCAAGAAAAGCTCCTTGCCGGGAGAACGGTTCTATGCCGTCAGCCGGGACGGTAAGGCTTGGACCGGACTGAACGGCGGGAGCGCCGTACCGCAATCGATCCTGGACCAGGCGCTGGGGACGGCAGGATCAGATCCGTCTGTCTTTAAGGCTCTATCGGAGGACAAGTGGTATAAATACGAGTTCGCCAATGGAAGCTGGTCGCTGTATTCTGCGTTGAATTCAGCTGGCAGCTGGTCAAAGGAGAACTCAAGTGTTTCCATGCCAGCCGATGCGGTCACCGGCAGCTTCAAGCTCATTTCGGAGAAAGAATGGGGCTATCTTGTCAACGAGCTCTCCAGCCTCAAGTCGCCGAACGTTCTTAAGCTGACCACTAAAGCAGGCATCGCGCCCAGACTTCCTGAGCTTGTGAAGGTCGACTATACCAACGGTTTGTATGCAAATCTGGAAGTGGCGTGGGATGCTGTAGACCCGAAGCATTATGCCGCTGCTAGTACCTTCACAGCCGGAGGGACAGTGAAGGGTGGAACAACCCGCGTTCAAGCAGAAGTGACTGTCATTGACGAAAGCGCATACAGCGATACGATCCGCAATGGAGAATATTGGTATGATACGTCCGGAGGTATGATCCAGGCTCATGGCGGCAGCATCCTCAAGGTCGATGATACTTATTATTGGTTCGGCGAGGACAAGGGGCATAACTCGGCGGTGCTGTACGGGGTATCGATCTATGCCTCGAAGGATTTGAAGACGTGGGAATACCGCAATACAGTCTTGAAGCCCGATTCTCACCCGGAGCTGGCTTATTCGAAGATTGAGCGCCCGAAAGTGCTCTATAATGCCGCTACGAAAAAGTTTGTCTTATGGGGGCACTGGGAAACAGCCAACAGCTATAGTCCTTCTAATGTGGTCGTGGCGGTATCGGATACGGTGGACGGTCCCTATACCTTCCTGTATCACTTCCGGCCGTACGGGATTGGTTCCCGGGATTTCACCTTGTTCCAGGATGACGACGGAACGGCTTATTTAATCTCGGCCACTAATAACGGAGCCGACACCAGCTTTTTCCAGCTGACCGACGATTATTTGTACCTCGATCATCACATGTACACCATATTGGAGAATGTCCGGCGGGAGGCACCGGCCTTAGTGAAGAAGGACGGCATTTACTACATGTTCTCCTCGGGGCAATCCGGCTGGTACCCGAACCAGGGCAAGTACACGACGACGAAGAACATCAAGGACCCGGCGAGCTGGTCGGAATTGAAGCTGTTCGGCGATCCGACGAGCTTTTATACGCAGCCTGCGTTTATTATGACACTGAACGGCAGCAAAGAGACCCATACGATCTATGTGGGGGATCGATGGAATCCGTCGGAGCTGCGCAATTCCCAATATATCTGGCTTCCTCTCCAGCTGGAAAACGGGATCGCGGACATGAATTACGAGAGAGAATGGAATTTTGATGCGGCAACGGGGGAAGTACAGCCGTCCAAGGACCTGCTGGTATCTCAAGGCAAGCCGGTGACGGCTAGCGGGCAGGCATCAGGCTTCGGCGCATCCGCGGCTAATGACGGCAATTACTCGAATTATTTCGATTGGAACAGCACCTCCTTTCCGGCGTATTGGCGGGTGGATCTGGAGCGCGAATATGATCTGAGCCGTATCGATTTGAGCTGGAGAGAAACGAACGGCTCGGAGGTCTATTACACCTATAAGGTCGAAGCCAGCAACGATGATGTTAACTACACAACATTGGTAGACCAGAGCAAGAACAAGACGACCTCTTTCTTAAGCCATAAGCTATCCGGCACCTACCGTTATGTTAAAGTAACGATCCTGGGCGAGTTCGGCCATTCGAACAATGCGGATAAGCCTGTCACCTGGTACAGAGGCTTGCATGAGGTAAGGGTTTATACTTCGGACAGGAAGCTTGACCCGCCGGCCGGACTTACGGCAACGCCGTTCATCACCACAAGCCAAACCAAGGAAACGAGTGTGAATCTCAATTGGAGCTCGGTGACGAATGCACAGTGGTATGCTTTGTATCGGTCGAACGACAGGAACGGTACGTATTCCGAGATTTATACCGGCAGAGCGGCGGGTTACAGCGATCTTAATGTAACTGCGAATCAAACTTATTACTATAAGGTGAAAGCCTTCCATGCCGGCGGAGCATCGGAGGATTCGGCTGTTGCAAGCGTCAGAACGTTCGTCGTGCCCGATCAGCTCGAAACCTATGACAACACCGTAGAGATGAAGTGGCTGGATGAAGCGGGCAATCCGAGGATTTTCCCCACGATCCAAGTGGGCTCGACATCCTACTATTACGAATACGAACGGGACAGCAGCGGCTTCAAGCAGGTGAATGTCCAGACTTCGCAGGACGGGGAGCATTGGACGCCCAAGAAGGCGGTTCTCACCAGGGACTCCCATCCGGAGCTGGCTGCCTGCAAGTTCGAATCGTTGAACTTTACTTATCATGAGGGAACAGGCAAGATTGTCGTCTGGCTGCACTATGAAAATAATAAGGATTATTCCCTTGGCAGAGCAGCCGTCTTATCGGGCTATCCCGGAGAGGCGATGACCTTCCACGGCAGCTTCAGACCGAACGGGAATGACTCTCGTGACATGACGTTCTTTAAGGATGACGATGGCACGGGATATCTCATCTCGGCAGGAAACAATAACAATGATTTGTTCTTGTATAAGCTGAGTCCGGATTATCTTACCGTCGAGAAGCAAGCGGCCAAAATTCATGAAGGCAAGCATCGTGAAGCTCCTTCCATGATCAAGAAGGACGGCTTTTATTATCTCTTTACCTCTGAGGCGGCCGGATGGTATCCGAGCAAGGGAATGTATTCGTCTGCAACGTCCATTGAGGGGCCGTATTCGGAGCTGCGAAGAATCGGGAATTCGACGACTTTCTCCGCCCAGTCCGGGGGCGTCTGGACGATCCGTGGAACGGATACGACCTCCTATGTCATGCAAGCGAATCGATGGCTGCAAGGATGGGCCAGCGGGGCCACGGGCTCCATGCAACGCTGGCTGCCGATAGCGCTGGATAACGGATATGCTTCTTATGATTACTACGATCAGGTTCTATTCAACCGCAAGACGGGGGTCGTTGTCCCGGTTCAAGATGGGATGCTCCTGTCTCAGGGCAAGCCTGCCATGGCACAGGACTCGGCCGATGGGAAACCGGCATCCTATGCCAACGACGGGGACTATACCACCAGTTGGACAGCTGCCAATAACTCCTGGCCGAAGTGGTGGATGGTAGACTTGGAGGATGTGTATGACTTAAGCCGCATCCAGATTTCCTGGTATTTGGTGAACGGATCGGAGGGCTACCATAGGTACCAGATCGAAACAAGCAAGGATGGCGTCACATTCACGACCGCGTTGGATCGTACAGACAACAAGGATTATGGGTTCACATCCGATAAGCTGTCGGTCGAAGCGCGATACGTGCGTGTAAAGATGATTGATGCCGTGCTGTGGAACAACCCGGGCAACAACTGGTATACGCCTCAGCTCGGGGAAGTGAAGGTATTCGGTTACCCGGTCGACCGTAAGCCTCCGGTAACGACAGCGGTAGTAACACCGGCCTTGCCGGACGGAAAGAACGGCTGGTACGTACACCCCGTGACGGTTAGTCTGGCTGTATACGACAACCTGCCTGGCACGTTCAAGACGGAGTACAGCCTGGACGGCGGCGGCACGTGGCTCAGCTATACCGGGGCAGTGACGGTGCAGCAGAATGGTATGAATCCGTTCACCTACCGGTCAACGGACAGGGCGGGTAACGTAGAAGCCGCACAAAAGGTCACTATCAAGCTGGATACGGAGGCACCGACGATCACAGTGACGGGCGTGGTGTACGATCGTATGAGTGATGCCGGCACCTGGCTGCCCTTAATCACGATGAAGGACAATGTATCGGGGATCGATGAGAGCACAGCGCAGGCGACGCTGGATTCGAAAGCCTACAAGCTTGGAGAGGCCATTGCGTTGTATACGCTGCCGCTCGGTTCGCATTCGCTAGTGGTCTCCGTGAGTGATAACGCCGGCAACACGAAGAGCTCCACCGTGACATTCCAAACCTATGCAAGCGTTGACGGCCTGAAAGCTTTAGTCGCCAGGTTCGTACAGAACGGCTGGATCGATAACGCCGGAATTGCCAACAGCCTGCAGGTAAAGCTGGAGCATAACAATATCAAAGCGTTTATCCACGAGGTGGAGGCGCAGAGTAACAAGCATATTACCAAAGAGGCGGCCGGATATTTGCTGCGCGATGCGAGTGCAATAGCACGTTAACCGGTCTTACTTAGATAGGCGATCTTAGTTTACAACACCGTATGCATAGTCCTCATGGCCCTTTAACTTTCCGACTAGGGAAAGGTGGAGGGTCTTTTTCTGCAGTGCCAAACCCAGGAAAATCGAGGCCCGCCTTAGTTTTGTTTTGTTCCGGAACTGGTTAAAGCGCCAACTTTTTTTGAAGGAGTGTAACTTTCCCGGATTTCATTCGTGTATAGAGAGAGGGGGGATGGAATGAAACGGTATTCATTGGACAGCTTGTATCAGTTATATGTTAAAGATGTTTACCGGTATTTGTTCTCCCTCTGCCGGGATCATCATGCTGCGGAAGATTTGGTTCAAGAAACGTTTTACCGGGCTTACCTGTATCTGGAGCATTGCAAGGACGATAAAGTAAAGCCATGGCTGTTCCGCGTTGCTTACAACGCATTCGTGGATTCCTATCGCAAGCAGAAGCGGAGCGTTCCGACCCAAGCGGAGTTTTTTGCCCGGCTGCCGGATCATCGTACTCCAGATCAATATGTGTTGGATCAAGAGCAGTGGGAGCAGATCGGAGATGTCATTCATGCTTTGCCCGAGCTTCAGATGCAGGCAATTCTGCTGCATGACTTTCACGGGCTGTCCTATCAGGAGGCTGCAGATATTATGGAGATCCGACTTTCACATTTTAAAATAGTGCTGTATCGCGCCAGGCAAGCCTTAAGGCAGCATAAGGAAAGGAAGGAGCAGCTATGAGCGAACACTTCAAACGTCAGCTACAGGACTATGCGGAAGGCAAATTAACAGGCAGCGAGAAAGAGCAGCTGGAGCAAGAGCTGGATAAAATGGAAGCTTACCAGAACTATTTGAATGAGATTCTGGGCAAGGAGGAGGAACGTGGTCCGCTCCAGGATGGGGCAGCCTCAACCAGCAAAGAGGCCTCTTTGCTTCGCAAGGGCAAATGGAAAGCCCGTCTGCAAACGGCCTTGACCGCAATCGGGATTCTCATTTCTCTAACCATGGTAAGTGCTATATTGACCGGATTGTTTTACGGGCTTGGCGATCGCTCCGCTGTGTACCAAGACGTTATTTCCTCGGCAATATCGCTGACCAGGCCAAATTTAAGTGTGAGCGGAGGCAGCAATTCGAGCGCCTTTTTCACGATGGATTACAAAGGAACGCTGCGAAAGAAAATAGGGTCGATGGAGTCGTCGATCGGGGATTTTCAGTTCTCGTTCTTGCTGGGGTGGCCGGGGATTGAACAAACGACGTGGCGTAATGAAGCCTCTGCTTCTGGTGCTTATTTGTTCCAGCTTCCTGATGCAAAGCATAAAGCGGACCCGGAGTGGAGCCGATTGGAAAAGCTGCCGGAAGGCACGGTTTCCGAGGTATTCGTCTCCTTGGACCGGTTGTACACGACCGATGAGCTGCTAAAGCTTCTTGAAAACAAAAATATGGATCCGGTCTGGTTCGCCGCTTACACGGATCAAGAGAAGAGGACTGAGGACGATCCGGCGGTGATGGCCCCTGTCGGGTTTCCGTCAACTCCTATTTGGCATAAGAAGGATATGAAGGTCAACAGCTATGAGGAGCAAAAAACAGGATGGTTCAGTAAGGTTGTCATAACGAGCTCCTCCTCGCCCGGGGTTCAAGCTTATGGAGACGGACAGATCAGGGAGCAAAATTTTATGGATACGCTCCATCTTCTGCAGCAATACTCCAGAATCACTCAGCGTCTTGCCCCGTGGCTTCGGCTGGATTCCGCCGTTCAATATCTTGAGGCAAACGGCGTTAAGCTGTATGGCGTCGTCCTGACGGGACCGACCAAGGAGCTGTTGAAGCTGCAGCAAGAACCGTGGGTGTCCACTATTCGTGTGGGCGAAGTAAGATTATGGAATTGGCATGACCGTCCATGAGAGAGGAGCAGGCAGCTGGAGGCTTTTCGGGGCTCCCCGCAAAGTACCTGGATCAGCTTCGACGCCAAGGCCCCACTTTGTGGGGTTATTTTGCTGCCGTTTCCCTCTACCGCCGCAAAGACGGATTCTTGCAGAAAACGCCGGTAATAAAAAAGAGAGCTGCCCCGGGTTAACCCACATCTGGGGTCCTGGTCAGCTCCTGCTTGCTTTACCTTCATTTTATATGCTTATTTTCTTGTGTCATCTGGTACTGTTTATTGGCTTTGTAGGCAAAGAAAAGATACAAAATAATCATGAGCGGAATGATCATCCAGAAGAAGCCCCTAAAGAAAGCGAACGGAGTTTCAAACAAGAAGGCGGTCCAAAAGGAAGCCCCGGTTTTTTCCCACAGTCCTGGCGTGTAATATAACAACTTGGGGTTCAGAAGTGCCCCTACTTTAATCGACCCGGTGGAAACCAATGCGGCGAAAATAGGAATAAACGTTGCCGCAAGGGTAATCCACATTTCCGATATCCGTTTATAGCGGCTTGCTTTGGAGTCGGCATCAGAGAAAATATCCTCATTTCCACGGGCGTCGCTTCTTTTAAAATATTGCGTGCCGGAGCTCTTCGTTCCTGCAATGTGCTTCCAGCCGCAATCCTCAAATAGCGCCAGGTAATCTTCAAAATCCCCCTTCTTTTTAAAGGTGCGGTAATCGATTTTGATCATGGCAGGTTCAGGCTTCGCCGGTTGAAACTCATATCCAAACGATGATTTATTGGTTAGCTGATACCCTTGTTTCGCCATCTCGTTCAACCATTGCTCTTCTTTATCAAAGTTAAGAAAAAACTTGAATTTTCTCATCTGTCATTCCTCCCGTTCTTAACCGAGAATTGGTTTGGTTACTTCAATCATATGAATCATTCGTTCTAGGTCGAGCCGCAAAATCTCTCTGCCTTTATCTGTAATAGCGTAAACCTTGCGCCGGCTATCATCGCTTTGAACGGGCTCTATGAATTGAAGCTTCAGCAGATTCTCGACCGCTCCATACAGCGTTCCTGCCGCCATTCTGACCTGCCCGCGGCTGAGCTCCTCCACCTTTTGCATAATCAAGTAGCCATGAGCAGGCTCCATCAAAGCCAAGAGAATATAGTAGACGGTTTCCGTGAGCGGTAAATGCTTATCGCGACTCATATAGGACCTCCTTTTTATTCAACCAAACTGTATATCGTCTAACTGTATAGTTATACTATATACATTCTGACTGTATATTGCAATGGGGAAAAAGCCTTAGAGAGGAATGAACTCTATTGGGGCTGAAAGGGCATCGAATGGGGCCGCTCTATGTTTGAGGGTTTTGATAAAGGTTTTCTCAAAGCGTACAAAGCCGTATAATGGACTAATGGCAATATTTCCCTTAGGGAGGACCGTTATGAAAACCAGAAGATTTCAAGCTTCCGATATGAACCAGATCGTCTCGCTGTTCTACGAAACCGTCCATTCGGTTAACGGCAGAGACTACTCGCAAGAGCAGCTGGATGCATGGGCGCCGAGAGATGAGCAAGCCCTAAAGCTGAAAGCCTGGGAAGCTTCGATGAGCCGCAATGTCACTTATGTTGCTGAGGCTGACGGGGTCATTACCGGATTTTCGGATATGACTTCTGAGGGACATCTGGACAGGCTGTACGTTCACAAAGACTATCAAAGACAAGGCATTGCTTCGGCGTTGGTGGATAGTTTGGAAGAGGAAGCGAGACGGCTGGGGCTGGTTGAGATCGATGTGGAGGCGAGCATTACGGCCAAGCCTTTTTTTGAAAAGATGGGGTACCGGGTCCTGGAATCGCAGGTAGTAGAGCGCAGGGGGGTGAAATTAGCGAATTATAAAATGATCAAGTCGTTATGAGGAAGCCGTTAAAATCCCGAGCTGGCCACCTCATTCCCCTAACCTAAATCATATTGGTTTGCATTAAATCAAAGGAGGAAGCTTGAATGAGAATCATAGATCTCTCGCATCCCATTTATGACGGAATGTCTGTGTATCCTGGAGACGCTGAAACCTCACTGGTACGCTCCAAGCATATCAAGCAAGATGGCTATACTAACCATCAGTTGTCCGCAAATATGCATGCCGGTACGCATATCGACGGGCCTATGCATCTTTTGGATTGCGATAAGTATCTTAATGAATTTCCAGTGGAAACCTTTATAGGGGAAGGATGTCTGCTTGATGTCTCCCAAGATAGAACGATCGACTACAAAGCGGAATATGAGCAGCACATTCAGCAAAAGCAAATCGTCCTATTGTATACAGGGTACAGTCAATATTATGGACAACCCCGGTATTACACGGATCATCCTGTGCTGACCCTGCAATTTGCAGAATTGCTGGTGCGGAAGCAGGTGAAAATGATTGGGCTGGATTTCCCGTCACCGGACTCATACCCATTTGAAATCCATAAGTATTTGTTTCAACACGACATTCTGATTATTGAAAATTTGACTAATGTGGAGAAGCTGCTGCAAGTGCCATCTTTTGAAATTATAGCCTTGCCGTTATCTATTAAAGCGGACTCTTCTTTAACCAGGGTTGTTGCGAAAGCGGAATAGATGACAGGGGAAAGCGGCGGTCATGTTATTTTAACGGAGACGATGGATTCAATAATTTTACCAAGAAAGAGATGAAGCATTGATGATCTATATCGCACTGCTGCGGGGGATTAATGTAGGCGGCAAAAATAAAGTCAAAATGGCCGATTTGAAGAAAATGATGGAACAAATGGACGGCATAAGCCGCGTGCAAACCTATATTCAAAGCGGCAATGTGCTGTTAGAGTGCGATGAAGAGCATGGATCGCTGCGCCAAAGAATGGAGCGGGAGCTGGAGAACACATTTGGCTTCGCTATTACAGTCGTTTTAAGAACTTTGGACGAGCTGCGAGAGGTGGCTGCCCATTGCCCATTCACTGAAGAAGAAATTGCCGAAGCGGATGCGGCCTCCGATGCGGAAAGCTTATATGTGGCGTTTCTGCTGGAAGAGCCGTTGCCGGAGAAGCTTGAAAAATTGAAGCCGTACCAAACCGCGGATGATAAATATCATGCAGCGGGACGGGAGATTTATCTCTTATTCCGCAACAGCGTCCGCGATTCCAAGCTGGCGGCTCATCTTACCAAGCTGGCGGTTCCGACCACCGTACGCAACTGGAAGACAGTATCCAAGCTGTTGGCTCTAGGGCTGGCAATGGAGTCTTGAGCCGCGGCAAGCTCAGCAGGCCTTCTTGAGAGGCCTGCTTTCTCATTCCAACCTATCCTGGGTGGTCGTGTATCCTCCGCTATTCCGCTTGTAAAATCTCCGCAAGGGCTTTAACCCCCTCCGCAATGTTTGGTTCCGACACGTTGCCGAATCCCATAATGAGCCGGTCTTCGTACTGTCCTTTGGCGATAGTATATTTCTCCGCAGGATAAATGGTAATGTTCCGTTCCGCAAGCCGCGCAGCTGCATAGGAATCCAGCTTGAATTGGTTTAACTCCGCTACCAGATGCAGGCCCGCGGCATCGCCGGATATTCGGACCCCGCTGCCGAACGCTTCGGATAAGCAGGCGATGAGACGGTTTCGTCTTTTGCCATAGATGCGTTTCATACGAGCGATATGACGCTCCAAATGATGTTCTGCTATGAACCTTGCCAGAGTGAGCTGGGGTAGAGTCGGGCTTTGCATATCCGCCAGTCGCTTCAGGCGATGAAGAGGAGCGATCAGTTCATTAGGGACAACTAAATAACCTATCCGGAGTGCGGGGAACAGGTTTTTACTGAAGGTTCCGACATAGATGACCCGTTCTGCATCCAGCTCTCTTAAAGCATGGACCGGCATTCCCGCATAGCGGAATTCACTGTCGTAATCATCCTCGATAATGTAACAGCCCGTCTGCCTGGCGTACTCCAGAAGCTCCATACGGCGCCCTATCGACAGAATACTGCCAAACGGAAATTGGTGGGAAGGAGTAACAAAGATGCACTTGGGCCGAACGGAAGACGGGATATCATCGATGCATAGTCCGTGGTCATCGACAGGAACGGGTACAATGTCAGCGCCGGTAGAGGCAAACATCTCATAAATAAAGGTAGCAGTCGGATCCTCTGAGACCATGGCAGCTCCGGGTTTCAATAAAAGCTGGCACAGCAGGGCTATGCCTTGGGTAGCACCGGCCGTAATAATGACCTGGGATGGGAGACAATGAATCCCCTTGGTATTTCGTAAGAGCTGGCATATGACCGTGCGGAGCTCGAGATGGCCCTCCGTTTGGTCATAGCCGTATTCCCATGCATCTGTAGTTTCGTATACGGCCGAGGCGGTTTCCTTCCATTTTTTGCGGGGAATATGCTCCAGTGCCGGGAAGCTTGGGCGGAAATCAATGCGATGGAAGCCTGTAGTAGTTTTTATAGAATTGGCTGCGTCAAGGGAGAGGTTTTCCTGCTGAAAAACCGGAGAGGGCCGTCGGCCGCCAAAATCCACGACATAAGTGCCTGAGCCTTGTCGGCCTTCCAAATAGCCTTCAGCGATCAGCTGTTCATAGACCTCCACGATAAGTGCCCGTGATACCCCGAATTCGCTTGCAAGATCTCTCGTTGACGGCAATCTCCTGCCAGCCGGGTATGTGCCTAGAAAGATTCTCTCCCGCAGAAGGGTATAAACCTGCTTTGTCTTCGTCCCGGCAGGGTGGGACATGGGCTGTCTTGGCATAAGGCTGCCCCCTTTGACCCTAAATTGGTATGCTTAATTTAAACAAAATGTGGTACTTAATGCTACCAATTTAACATGATAACATGGACATTGCCAATGGAAAACAAAACATGGGAGGAAGGTGGAAACGATGAGTCTGTGGCTGCAGCTTGAGAGAATCGGTAAGAAGGGCAAGATGGCCGATGGATTCATGATCGCAGCCCTCTTCATGGCCTCTTTAAATTTGCGGCCGGGGATCAGCAGCATAGCGCCTGTCCTTGAGAGCATCCGGGGAGAATTGGGGATGAATGCCTCTGTCGCAAGCTTGCTGACCTCCATCCCCGTCTTGTGCATGGGCTTCTTCTCACCGCTTGCTGTTAAAATTGCCGCACGTATCGGAATCGAGCGGGTTATTGCCTGGTCACTGGTGCTGATCAGCGGGGGCACCATGCTGCGCCTGGTCGTAAATTCCACAGCCATTCTCTTGGTGACTTCGGTCCTAGCAGGCTCGGGGATTGCAGCGATGGGGCCTTTATTATCAGGGTTTATCCGGCGGCATTTCCCGCGCAATATCCCCATGATGATCGCCGTTTACTCTATGGCCCTGTCTTTGGGGGCCGCACTAGGCTCCAGCTTATCCGTTCCCTTGCAAATGGCCGCCCATTCGTGGCGGATGTCGCTGGCTTTTTGGGCGATGCTGGCTGTGGCAGCAGCACCAGTGTGGTATGCTGTTGTCAGACAAAGGGAGGAGGCTCCCAAGGGTGCGGCTGATCCAGCTCAGGCGGCAAAGCTGCCCTGGGGAAGTAAGAGGGCTTGGCTATTGACCTTGCATTTTGGTCTCATGGCATTCGTATTTTATTCGTTAATGGCGTGGTTGTCGCCTATCACAGAAAGCCTCGGTTATTCCCGCCTCTATGCGGGAAATGTGCTGACAATCTTTGCTGTAGTTCAGATTCCCAGCAGCTGGGTATTGCAATTGCTGCTGAAGCGTGTCCCATCCCGCTTGTTGTGGCTGCTTACCGCATCGTTATTGCAGCTCATCGGATTCCTGCTGATTTTATGCACGATGGTTCCCTGGTTAGCAGCTGTGCTGCTAGGCTTTGGATCGGGGATGCTGTTTGCGCTTGGAACCTTGCTCCCGATCGATGCGGCCTCAAGTCCGCAGGAAGCATCCTCCCTGGCTGCCATGACGCAATCGGCGGGATACATTATCGGGGCATTAGGACCCATCCTTTTGGGCTGGTTTAATGACATGACGCACCAATTTGGCTTGGCGATCCTGCTATTGATCTTCGTCACGGTTATATTAATGGTGATTCAAGCTCTTATCTGCTCTCGAAATATGAATAGGAAATTAAAAGCGGTGACTCAAACTACAAGCATGCAGGAGGGAATAGGATGAAAATATTTGTAGCAGGCTCCACAGGGGTTATCGGTCGTTTCCTGCTTCCCAAGCTAGGGCAAGCGGGTCATGAGGTCATTGGAATGACCCATGATGAAGCACGGAGGCCCCTCATTGAAGCTATGGGGGCAAGGTCTATGGTAGTCGATGTGTTTGATCGCGAGGCTATGATTAAGGCAATAGGGGAAGTGCGGCCGGATGTGATTATTCATCAGCTGACTTCGTTAAGCAACTGGAATTTCGCCGAGAATGCCAGGATTCGAATAGAAGGAACCCGCAATCTGGTGGATGCCGCACAAGCGGCAGGGGTTAGGCATATGATCGCACAAAGCATCTCTTGGGCATATGAGCCTGGCGATCATCCTGCAACAGAAGAAGTTCCTTTGGATATTCATGCACCTCTGCCCCGCATATCAATGATAAAGGGAATTGTTGCATTGGAAAGGACCGTAGCCGAAATGCCGCACCACGTCATTCTCCGGTATGGAATGCTCTACGGACCGGATACTTGGTATGACGCCAAGGGAGACATGGCGGAAAAGGTACGAAATGGTGAGCTGCCGGCAACGGACGGACTCACGTCGTTTTTACATGTGGAGGATGCGGCAATTGCCGCTGTCCAGGCACTGGATTGGCCTACAGGAGCGGTAAACATCGTAGATGATGAGCCCGCTTCCGGTAAGGAGTGGCTGCCTGTTTACGCGCAAGCCCTGAATGCTCCTGCCCCCGTGTATAAACCTGGAAGTAATCGGGGGGAACGCGGGGCATCGAACACCAAAGCACGGGGAGAGTTAGGGTGGATGCCGATGTACTCTTCCTGGAGATCCGGATTTGCACAAAGCTTAAAATGATATAGTAGAAAATCAGTGAAGGACTGCCGTTAGGCAGTCCTATGAGTCTGTCGAGAAACCTAGTTTTGCGCGAACTTTGCTAAATATGGAGGTGGGGTATTCCTCGGAAGAGTTTACGTCCGCCTTTGAAACCCGTGAAAATACCACTAAATCTGATCCCTTTCACGGGTTTCAACAGCGGCTGGAGGGGCATACCCCACCGTAGTATATTAGCAATAGTTCAAGCCTTATAGGTTTCTCGACAATCTGGGGACTGCCGTTGGGCAGTCCTATTTGATCTTAATATAATTTTTAAACTTCGTGGTTCCCCGCAAAGTACCTGAATCAGGTTATTTTACCTAGTAGATTTATTAAGAATCGGCAGTGTATAATGCTTTTAGCTAAGACATGAAAGATTCCACTCCCCTTTCAGCAGCCTCTTTGACCCTATCCCTTCACAAGGAGTGAATGAAGCTAATGCGCGTTATACTTATCGATGATGAAGAGAATGCGCTGGATATTCTGGAAATCCTATTGCGCGAAATTGGCAGTGTAACGGTGACCGGTCGCTATACGAATCCGATGCAGGCGCTTGATGCTTTGGAACAGTTGCAGCCGGATGCCGTATTTTTGGATATCCAGATGCCGGGTATGCTGGGAATAGAAGCAGCGAGACGGATTAAGGCTGCAGCTCCGCATACCCAAATTGTTTTTACCACCGCCTATTCCGAATATGCAGTCGAAGCCTTTGAGCTTCAGTCCATAGACTATCTTTTGAAGCCGTTTACAAAGGAACGCCTGCGAAATACCATTTCCCGATTTGTGAAGCTGCAGCCGCATAACAGCCCGACAGAAGCTGAGCCTGGAGCTGGAACCTACGTTCAATGCTTCGGAGGCTTCCAAATTCAGACGGCCAACGGTCTGCTTTCCTGGAAGACGAATAAGGAAAAAGAGCTTTGCGCATTCCTGATTCATCATGCGGGCCAACAAGCGGATGCTGCGGTGATGATTAACTCGATCTGGCCGGAGTCTGAGCTGGATAAAGCGAAAGCTTATTTGTATACATGCCTCTCGTATTTGAGAAAAAGCTTCCAGGCTAACCACGTCAAGCTGAAGGTAACCAAAGCAGGCAGAGGCTACGCCATCGACATGGAAGGAACTCAAAGCGATGTCGCGGAGTTCCTGTTACTAGCCGAGCAGACGGCAACCGAGCAGGCTATGAGTGAGAAGCAATACGAAAAATTGAACGTGCTATATAAGGGGGAGTATTTGCAGGGCTGCGATTTTCATTGGGCGATGTGGAAAGGAGAAGAGTTGAAGAATAAATACATACAAACGTTGAGGACGGCATACGGCCATTTTTTGAGAACCGGCAATATGGCGCTTGCTGCTGACAGCCTACGGCATGTGTTGACAGCTTCCCCCGACTCGGAGAAGGATGGGAGAGATCTGATCCGGCTGTATCTTCATACGGACAAGCGTAACGAGGCCATGAAAATATTCCGGCAGCTGGATCACGCGGTTCGAGTCAATCTCGGCGTCGAGCTGGAAGAAGAGACGGTTCGCTTGTACAGAAGCTTCGCTTAATTCATTCGAGGAGACCAGCATGAGAAAAAAACTGGCCGCAGCGGCGGTAACTCTAATCATGTTAGCTGTTAGCTACGGATTTTTATATCATATGTTCATGGCGAACGAGGAACGTACGCCGGTGGCGACCGGAGGCCGAATGGATCTTAGCGGATGGCTCTTTTTCGAAAATGGAGCGGTCCCGCTTGACGGGGAATGGGAATTTTATCCAGGCAGACTGCTTGGGCATGATGACCTGCTTTCCACCCCGGTCGGTTCCGATGTTTCGCATGATCTGATCAATGTACCCGGTTCGTGGGGAAGCCGGATGGATATGTTCGGTATGGCTACTTACCGTCTGTTACTTCGTGTAGATGACACCAGTCGAACCTATGGATTAAAGACGCTGTCCATTCAAATGTCCAATCGGATTCTGGTCAATGGAGCGGTCATTGGCTCGGCAGGCAGACCGGACCAAGGCTCCTACACCGGGAGTAACAAGCCGTATGTAAGCTATTTCACATTGAAGCCAGGCTGGAATGAAATTATCGTCCAAGCCGCCAATTACGACTTCGCCACCAGCAGCGGAATTTCCAATTCTATATTTTTCGGCTATTCGGAGCAGATTTCCAAGCTGCGGGATACCGCGCTTGCTCACGATTTAATCTCAATCTGCTGCTTTTTTATTATCGGCATCTATTTTATCGGCATGTATCTGCAGCGGAAAAGCGATTTTTCATTGGCTGCCTTTGGCCTTCTCTGCTTATTTACGACCGTGTACTTATCGACGCGCGGAGAAAGACTGCTTTTTGTGTTATTTGACAACGTCCCCTACAGCCTCTATATCCGCATGCAGACGATTTCGGTGTACGCCGCTTGTATCTCGCTGTTGCTGTACGTGTATACGGCATTTCGCCCCTTTTGCTCCAAGTGGACGGTGTATGTGGGTATCGGCTTCGGATTGTGCCTGATGCTAATCGGGCTTGTCGATATTAACAATAGCAAATACCTTAGGGTGCTTACGACATTTTACGCCACGGCCCCTTTTTTATATGCGACGTACGTGTATGTGCTTGCCGCTTTTCATCGGGCGGAAGGCAGCTTATATCTGGTCGTAGCGGCGATATCCTTTAATTACCACTCCATGATTCAAAGCTTCAATGTTTATACGAATGTCCCGTTATATCTCACCTTTCCCTTCGAGGTGTTCCTGGTTCTGCTGATGCTTGCCTTGCTGATGTCGCTTCGGTTTTCCAATGCGTTCAAGAAGAACGAGCAGCTTTCCCTGCAGCTGCTTAAAGCGGATAAATTGAAGGATGACTTTCTGTCGAAAACCTCGCATGAATTTAAAATGCCTTTGCAGAGCATCATCATGATTTCAGAATCGATGATCGGCGATGAGCACAAACCTCTGCCGGTGGAGCAGAAGGAGAAGCTGGAGCTGGTGCACAGCATCAGCAAGAAGCTGTCGCAGCTGGTCTTCGATATCTTAGACCTGTCAAGGCTCAGGCAGGGAGACCTGACGGTCAGGCCTGTGAAGGTGGATGTGCGTACTACGGTGGATATTGTCCTGCGGATCTTTTCCTTCCTAATAGCAGGCAAACAGATAAGCTTAATCAATAACGTTCCGGAGCATTTGCCGAATGTGCTGGCGGACGAAAACCGGTTTCGGCAAATATTGAACAATCTGCTCGATAATGCCGTGAAGCATACGGAAAATGGCACCATTGAAGTATCTGCGGAGGAACGGGAAGGGGTTATTGAAATTTCAGTCAAAGACTCGGGAGAAGGAATCGACCCTGAAGCTATCGCGCTTATCTACGAACCCTTTCAATCGTTTGAATCATCGGGAAGTCATAGCTTCGGTCTGGGGTTACCTATCGTGAAGCAGCTGGTTGAGCTGCAGCATGGCCGCATTTCGGTTTTTTCTGTCAAAGGCGAAGGCACTACATTTACCTTCAGCCTTCCATCTGCCGGAAATAGCAATGGCGTCAAGATGGAGAGACCGGCACACGGTGAACTGGGCGGCAAGCTGACGGAATCCTTCTCCACTCCTTACTATATGGAGAGCGAAGGGCCGCATACGATTCTCATCGTGGACGATCATGTTGCGAATCTGAAAATTTTGATCGATGCGCTTAAGCCGCTGAGCTGTAATGTCATCGCCGTCAAGAACGGGTATGAGGCGGTCGAGCAGCTTGATATGCCTAACACGGTCGATCTGGTTATTCTGGATCTTATGATGCCTGGAATGTCCGGGTTCGAGGTATGCCAGAAGATCCGCAGCAAATATACGCTGCTGGAGATGCCGGTGTTGATGGTGACGACCGCGTCTCAGCCTCAAGATAAGCTCGCTGCTTTCGAAGCGGGGGCCAATGACTTTCTGACGAAACCGTTCGATGCGATGGAGCTGAAGGCGAGGGTCAAAGGCTTGCTGCTGATGAAGGATTCGCTTGAAAAGGCAATCGAGCTGGAGGTGGCCTTTCTGCAGTCCCAGATCAAGCCTCATTTCCTGTACAATGTGCTGAATACGATCATTGCCTTAAGCTATACGGACGAGGAAAAGTCACGGAAATTAATAACGGATTTGGCTGATTATTTGCGCGGCAGCTTCCGTTTCAGCAATGTTCAGAAGCGGACTACCTTCTCTCAAGAGCTGAGCTTGATCCGTTCTTACGTGGAGATTGAACGTGCCCGATTTAAAGACAGGCTGAGGGTTGAATATAACGTATCGGAGACGATGCACGGCGTCAGCATCCCGCCGCTGCTGCTCCAGCCGCTTGTTGAAAATGCAATCCGTCACGGGATCGGCGGACTGACCGAGGGAGGCACAGTGAAAATTACCGCAAACAAAACCCAACACCATTACTGCTTTCAGGTTGAAGATGATGGGGTCGGGATGGAAGCCGAGAAGATCGAGCAGCTGCTGGATCAGAATCAGGAGGCTGGCCGGGGAGTCGGACTTAAAAATATTATGAAACGCCTCCAATATGAATATCATTCCGAATTGCGGATGGAAAGCACACCTGGAAAAGGCACTAAGGTCACGGTACTGATTCCGATGGAAGCGATCCGGGACTCTATTCCAAAAGCAAATATCGTTTGATGTGCTGCACCAAGACGGCAATCTTCACCGATGCAAATCGGAGAAGGTTGTCTTTTTTTATAAGCTTAGGGACTTCTTGTGAAGCAGCTGATTAAGCTTACAAGCCAACTCACCGTCCTGCGATTCATCTATTTTCTAAACAAATCTTTAGGATATAGGTTGTTACATCATTCGATAAATTATGAGTCTTAAGAACTAGTTTTTAAGGTTTCTTTAAGGTTTGGTGTCGTAAGGTGTAAAAAAACACTAGGAAGGTCCTAGTAGGCAAGATGGGATGGTTCTCTAAGACTCCGGCATACCGGACAAAAGGCGTTCACGACAGCCTAGTCATCAAGGATTCTATTTATCTGAGGAGGTCTAGTTTTAATGCTTAACAGCAAGACGGCAAGACGATGGTGCTCAATCATTTTATGCTTGAGCATGTTATTTTCGCTGCTGCCCTGGGATGTTCCTGAGGTGGAGGCGGCGAGCGGCGCTTGTGGATCCGGAGATCTGGAGGTCAGATTCGGTTCTGCAGCGGTTAGAGTTGGTAACTGTTCCTACGACGCGGAGAATGCGTTAGCGAATTTTTGGAATTCAACTCCAGGCTACAGCCCCAGTAATATTGGCGGTAACCAGGATTTTGCCGGGGGGAATATTTTTGTTTATTCCGGCGATACGATGAATTTATCCATCAATGTTGCCCAAAATCCTACCTTGCATGATTTGGCTATGAGTGGGGATGCGACGGTTGCTATCGGATGGTCGTCTCTGCATTGGGTTGAACAAGGGAGCGGGTGCGGTGTTTTTGGAGCATTTAAGTGCTTTCAGGGAACCGAAGTGACAGTCAGTGTCGATGGCAAAGTCCTACTCGATGAAACTGCCTGGGATGGTGGAGTCGGTTCTAGGCACACTAACGATGTTGCTATTAAAACTAACTCTGTGATTGCCATTAAAATAAAAGGGGTTCGGGACGAAACCGATGCTCCGTCAGGTCCAAGAGGATTATACGTTAAATTTAAAGATGAAAAACGTCCCGTTTTAAAGGATTATACCTTTAATGGTAATGGCGTGTCGCGGGAAAATAAAAAGATAGGCCAACAAGAGTTATACGCTAAGAAGGATGAATTTATCAGTATCGCTTATAACTTCAGTGAGGCTGTAAGACCGACATCAGTAAGCTCAGCATACAGCGATCCTTTTCTGAAGCATAAGCTGTTTGTAAATCCGGCAGATACAGGGTTGCCGGCTGCCGGCGTTCAGCAGTATTTAACGAATACAAACTACACCGCAGCGGATTTTGCTCAGGGCTTTGACAAAGTGCCCATTACGAAAAGCCTTGAATATAAGTATACGGCTAGCAAGTATCATCATAGCGGCAACCTTCCTCTCGAACCGGTCATATCAAGGACTGAGGCAGAGACGAATGCAAACAACGATCTCTACGATATGGATTCGTCCCTGGAGCAAAAGCTTAGGGGAGCTGTACTTGCTGACGCAGCAGGAAATATAGTTCATGATTTTTCAGCCTTAAATACTCCAAGCAGCGTAACTACGGTAGGCGGAAATTACTTAATCAACAAGTCCGTCGATCCCTTCAATTATAAGGAAGGCGGCTTCCGGGTCATCGTAGACGCTGTGCGGCCCAAATATACGAAGGTTGGCAACGGGATTCAGCCGGAAATTTTGACCGGGGTCACCTTGAACCGAAACGATGGATTTGATTTCACGGTACAGCTGACGGAAGAAGCCATTGTGAAAACAGGGTGGGAAGCGGATCAAACGTACCTGCTGCTGAATAACGGGATGAAAGCAAAGTATATTTCAGGTGATAAGACGGATAAATGGACCTTCCACTTGGATATTCCGGATGGGGTTAACATAGAGGCCCCACTTCTTAAGGTCATAGCCTTGACCCATGAGAATCAGGTCATTGATCCTGCGACCAATCAGAACAAAGATACTAATGTGCTTCAAGATTATGCAGGCAATATGCTGATTCAGCCAGCTAACTATGACGATATCTTCACCGATCCGGAGGATGGCGAGGACGCTTCGAAGGTCAATTCCAAAATAGACTGGGCTCAGCTGTCCATCGACAATACGAATCCGGAAGTCAGCTACCGGTATGAAGCAGGCGGAGCAACCGACAAGATTTATCAAAAATCAGGCAAGGTCACGATTGACGCTAACGATCCGCCTTTGATCGTGCCGTCGCTGGATCCTAACCAACCTGGAGAGATTAGACCAAGCAAGGGGATTTACCGTCCTTCCAATATGACGGGATCATCTGCACCTGCTGTAGGGCTGGTCTATTACATGTGGAGTCAAAGCCCGAACGATCCTTTTGCAGGCAAAGAAGCGGATCATTTTGCAGCAGTCAAAAGATTCTCTTTGAAGGCTAAGCAGCCTGGTGAAGATCTGTATCCAGGTGATGCTTTTAAAGATATCAAGCTTAGCGTCGCCAATAACAAAACGAATCTGATCGCCGTGCCGTCTGAGGCATTGGCTGAGGAGAAAAGCGGCGAATGGTACTTGCATACTTGGACAGCCGATATGACCTGGGATTCGGCCAGGGAACTGATGCAATACCAGAAGAAACAGAAGTATGTTGAGAGTCACCCAGAGCAATATGAAGCGTGGAAAGCAGAGGCCCCGGGCTCTGAAGCGGATAAAATCTTTTATGCAGACAATAAAGCGTTAGCCCAAGTGGGCGACTACGGCAACCTGGAGGTTTGGCCATTAGCCGACTTTAAACAAGACGATTCCAACTGGGTACATAGTGTAGGAACCATCAAGATAGACAATAAGGCACCGACGGTCGCTGTTCAAGAAATCAGCGGAGACAATACGGCTGCGGTTCAAATGAAGCTCAGCATCACGGATGAGCACAGCGGTGTAGATAGCAGCTTCTACCAATGGGTGAAAAAAGAATCCGGCTCAATAGAAGAAGCGGCATGGATGCCTCTCGCAGGAAACCAAGCTATAGTAACAACTCAAAACGAGGTTGTTGAAGATGGAGAGTATGTTCTGAAAGTGAAAACGCGTGATAAGGCTGGCAACGAACGGATGTTTGACAGTGAGAAGATTACAGTCAACTCCTCCGATCAAATCAGCGGCCGCTTTGAGCCTGACTCCAATATGGAGGTCTATGTAAAAAGCCACGATGTGCAATTTAAGCTCATGGGGCTTAACAGTCAGGGGCCTCTGTCGCTGATGTCGGTGACATCCGCAACGTACCCGGGAACCGTCACCCAAACGACTTATACAAGAACGGTGACACAAACGACGTATTCGGGAACTGTAACGCAATCGACCTACCAGGGGAAAGCCCTGTTATCTGTGAACAATCTTATTTATGCAACGTATGCGGGTTACGCGGTTACTTCCAGCCAGCTGCGCCCGGGAGAAGCTTCATTTAAAGCCTTTGCCAGTTATAACAACGGGAGTAATGGAGAGCGTATTTACACGGTACCTGCCGATACGTCTCTAAATGGTAAGCCGTACATTCATATTTTGATCAAGGTCAATGACGGCGGTTTCGAGAAAACGTATTATTTTTCCAAGCAATACGCTTTCGATAACGAGCCTCCAACGGTTACCTTCAGCAAGACCGGTGTCAGTTATCCGCAAGATAAGCAAACGGTAACCGCAAAGGTGAACGAGAGCTTGAGCGATAAAGGGCTGCAAAAGAAATATCAATGGATCGACGATCAGCTTCCAGCTCCTAACGAAGCATCCCCAGGATGGTCCGATTTGCCGGTAAGCGGGGAAGTTGAAATTAGCAATGCTGCGCTTCAGCCAGGGGAGCAAAAAAGCTTCCGGCTGTACGTATGGGCTACCGATGGTGCTAAGAACAGCGTCATTGCAAAAACGTCCGGAGTGTTTGTTGTATCGAAGTCTGAGGGTGCCGACAAGCCTCCTGCCGATGTGACATCCGACCTGATCTACTTGTACGGCGATGAAGAAGACGGCTATACGGCTATTGTGAAGCTCGGATTGGCTGAAGAATCGGTAGATAAGGGCGGTTACGATTTCTCCGTATCTCCTGACAATGGGGCTAATTGGCTCAGATGGCGCCCTTATACGAACTTTGTTGCACTTAAGGTGCCTTCGAATAAAACGAGCGATTTGCATATTCAAGTGAAATACAGAACGGCTGCCGGAGTTGTCGGCGAACCGAAGAGTCTCGATGCGGGCAGCATATCCAAGCAGACGCCGGTTTATGCATTAGCGACCTTAAGCGCCGAGAGACCGGTCAATGCACAGACAGGAGTAGACATTGATATCTCAGCTCCGCTGGGGATCAAAGTCGTGCCTTCGGCTGTAAATCCTTCGATACCGGTGCGTACCGGCAATACGTTTCATGTCAGTCAAAACGGGCTGTATTCCTTTGATCTGACGGACAACGCCGATGCGTCCAGAAAAGCGACCCTGTATGCCGTGGTCAAAAATGTGGATACCACTAAACCGGTGGGCACGGTTGAATACTTGACCACAACGCAAACGAACGGGAATGTAACGGTTCAGCTGACCGGATTATCCGAACCGGTTACGGTTACTGCCCCTGAGGGCCGTTCGACCTACACTTTTAATGAAAACGGCACATTCTCATTTAAGTTTAAGGACGAGGCGGGGAATGAAGGCGAAGCCGTAGCAACCGTCAGTAATATCGATAAAAGCTCGCCGAAAGTAAGAGTCGTGAGTTCTTATGCTTACGGTGAGAATGGCAGCAAGACATTCGGAACGATTGTGGACGATAACGGCAAAGTGCTGTATTCCAACGGAGTCACCTTAACGGTAGAAAAAGATGACAATGACAAAAACAAGCAAATCTTCTACGTGGATGGCAAGGATAGTGTGATACTGCTCGACAACGGCACCGCTTCGTTTACGGTCTCCGACCAGTACGGCAATACGACGGTGGTGAAGGGCGAGGTAAACAATATCATTTCCACGGCTCCGACACCGGCAGCGATAACGTATACCTTTGTCGATGAAGACGGCAATGCCTTGCCGGACAGCAAAATCGTAACGATAAACGGGCAGCCATATGCCAAGGGCAAAATGAAGGTAACGCTGACCGGACAGCAGGAGCATAAGGTCAATAAAGTATTTACAGGAACGACGCCAATTCAAGTAAATGGTCAGTATACGAATCAGATCAGCGATGCGGACGGATCGTACAGCTACTCGCGTACGTTCTCAGCGGATGGATCGACCCTGGTCGCCTTGACGGACCTTCTCGGGAATACGAGGAAAGTTCCTGTAACGATCAAAGGCCTGGATAACACGCCTCCGGAGATCAAGCTCAATATGTCGTCGGTCGGCATTACGCAAAATAAACAAGACTTCGATGCAGCCAAGGATTTGGGCGGTTATACCGTAAGCGACAATGTGTCCGCTGCCCAAGATATCAAGGTTACGATCAGCGGCTTGGATCTGTACAAGCTTGGCCGTCAGAGAGTGACTTATACCGCCGAAGATCAGGTAGGTAATACTTCGGTAGCTTATCAAGACGTGACCGTGGTCTCGAGCGATGGCATGCTCATCTTCGCTGATGACGTACTTATTTCCGCCTCCAGCGGAGAATCGGCCTTGTTTGATAAAAATACGCTGACCTTCAACATCCTGAAGTACAACATCATGGAAGTCAACGGGCAGCAGCAGGTTAACGAATGGGGTACTTACGATCTGATGTATCAGCCGGGTCTGTACCGGGAAGGGCAAATGAAGTACATCGCCAGCAAAATTTCGTACAGCGACTTGGTGAACGGCAAGTTTAAGGTCACCTTCCCTGAAGCAGGCTGGTACACGATCATTGTGAGAAACCAGGAGCGGGAACGTGAATATTCAACCTTCTTTATCGGCAAGAAAGATTAAATGGTTATTGTTAGGAGCAAGAGCAAGGGCCCCTGTGAAGGAAGCCCTTGTCCTTGTTCAATAGATGGCATCTACGGGGTTCAAGATAGGAGGCAGTTGAATTGAAGCTTCTCAAAAGGACGCTTGTGTTATTGTTTGTAATCATTTTCATCATGGGGGCGAATGCCCAGGCTGCGTCCGTACTTGCGGCAGAGCTCAGCGCTCCCAAAGTGACGGTGCTGCAAAACGATTTCATTAAAATTACAGTCGATAATGGTACCGGACGGTATGGCATAAGAACGGTAGCCGGACAGCCGATTCGCAAAAAGGACGATAACGTTAACATGCTGTTCCGTGGTGATGACCCGGAAACCTCCTTTACGACGTTTCGGATTGATGGAACCGATTATATTTTCGGAAATCCGTACAAGTTTGGGGCTAATTTTTTCTCAGAAGTAACTCCCCCTCGAGTTGTTGAGAACACCGATGGCACCAAACAGATCGAAACGATCTGGCGGATCAAGGGTGTAGAAATCAAACAGATCCTGATGCTCTATAGCGACAGCTCGGATAAGAAGAACGCAGGCAATGTGAACATCCGCTATGAAGTCATCAACCGGAGCGGCGCTCAGGTAGAGCTCGGCTCCCGGATTTTGCTGGATACGATGGTAGGAGGGAATGACGGTCCTGAATTCCAGATTGGAACCGCGTCCAAGGCGCCTCTATTGGTCGAGAGAAAGCTCGTTCACGATCCGGAGAATGACCCGGCGATTACGGAGGAGGACAGACCGTTATATAAACTGCCGCCTTATTGGGTGATGCGGGATAAGCTGGATCCGACGAATCCGCAGGCTACCAACGTCATGGCTTATGGCTTCAATAACTTTGCGGAAAAAAATATTAACATCGTCGATGAAATGATCGTTGGTCATTGGAACGGTCTGGCGAATACCAAATGGGACTATACGCCGAACCCGAATCTTGATTTTACGAGAGATACGAACGATTACGGAACCAAGGATTCGGCCGTTGCTTTCTATTGGAATCCGAAATCACTCGCGAACAATGCGGTACAAACGTTTGAAACGGTGTACGGCTTAGGGGAAATTATCGAACCGGATAAAGTATTCTCCATTCGTTATCTCGATACCCCGCAGCAGCTGGCTACTCTAAGCGACAACAGCAATTATGCCAACGAGGGCATATTCGATATGTACGCCGAAGTAGAAAATCTCGCTATGTACAATATGGAGCAGTCCAAAATAGAGGTCGAGCTGACCTTGGATTCCGGACTCAGCTTCGTCAAGCTGGATGAGTCAGGCAACATTATGCGCGACGCGAACGGCAAAGCTCTGACGGAGCCCGTTCGAAACAAAAAGCTGGAGTTTAGAAAAACGGCTACGCCGGAGGAAGCGGAGAAGGGCATCATTCCGAAATACAAGCCGGGTGAGACCGTTACCGCATCCTTTAAAATACAGGCAAAGGGAAGACCTTGGCCGACAACCAAGCAGTATTTGCTGACGGCGAGAAGTCCGGAAACCCAGGTCAAGCTCGAAGGGCAGACGGATGAAGGGATTAAAGCCCAGTATGAATCCAGCAAATCCAACTTTATCTTATTGCCGGCTATCGGCAATGCCGTACCAACGTACGCTTACGGCCTATCGCCTAAAGAAGTGTATTCCAGTGATGTGAAATACATTACGGCCAATATTTCTAATATTGATGCCTACAATACGGGCAACGAGACAAGCGAGCCCAACTTTGACCTGTTTCTCAAGGAGAGGGTGACAGGCAAACGTTATAAGGTTCCTGTCAAAAGCTCGGTCATTATCCAACCGACCGATGACGGGTTCTCCGGAGATATGCGCATTACGTATCGTGGCGGAGACTTGGTAGATAACAAGGGAAAAGTGATCCAAGCAGGACTTGGGCCTGAGCTGCCTTTGGGTGAATACCAGGTAGAAATTGATTATAAAGGCGATACCGGAGGCGATCCGGAAATCGCTGCGATGTATGACATCACGACGTCCCAAACCTTTGCCGTAACGGATAACGAGATCAACCGTGTCCGCGAGGCGAAGCTGATGGCCGTGTACAAGCAGAAGGTCGATTTAAGCCATGTGACGCCTTCGTTGAACGGTAAGCTGCTGGAACAGATCAATGAAGCTTTTCCGGGAGAGCCGTTTAAAAAGGGAGAGGATTTGTACAGTGCCGTAACGGTGTACAAGCAGACCAAGGCGTTTTTCGGTACAGCGAGTAAGGCATTGGATCCGGAATTTGATTTGGCGGCGTTTTTGGATGATGAAAAGCTAAAGGAAGTGCCTGCTTACAATTACCAAATGTTTGAATCGGAAGAGGAAATGGATGAATTTTTCGAGGATGAAGCTCGGGAGAAGCTGGTAGACATCCGCGGGATGATCAAGCAGGCGGGCACCGGTAGCGATCGTCAGGTCGTTGTCGATACGAAGACCGAGCCGGCGATTATTAACGGGGCCGTTGCTTATCGGGGTAAGGATATGGTGTTTGCCCGTGGCAAGCTGGATATTTTCGGTGCCAAACAGCGGGTGAACGGCTATGACAGCATGCCATTCTTCGACACGCTCTTTGTAAAGGGGGACGGAACGCTTAGTGTAGCGAACAGCGGATTTGTTTTCCATAAAGGAGAATGGACGCTCGATTTCTTCAACGGCTTTGAGAAAACATTAGGTGAAGGGTATACCATTCCGCAAGCGGAATATCCCGAGAAGAAAGGAAATGAAGAGGACGACAGCTTAAACGGCTCCTTAAAATGGGCTTCAGGTGCGCTTGGAGACAAGGCGAATCCGCTGCGTCAGGTGATGATCGAGCTGGTGTATTTCAACAAGCATAGCTTGTTTGCCGTGCCGAATTTTACTTTCTCCGGCTTTGGGTTATCGTTTAACGATTTTATTCTTAGACCCGGCGGCGTCTCCTTCGGAGGAACCATCTCGCTTAAGGTGCTGAACGCTGAAGTTCGCAACGTCCTGTTTAACGAGAAAGGCTTTGTCGGGATTGAAGCCGGACTGAAATTTGATTTGAATGAAGAGTTAGGGTTATTCGAACCAAAGAACAAGGATAAGAAAGACGCAAAGGAAGATCCGGAAGGTCCTAAGAAGCCGAGCGGTGAGATCGACATTGTTCACTTTGTGCAGCCGGTTGAGGGCATTTCCAATACTTACGGATTAAAATTCGATGCCCAATTGAAAAGCATGACGGAAATCGGGGTCGAAATTGCGTTCAAGAAAGTGGATGACGGACGGATTTTACCGGATGTGCTTGGCTTTAGTGCTTCGCTGAAAAATCCGGGAGTGCTGATTACCGGAGCAACTTATTTGACCGGAATACGGGGAGCGGTCCGTGAGCTGGCAGATACGATTGCCGGGGGAACCAAGGATGATCCGTTCCCGCTTGTCGTAGAGGCCGGCGTCAGCCTGCGGTTTGGTATCGCCCCTGCTTACTTCTTTGGCGATATCGATCTGACGCTGAAGCGAACAGGAATCGCGCTGCAAGGGAAGCTGGATTATTCGCCAAAAAGTGATCCTGAAGATAAAGAATTAATCAAAATGCTGACCCAAGCACTGATCGAAGCGCAATGGGTAACTCCATGGTTCGTAAGAATGCAGGCGGAGGTCGATATTGGCGGCTGGAATGTCATCGTAGGCAGAGTCGGCGTGTTCGTCGGACAAAATCTGGAGAAGCACCGGACGGACTTTGAAGGCTATATCGGAGCGAAGATACAAATTCCTGAAGAAGTGCCGGTTGTCGGCGGTATGCCGTTGTCCAGCGTATTTTTCGGGGTGAACAACGACAAGGTATGGGGAAGCGTAGGCATCTTGTTCATTTCCCTGGGAATTACTTATTACTGGGGCGGCGGGGTTGAATTCGGAACCTCCAGCGAGCAGCTTCCTGACGGATTTACTCATTTGTTGATCGACGATCCGGAACGCGGTCCGCGTCTGCTCGTTATCGGGCAAGGGGTCAAGACGGTCGCAACCTCTTGGGTAGAGTCGGAAAAGGAAACTCATGAGATCGTATACCGCGATGTGGAAGATGGAATTAAAGTGCTGGATAACGGTGCGATGAATATCGGCATCGGCGGCATCAAAGTGAAAAACAGCGGACGCATTCATGAAATTCCGATGAATGACGTATCCGGCAACGCGATTATTGAAGTGGAATATGACAAGGATCTGCCAAACCTGACGTTGAAGGATGCAGCTGGTCAGCCTTACCCGATCATTTTTGATGAGAAAAATACGAATCCGCAAGCGACAGCCTTTACACAGCATATCAAGGCCGACGCCAAGAACGGAGATAAAGCGGATCATTGGAAGGCGTACATTATTGTTCCGCAGGATCGCGTAGCGAATGGCGGTACATGGACCCTTACCTCCGAGGCGGCGGTACAGAGCCGATTGTTGAATGTGCCTACTCTGCCTCAGCTGCAAAACGTCAGCTTGACCAAGGATGCCGGTGACAAGAACAAATTCACGGCAAGCTGGACAGTCGCCAATGCCAAGAAGGAAGATACGGTCAATCTGTATTTGACTAAGGATACGGTAAGTGCTGCTACTACGAAGCTTGCAAACGGGGAAGATGTGCTTGAGCCAGGGGATCCGGGTATTCTGATTGCCAAAAATATTCCGGTTGCCGACGGCCATAAAGTGATTGACGTTACTAAAGTATCCCTGAACGAAAACGGTGGCGAGGAGGATATACAAGATATTACCGGGCTTATGCAGCAGGGCAACTATTATTTGCGTGCCGAGCTCAAATCCGAATCCACCTTCGGTACCAAAACATCGGCAGAGCAATTCGAGATCATCGATCGTCTAGCTCCGCAGGCCGTTAGTGACGTAACGATAGAGCCGGCAGGGGACGGGTATTTCAGTCTATCCTTCAAACCGGCTGCAAAGAAGGACGCGTTAAGCAATTTCGAACACAGCTATGTCATCAATGCGATGCAGGAGCAAGGAGGCAAGCTGAAGCCTTACAACAATTTCGGTGAGCTCATGTTCACGGAAAAAGAGCTTGCAAGCCATTGGAATCCTGCTACAGGCAAATACGAAGGCATTATGCTCGGCGGCTGGACCGCTACCACGACATCGGAAGCCAAGACGGATCCGAAGAGCCTGGACGCCAAGCCCGTAGATCCGGCTGAAGTGAAGTATGTCGGATTGCAGGTTGGCCAGGAGTATACGATAGGCGTGTCGTCTGTCGTCAAGCCTTCCAAGGATCTGGATAAAAATGAAAACTACCATTATGCGAACCGGGTAGATAGCGCCAATACGCTGCTTCCTGTGCCTGTGAAGCCAGAGCTTCAACCAAGCAAGGAGCTGCTGCAGAAGCCGCAGCCGAAAATCGATTGGCTGACCAACAATGTGAAACAGCAAAGCATTGAGCTGTTCTCGAATCAGCCGGATGTTGCCGTAGAGGCCTTCTACGACAACCAATCGATTGGCCAGGTTCATCTCGACAATGATGGCAGCGGAAGCCACGGTGTGCTTGAGCTGAAGCAGCCGCTTACGACGGATGGAACGTATGCTATTGAGCTGCTCACCACAAATACGAAAACCAAAGACAGCAAGGTGAAGATGCTGTATCTGACCGTGGATACACTTGCTCCTGTATTGTATCTGGACAAGCCGTTAACAGGTGCCAGAACGAAGGACGGCAAGATTGTATTCTCCGGCAGAAGCTCGAACGACGCCGTTCTGAAGGTGATCGGAAACGGGAAAGAAACCGTTCTGAAAGTGCAGGATGACGGCCGATTCTCCGGTGAGGTGGCTGTAGAATCCAACGGCCCGACAGCAGAGCTTACCGTCAAGGCGGTCGATGGAGCCGGTAACGAGAATACGGCTGTTGTATCGGTGACGAATGATCGTTATCAAGTTCCGGCAGGGCTCGTCATTCATCAAGTGCCGGTCATGAAGCGCGGAGACAGCCAGAAGCTGGAGGCCTTCCTGCGTGTGTCCGATGGCAAGGACGCTCAAGGCAAGCCGAAGTTCAAAGAGGTAGCCGTTCCAGGGCATGTCAGCTATTCGGTCCTGTCAGGCGACGCGGTCGATCTGAAAGACGATGGAACGATCACAGCGCAATCGAGAGGAGCAAGTTTGGTTCAGGCAAGCTATGAGGTCGCAGAAGGGGTTACCTTGCAGGCTATGGCTGCGGCTGCGGTAGAGGTTCCAGCACCAACAGAGCTGGGAACCATTATGGCGACCACCTCAGCTTTGAGTAACGATAGCAGCAGAACAAAAGTAACAGTAACCGATGCTGGTGAAATGCTCGGCTATCAGCTGGCGTACAAGGTGTTTGCCAGAACAAGCGCAGTGCTTCCGAAGCTGAATCAGGATATCAGCAGCTGGAGTATCCTGCCTGCGAACGGAATCATAAATGCAGAAGCCGGAAATGACGTTGTTGTCGCCAAAAGAACCTCCACGGGCAAGCTGGCCGTAGCTTCAACAGGCAGACTGTCCGCCAATGTATGGCGGTCCAAAGGAGGCGGCGGTGCCGGAGGTGGCGGTGGTTTTGGAGGAATTCTAACGCCAACGGAAACCTCGGAAATTACCATTAATGAGCAGCGCATGAATGCCGAGAAGCAGGATAATGTTCTGGTAGCCGACATTACGGCGGCGAACGTGGATGCTGCAGGCAGCGGAGACATTGTGATCACCTCTTTGGATAATACCATGAGGGGCTATACGTTCCGGGTAGATCCGGCGGTGGTACAGCATGCGGTAAGCAAGCAGCGGAATCTTGTTATCGATGTTCCGTTGGCGCGGTTGACCTTAACGCCTAAACAATTGCAGGATCTGAAAGGAAACCTGGAGGTCCATATATTCCAGAACGAAAGCTACGAGCTGGGAGAACTGGGCAGCATAGCGGACAGTCTGGATTCGACCTTACTGGGAGCAGGACAAGGCGTTTCCATTAAGACGAATATTCCGGCGTCCAATTGGAGCACCTACGTACCGCTTCGCGTACCGGTACCGGGTTCCATCGACCCGAGCCACCTTACAGCGGTTATGCTGAAAAATCCGGAGGGCGCTTGGACCCCGCTGCCTTGGAAGCTGAATAATAGCGGCAATGGGTCTTACGTCGATGTTCAATTGACGGGGAACGGAAATATCGCCTTTATCCGAAACGAAAAAACATTCTCTGATGTAGAGGACGGCTACTGGGGCAAGGACAGCATCAGCCAGGCGGCTGCGAAGCTGTTCGTACTAGGGAAAGACAAGGACCAGTTTGATCCGGAAAGCCATATTACCCGGGCTGAATATCCGACGATCCTGCTGCGTGCAGCGGGGATGATGAATAAGAACGGTCAAGCTTCGTTCACGGATGTAAATTCGGGAGACTGGTACGAACGCAGCGTGTCAGTAGCTGCTCAAATGGGCATCGTGAACGGCTTTGCCGACGGCACCTTCGCGCCACAGGCAACGTTGACAAGAATTGAAGCGATGACCATGGCGGGAAGATTGCTTAAAGCGCTTGGGTTAGCCGAGGAGATCTCCAAGGAGGAGGCCGATCAGCTGCTCAGCACCTTCTCGGACGCGGCAAGCGTCCCTGAGTGGGCAAGAATACCGGCAGCCATCTGCATCAAGAATGGCATTATTGAGGGAGACAACAGCAGAGTGAATCCGCAGGACGAGCTGACAAGGGCGCAAGCGGCCGCCATTGCGGTAAGGCTTGATTCATGGATCACAAGCAATCCATAAACGAAAGCTACCGGCTTAAGTCAAAATGACTTTCGCCGGTAGCTCTTCGGATTTTTACCTAACTAAGGCGGTGTAAAGATGGCATTGAAGCAAAAATCCATCTATGCGATTGGATTTGCTATAGTAGTTTTAGCGTTAATAGCTGGCTTTATGACATTCCGTGCCAATGCAGGCGCAAGCCATTGGACGGATGGCAGTAACGCGGATACGAGCTGGTTTGACAACGCAACAGAATACAGAACCTATACGATTGATACGTCGGCTAAGCTGGCAGGGGTTGCCAAGCTTGTTAACGATGGGACCAACCGGAATGGGGTAGCTGTCAACGGGTTCAGCGGGAGAATTTTAGAGATTAGCCAGGATCTGGACCTGTCCGGGCTCCAATGGGTACCTATCGGAACGGATGCCAGACCCTTCAAGGGCACGCTGATTGCCGCAGGCGGAGTGACTAAAGAAATTAGGGGCATGACCGTAAGCGACAATACCATGTACGGTGGCTTCATTGGGTACATGGATGGAGCTACCGTAGGCGGCTTTAAGTTTACGGGAACCGGCAGTATTACCATGACCTCAGTGACTCAAGATGTCTATGTGGGTGCAGCCGTCGGTAAGATGGTGAACAGCAGCATTTTGTACGACATCACTAATGATATGCCCATTACAGTCGATTCGAAGACCCGCGACACTTACGTGGGAGGAATCGTTGGTCAAGGGGGAGGGACGTTATCCAACTTGAAAAATAATGGTGCAGTAACTGCTCTCGGTGGCAACGTTTATGCCGGTGGGGTTACAGGCAGCGTGTACGGAAATATGGTTAAAACGTGGAATACAGGCGCGCTGAACGCGACAAGCAAGACCAGTCAGGATGTGTACGCCGGGGGAATAATCGGACAATCGCCGATCTCCATTGTGATGGATACGGACAATACGATCATCTCGAACTCCGGTACGGTTACCGTATCCGGCGGTTTGAAAAATTATGCCGGCGGTATCGTGGGCAAGGCTAACGGGCTGGCGAAGTTTTCTGCCAATACTTCCAATAGCGGCTCCGTCAACATTAACGCTTCTTCTGCAGGCGGATCCTACGCAGGCGGATTGGCGGGAGCATTGGGCACCGCGAGTACAGATATTGTGTTTAACAATACGGGCGTTGTAACTAACAACGGCGGAAGCAACGTGTACACAGGGGGGGCTGCCGGTTATATCGAAGGTGCTCTTTCCTGGGAAAAAAGCTATGTGAATAGCGTTAACGTGACGGCATCCGGTAAAGATCATGTGTATACCGGCGGATTGATCGGTTATGCAACAGGGGATTTCAGCTTTAAAGGAAATGCCAAAAATACCGGAGCGATCCGCGTAACAGGCGGAGCTCTAGCGGATAAACCGGATGAAGCCTATACCGGCGGATTGATCGGTTATGCTGAGAATCGGGTTTTATTCGAAAGTACAGCTCCATCGGCTTATGAAAACAGCGGAACGATTACGGTAAGCGGCGGAACCGGCGTTTATACCGGAGGTGTTATTTCCAACCGGGCCTATTCGAGAACAGGGAATACGATCAGCAATGTCACGAGTAAGGGAGACATCAAGGTTGATGGTAAGACAAAGCTCTATACGGGAGGATACATTGGTCTTCTTCCGGCCGATAGCCCGGATAAAACGATAGCAAACGTAATGTTTGCCAATGATATTACCGTCACGGCTGCATCTTCCGCTCCTGAAAGTACAGTTAGTACGGGCGGTATCGTCGGCTATATGGCAGGCGGCAATGCAAGCATCAGCAATGCTACCTTTACCAGAACCCCTGCGGCTGTGGTTAACGGAGTCCAAACCTACAAGGGTGGTACGATCGTATCCACAGGCGGCGGCGCTAGCACGTATACCGGCGGTATTGCCGGATATGTGGATGGAGGGACGGTTTCCAACGTCAATGCAGGAAACACGAAGGAGAGTCAAGCAGCGATCACTTCCGACGGCTTCATCGGGGGTGTAGCGGGCTACTTGAAAGGTACTGTCGATACAGCAGCCATCAAGTATTTGACAGCAATTGTTCAAACGGCAGACGGCTTTGCCGGGGGAATTGCCGGCACCGCGCAAGGAGCCATTAGCGGCAAAGTGGTCGTTGGGGATGCTGACGCATCCGGCAGCGATAGTGTGAAGCTTGCTGCTGCCAACGGCATCGACCGATTGACAGCGGGGGGGATCATTGGCCGCAATGAAGGACCTCTCACTATTTCGGGTGCAGACACTTTAGTAACCCGGATCGCCCTGCTGAATGAAGCGGGAAGAACCGGCTACAGCTTGGGTGCCATGGCGGGTACGCTGACGCCTGAAGCTCAAATTGGAGCGGCAGGGGCTCCCGTAAAGGTCAAGCAAGTGGACATTCAAATCAACGTGGATCAAAGTAATATAGGTGGAGCTATCGGTGTAAACCGTGCGCCGCAAACTTTTGTTTTTATTGAGGGACTATCCGTTCAAGTATCGGGTTCCGAGAATAAGGTGGGTGGTGCTGCCGGTGTTCAGGACACGGTAATAGGGAATGGGACCGACAACAGCTTGGTCATAGAGGGTAAAGATATCACTATGACCTCCCAAGGAAATGCGCTTGAGCTCGGTGGACTATTTGGGGAAAACGACAAGACAACGCCTAAGAGCTTGGCCACTAATGTTCATGTGATTGCAGCGGGTTCGGCGAACCAAATCGGGGGTATTGCCGGTAAAAACCTCGGCGCGATTGCCAATGTGCAGGCCCAGAAGCATCATCTTGAGAATAGTGGTGAAGCAGGAGAAATCGGCGGTATCGTTGGACGATCCGAAGCACCGGACGGAAGTACATCGCCAGCAAGCATTAACAGCGTCTCGGTACAAGCCGGAGAAGAGGCACTGATCCAATCGTCGGGAGCCAACAACGTTCTTGGCGGTATTGCCGGATATGTCAAAAATACGGAAATCAAGGATTTCTCGGTAGATGCGGAGCTTCCTGATTACGCTACATTATCTGTCGCGGGCATCAATGCCAAGGCCGGAGGTATCGCAGGTCGCATCGAAAACAGCAAGATCATTGGTGACGAAGTCAAAATCAATGCAAACAATCTGTTTATCATCAGCACGGCTGCTGCTGAGTCACCCCATATTGGCGGTATCGCGGGATATAGCAGCCAAACCCGAATGGAAAAATTCGCATCGGGCTCCGTTAATTTGGTTGTAAATGGACCTGGTTCGGTAGTCGGCGGTATGGTCGGCTATAATCTAGGGACGGAAACGACCTCTATTCTTATCAATAATAATACGTCTGCACTCAGCTTGAAGGTGACACCGACTGCGGTTTCCTCCACAGTAGGCGGTATCGTTGGGATCAACGACCGGCGTGCGGGAGACCCGACTGCCGATCCGGGCAAAGCGGTCAGTACCCTTCAGAACAGCCGGGCCGTGGGTACCTTATTGGTAAATGCAGAAGGTTCACTAATCGGCGGTATGGTCGGTGAGAACCGGAGCCTGATTGCCAATAACAGCATTTCCGATAAAATTTCCGTTACTTCCGAAGGGAATTCAAGTATTGTCGGCGGTTTAGCCGGACGGAATACGGAAACGGGAACCTTATATTACACTTACTCTAATGCGAACATGACGATCGAAGGCGAGAACACGCTTGCCGGCGGCTTGGTGGGCGAGAACCTGGGTCAAGTGCTGGCCTCTTATGTGGACATCGCTATCACGGGCAATGCACATGGTACGGAAGGCAGTCCTGTCTATTTGGGAGGACTGATAGGCCGTAACAGCGGAACTGTGGACAAATCCTACTCTGTTTCCACGGTTACGGCAAAAGGCAGCTACTCCATTGTCGGAGGCTTGGTAGGTGATCATGTTGCGGGCAGCATGACGAATGCCTATGCGGCCAAAGAGGTTACTGCAAGTGCCGACCACTCTTATGCCGGAGGTCTTCTCGGCAGAATTACGAACGGAACCGTAACGACCGCCTATTCTGCAGGCAAAGTAACGGCAGTGGATGGCTCGTATGCGGGCGGCTTTGCCGGACGCTATGACAATACCAATAAAGAATTGCTGTACAAGGCTTATTATGTGAAGGATATAGACAACGACATTAATGGGGATTTGCCGGATTTTGCAGACGGCAGCTTCCTCTGGCTGAATGCTCATGCCCGTTTGAGCACGATCTTGTCTGCCACGCTGAAGGACAGAAGCTACTTCCCGGGATTGTCCGGCTGGGATTTCAATTCAACCTGGAGATACGGCTCGGTGGATGCCGAGTATAAATATCCGGAGCTAATCCGTGTTGCCAATGGCGGAGGAGAGACGGGCGGCGGCGGTGACGTCAATGCCAATATCAACTGGTATGTTCGTGATCCAGGAGCGATTACCTTCACGCTGAAAAGCGAGGCAGAGCTTGCCGGACTCGCGGCTATAGTGAACGGCACGATCCCTGGCGTTCCGAAATTCTCTTTTGAAGGCAGAACGATTAAAGTTATGAACCCGATCCACATTCAATCCAAACAGTGGATTCCGATCGGTCTTAATGAGGACAGTGCGTTTCAAGGTAGCTTTAACGGAAATAACCAATTGATTGACGGTCTGACGTTAACGTCGACAACCGCTTATTCCGGACTATTCGGAGTGATCGGGCAGAAGGCTAAAGTGGAAAGCATCAAGCTGGAACCTTTGTCCATAGCCGGGCAGCAATATACAGGCGTGCTTGCCGGATTCAATAAAGGCGCCGTATCGGGTATAGACATTAAGCTGGTAGGCGGGGCCAAGATTAGCGGCGGTACGGTTGGCAGCCTATTGGGAAAAAACACCGGTACGATTAACAAGGTGGACATTAAAATTGAAGGCGGAAGCCGGATCGAGGGCACTGGTGCCAATGCCGTTGCGGGAGGACTTATTGGCGACAATGCGTTTGCCATGAATCCAGGCCTGTTTACATTCCAATCGGCAGACGGAAGTATCGGAAGCTCGGCAAATCAGGCTACCATCGGCGGGCTGATAGGTAGACAAGCCGGGGATATCACCGGAATCAACATGAATATTGCGGCTAATTACCGAATTTCAGCTGCGGGTCCAAGCAGCATTGTGGGAGGACTGATCGGGCAGCAGGTTTCAGGCAAGCTCGAGAACATTAGTCTCGCCTTTACAGACGGTACCTTGCAAGCACTCGGAGCGGGATCGACTCTGGGAGGAGTCGTTGGACAATCCGGCGCGGATAATCCGATGAATCATGTGGCGATTGCTGCTGCCAACGCCGGCCAACATATGCTGGGGAATGGCATTGTCGGCGGTATCGTAGGTGTGAAGGAAGGAAAGGGCAGCAATTCCTTTGATATGGATCAAGTAAAAGCAGATGGTGTGACACTGTCCAGCTTGGAAGCAAGTGAGCAAGCCATCGTCGGCGGTATTGCAGGAAAGCTCGTCAACTCCGCTGTGCGTCAGGCATCAGTAACCGGTTCGCTCCAAGCTGCCGGTGATCGGGTGACCGTCGGCGGCGCCGCAGGGCAAGCCGAACAATCCATTCTTTATATGGTTGATGTGAAGTCGGACATCGAGTCAGCTTCCAAGACAGGTGAAACCTTCGTTGGCGGCGTTGTTGGACTTCTATCGTCGAACGATAGTAACAAAAGCTTTGATTTTGGCAAGCTTGCTCCAATGTATCACGGTGTTTATAATGCATCGGTGTCATCCAAAACCGTGAAAGCCGTAAGTGCCGATAATGGAGCGGATCTATACGTCGGCGGTATTGCCGGCAGCAATAGAGCGTCTTCCATTTATCATTCCTTATCTGCTGCAGGGATTACCGTCAACGGAGGGAAAACCTCTATCGTCGGCGGGATCGCAGGCTTCAGCAGCGGTATTATGGTAAGCACAACGGCCCATAGCAGCATTGCTGCTGATGCCAGCCGCGTCTATCATGTCGGCGGATTCGTAGGTCTTGCGGCAGGAGGAGAAATTCATTATTCGAACGCTGCAGCTGTTGCGGGAGAGAAGATTAGCGTTGGCAGTGCCGTTACGAAATCAGGCATGATACCAGCCGCACATGTCGGCGGCTTTGCAGGAATGGCGGACAACGCGTTGTTCGCGGATTCTTTTGCCAATATTCCTGTGCAGGTCGTATGCGACAATCAGGATAATACCATTTATGCAGGCGGCTTTGCAGGCTTGTTGGGCGACGCAGATCCGGCAGGCGCAGGGGCCATTCACCGGGCTTATGCCAAAGGCAGCGTTGATGTCCAGGGTATAACGGGCGCTTATGCAGGCGGTTTTGCAGGTTCGGCAGACCGTTATGAGATTAATGATGCCTATGCGACCGGGAATGTAGTAAATACAGGCTTCGATACGAGAACCGGAGGCTTTGCGGGTGTCATTGAACGGTATGCAACCGTGAAGAACGCCTATGCGGCGCAGGACCATGTGACGACTAACGGGGTTAACCATGCCACCCGATCGTATACCGGAGGCTTTGCAGGGTATAACGACGGCCTAGTTCAACAGGCTTTTGCCGGCAGTACAGACATTAAGATGAATGTAACGGGCGCCAATGCGTTCAGCGGTGCACTCATCGGCTATAACTTTAGAGACGGTAAGGTATCCTCCTCCACCTATCTCGGCTCTATGGCTGCGGTCGGCCGCAGCTTGGGATCCGTAGAAGCTTCCAAAGCGGAGGGAGACCAAACGGGCTCTTACGGCTTCGGAAATTGGAATTTCGAAGCGGATGCTTCCTACCTGAGCTTGTACGATGCCGGGGAAGTTGTGATTCAAAACGCAAAACAACTTCATGGCGTAGTAGCGCTGTACAATGATTCAGATCTGAGCTTTTACCGGTTGTTTAACCGGACAGCCGATGCCAAGCCGAGCTTGAACAGGCTTTCGCTCGGTGCAGATATTTTGATGGAAGGCACTTCATGGACTCCTTTTGCCGTGTTTAACGGGGAATTCGATGGTAAGGGCAAGTCGATCAAAGGACTCCAAGGTACGGCTGAAGGCGCGCCTGCTTATGGATTTGTCGCAGAAAACAACGGTAAAATCAGCAACATCGTCTTTAACGACGCTAACCTCACTGGTGGAACGAACACAGGTATCGCAGCAGGAATCAATCACGCGGGAGCGGTCCTGAGCGGAATTACAGTAGGCGGGTCGGTGAAAGGTACGGAGTATACCGGAGGAGCAGCGGGACTTAACCAAGGTGAGATTACGAATGTAACGATTCAAGCCTTGAGCGTAACCGGTACAGATTACACAGGCGGCGCAGCAGGAAAAAATGAGAACTCGATTTCGAAAGTAAATGCTGGTGATTTGTCCGTAAAAGGCTCTCTGAATACGGGTGGAATTGCAGGTGAGAACCAAGGCGGGCTTACGAATATCAGCATTCAAGCTGTAAAAGTAAATGGCACTGACTTGACGGGCGGCGCGGCAGGGACCAATGGAGGGACTTTGTCGGAAGTCAGCATTACGTCTCTGACACTTGAAGGAGCTAATAACACGGGCGGCGTATCCGGCAAGAACTCTGGTACCATCAGCAAAGTGTCTGTCGACGGCATCATTAACGCTGCAGGCAGTGTTATGGGCGGTATTGCAGGTACGAATGACGGTAAAATCAGCAAAGCTTATGCAAGAGGTACTCTCCGTACCCTCCAGGAAGGCCAGACTGTGATGGCAGGCGGAATTGCGGGAGAGAATGGAAAAGCCGGAGAGATCAGCGAGTCGTTCTCGTTTGCAGATCTTTTGATTACATCAGATCAAGCGACGGCCGGAGGTATTGCGGGGCTGAATCGCGGAGCGATAGCTAACACGTACAATTCAGGTCGTATCCAAGCTATGGGCACGACAAAAGCATGGGCTGGGGGTATCGCCGGTTACGCAGCGGAAGGTGCGATAAGCGATTCGATGAATTATGGCGAAGCTTCTGCAGCCGTAAACGGTAAAATGGTGCCTGGCTCCGCGTATTTCGGCGGTATAGCGGGTCGGAAGAACGATGGGGCCGTAATCAAAAATACCGCCTTTAACAAGCAAATGCTCAAAACGAGCACAGCTTATTATACGGCGGCGGGAAAACGGTCCGAAGGAGCGGCAGGAGAAGCTGTTGGCCTGCTTGCCAAGAATATGGTCAAAGGAACGCTCCCGATTAGTCTGGATGCAGCCGTATGGAAGGCGGCTCCAGGATTTTATCCACAGCTCGCTGCGTTCAATGGAACCGCGGCATCCAAGCTGAGCGCTGCAGCCTTGATTTTGGGTGATAAAGATACCCTATCCAGCATCAAATCCGAATTTGAGCTGTCTCGCGATAATGAAGTGGTGTGGACGGCAGATTCGAAGGCTATTGCGCTTAACCTAACTTCAGGTTCAGCGAAAGGCTCTATGGTAACATCGGGAAGTGCCGTTTTGACAGCTGCAGTCAATGGCGATACAAGAGCATTAACTGTTAATGTGCCTGCTCCTGCATTTGCAGAAACGGCTCTGAAGCCGAAAGTGGTCTCGGGAAATACGACTTTCACGAGCCAAGTATCCGTTAAGCTGGCTACCGATGAAGCTAACGGGGTCATTTATTACACCTTGGACGGCAGTCAACCGGACAAATGGTCCATGATCTACACAGATCCAATCGTATTGACCAAGACGACAACGATCAAGGCCATCACCATCGCAGAGGAAAAGGAAAGCAGCGAAGTGCTGTCGGGAGCCTGGACGAAGTTAGAGCCAGATAAACCTAGGGGAGGCGGAGGAGGCGGTATCTGGTTTCCTCCTACGGTAGCTGAGCCGGCTGTTACAGCGTATATTGGCTCCAAAGCGGTTAAGGCGGATGACAATGCATCCGTGACCGTTGCAAGAAACAGCAAATTGACGCTATCGGCGCCAGACGGTCAAATCATTTATTATACGACCGACGGAAGCACTCCGACCAAGAACAGCCTGCGCTATACAGGAGAGCTGATTCTTACCCGGAGTATGACGATCAAGATGATAACGGATCAAAACGATCAAGTAGTCACGATCCGCTACGAGGTGGAAAATGCGAAGTTCGATTTAAAGAGCGATGCTGGACAAATGAAGTACATTTCCGGCTATGAGAACAACGAGTTCAGACCGGAAAAATCGCTCAGCCGATACGAAATCACGGACATGCTTGCTCCTTTGCTGAATAAGGAGGATGTAAGTGTCGGTAATCTGCTGAAGGACGTCGATACCAGCAAGGAGAATCAAATTGCGTTCTTTACATCCGCAGGCATCATTGACGGGTACCCGGACAATACGTATGGCGGTGATAAAGGGCTCACAAGAGCCGAATTTGTCGTCATCATGTCCAGAGTGCTGAAGCTCCAAATTAGCGATGCGGGAGAGGCTGCCTTATACGACGTATCCGGCCATTGGGCGGAGAAATATATCAATTCCTTTACAAAAGCAGGCTACGTTGACGGCTTCCCGGACGGCACCTTCAAACCTGACAGCGAGATTACAAGAGCTCAGGCCGTTGTCCTGATCAACCGTATCATTGGCAAGGAGAAGCAGGATTTGCCTGCAAAATTCAGTGATCTTCCGTCATCTCACTGGGCTTATCAAGATATTATGGCAGCTATGAAATAAGCTTCAGATTTAGAAAGGCGGCAATGCAGATGAGAAAAAAAGTATTGGCTGCAGGGTTAGGCATATTCCTCTTGCTGCTGAGCGGTGTCGTTTTTTTTGCCAAAGCGAATGCAGATGAGGCGGCTGTATATAATGCCGAGGATGTTTATGAACGGTCAGAAAGCGCCGTGTTCTACATCCGGGCTCTGAACGGCGAGGGGGCGTTAAAAGCCACCGGAACCGGGGTGGTGGTTTCACCCGATGGAATGGCAGCGACGGCGTGCCACGTTCTTTCCGAAGCGGTGCAGCTGGAAGGAGTGTTTAACAACGGACGTACGGTTTCTCCAATCGAGGTGCTGAACTGCGACGAGCAGACGGATGCGGCGCTGCTGAAGCTGCCTGCTCTCCATGAGGGCCCGCAGGGGATTACCGAATATCCTGCGCTCCCATTTAGAGAAACGGCAGTAAAGCATGGAGAACAAGTATTTGCCATCGGTTATCCGTTGAAAGACACTCCGATCATAACCGAGGGCATTGTGAACTCTCCGAATGCAGAGATCAACGGGCGGGGGCGTATCTTGACCTCGGCCCAGATCGTGAGCGGCATGTCGGGCGGACCGATCATAGACAAGTACGGGCGGTTAGCCGGGATTATTTCCGGCTCGCTGAAGACGATGAATAATATCCATCTAGTCATCCCGATGAATGATGTGCGAAGTTTGATGCCTTCGCCGCAATAAGATGAATCTGTAAAAGAGCTGTTCGATTGACGCAAAACCGGTACGCCAAATGGTGTACCGGTTTTTTTACATTATAGTGTGATCTGTTCTCAGTAGATACTTGAATTCATTTTATAGAGAAGGCTTTGCTGACAGCCCCGAATGCCTTGCCGCCGATCTTGCTCTTTTGTGATGGAAAACATAGGAACCGGCAATCAAAATGTATCCGATTATAAAGAGCAACCATCCGCTGGGCGGGTCGCCAACCGATATGCTGGAATACATGGCTCCGGATAAATCAATAACAAACCCGGCGTAAGCCCATTCCTTTAGCCGTGGAAAACCGGGCGTCAGCAGGGCTATAACCCCTAATAGTTTTGCAGTTCCAATGAAAGGCAGGAGGTAGGCTGGGTAACCTAGATGCTGGAACAGGGCAACTGCGTCGGGTACGGACATAATGTCCGGTATAGAACCGAAAACCATGATGGCTGAGAGCAGCCCGGTAAAAATCCAATAAAAGATAGCTGTTTTTTTCATGCGTTTTTCTTCCTCTCCAGTTTTGTTTTGTTTCTGGCACAAACAACTTTGTTAAACCGTTTTCTCCCGCTGGGCATTACACAAGAGTTCTGCAATGTGCGGCCGATTAGGCACTGCAAAAACGTTATTGTCGAGTTCATGTTTATAATATAACCGATAAGGAATATTCCTGTAAAGGAATATTTTAAATTATTTTTCGATTTTAGATTGAGGCAGCAAGTAAAGCAAGAACATATCTTAAGACCCATTGGATTATTATGGTAAAATGGTGGGGGGTTGAGGTTATTGAAGTTTTTATGAGGAAGGAGAGAGCGAGATGTGCAAATTTTATCAGGGCATAGGTGTCCTATTCATAATACTAGCTGGCTTGTTCTACACCGTAGAACGGTTTGGTTCTTGGATTGCCATTGGCTTATCATCCGGAGGGCTGGCTGTCCATTCAGGGAATGGCTCCTTCAGCTCGCCTCAAATAGATTTTGCAGATAACCCGTTTGTCGTCATTTTTTTGATATTGGGTATTGTTATGTTTTTGTATGGTATAAAACAGAAATCTCCCTGAGCGGACTAAACAGTCGGACACGATATGTCAGGGTACTCCCTTTATACTGAGGGTGTAAGTCAAACCAATCAAGGAGGGAATATCCCCATGCAAATCCGTATCGCAACACACGACGAGCATCGAATGGCCGTCATTCAAGAAGCAGTGAAGCAGTTTCGCAAGGAGCATCCGGATGTCAGCGTTGTTCTGGAGATGCTTCCGGATAAGACGTGGATGAGGGAAAAGCTGATGGAGATGCTTCGTAACGGCAATGGTCCCGATATTGTGGAATGGGAAGACGCGAACATAGGGCAATGTTTGGAGGGAGGTTTGCTGTCCGATTTGTCCGAGTTCATTGAACGAGACCAAGTCGATCTTGATGATTATTATCCGTGCATCCGCAATGCAATAACAGACCAGGGCAGGGTAGGGGCTCTGCCGGTGATGACGGAAACGATTGGTGTTTTCTACAATAAGGAGCATTTTGACGAGGCAGGCCTGCCTTATCCGCAGGAGGGATGGACATGGGACGAATTTACGGCCACCGCGGCACAGCTGACACGGACCGATGAGCAAGGAAATATTGTGCGTCACGGCGTATTCACCAGCTTCGGCTATATGTTCTACATCGAACCGGTTGTCTGGAACAACGGAGGGGCATTCCTGTCCGCGGATGGCAGGACATTGGACGGCTTTTTAAACCATCCGGCCACAATAGAAGCCTTCGAACAGTATTTAAGTCTGATCGATAAAGGAATTTCTCCAAGATTGGGCGTGGGGCGCGAATCCTGGATAGATTGCTTCATTCACGGCAAAATGTCCATGTATATGGATGCGAACTGGGCAATCAAACCGATGTCACAAGTGCAAAAAGACAAATTCGGCGTCGTCGGCTTTCCATCGAACAAGATACAGCCGAAAGCCAATGTTTTTCAAGTCTACGGTTATGGAATTTCGCCGCAATGTGCCAACAAGGAGCTGGCATGGTCGTTTCTGCGCAAGCTTGCTTTACCGGGTAGCGGGGTCGATAAGCTATGGGCGGTTATTAATCTGGCCGTATCCAAAACGACGGCGATCCAAAGCGGGCAGGCGGCAGATCCATTATATATCCCATTCCTGGAGGAGCTGAAATATGGCCGAAAGAGCGCCTATCAATGGCTGAATATGATTCCGACTTTCCATCATAATAAAACCTTTGATAAGATGCGCCATGCATCCGATGTGAAGCGGGTACTGCAGGAAACGGTCGATAGAACACCGGTCTTACAGCCTCTTGACCCTCACTCGCTTCCGGGCTGGTAGCTGGATAACAAGACCGCAAATGGAGTTGATGACGGTACCATGAGCAATATGCATCGGATCCTGTGGTTCGACGAACGAATCCGCGCCAAGCGTTACCCGAATGCAAAGGACTTGGCGGAGCAGTTCGAAATATCCGTTCGCCAGGCGGGACGCGATATCGAATACATGCAAAGCTCGCTCCACGCACCGATATCGTATAATGCCAAGCATCGCGGCTACGAATATGAGGATGCGGCTTATATTTTACCTTCCGTATTTTTGACGGAGACGGATGTGCGGATTCTTAACTTTTTAATCTACAAGTATGAGGAAGCGGCACAGTCCATGGGGTATATCGAAGGACTGGACCGGGTCGTGCAGACGCTCAAGCGCTTCGTTCCTTATCAGCCTGAAGAGAGCGAGATTCCGCTCCTGTATGCAGATGCGAAGCAGGCCAACATGAAGTATAGTATCGACGAGGCTATTAAAAGGAGCCTGAAGCTTCATCTTACGTATCAGGACGGGGAAGATGAGTATACCGTCCTTGTACACCCGTATCGAATCTACTCCCAGTCCTCCCATATGTATGTGATCGCCTTTTGCGAGCAATCGGGAGAAGTAGAGTATTATGCTCTAGAGAAGATGACACGGATCGCTTTGACCGACACCGTATATAGCATGGTGAAATAGCGGCCAAAAGCCAGGTTGGAGACAGGCGTGGTTCTTGCCTGACGCCAGAAGAAGCATCGCCCCCTATCAGGCCGCAGTCTGATAAAGGGCGATGCTTTTAACCTGAAAAATGATGCTCAATCAACCGCTTGGCCGCACTCAGGAAATGTTCCGGCCGGAAGGAGGTCTTATCGATATAGGCGCTCATCATGGCCCCATCGCTAATGATGCGGAGCTGTGAAGTCAGCTCTTCCGGATCGCTAACGCCGCCTTTCATCGCGATTTCCTTCACCTTATCCCATGTCCGGTGGCGGTTCTCTACGGCGGACCGGTGACCCGGATGCTCCAGATCGGGAAACTCGACAACCGCATTCATAAATGGACATCCGCGAAATTCCGGATGAGTCATCCGCTCGACCAGTTCATCCAGAAGGGCATACAGCTGATCCTTCGGGGAGTCGGGAAAGCGCTGAATGGCTTGTTCAATGGATATTGATCTATTGCAATGCCTTTTCTCCAAATACGCGACGATAAGGCTGTCTTTGGTCGGGAAGTTGCGGTAAAAGCTCGCCTTGGCAACCCCGGATTCTTCAATGATCCTGTCGATGCCGACGGCACGAACCCCCTCTTTATAAAACAACCCGGAAGCGACGCGCAAAATGCGCTCCTTCGCCGTTTCTTTCTTTTCCATAGATGATCACCCAATTCCAAATGTAAGAAAAAACGATATTGACATGAGACAGATCTGTCTGTATGATACGAATCAGTAATGGATGAGACAGTTCTGTCTCATTTATTGTAATCGAGCATACCTGCTTATGTCAATGTTCCCAGGGTGCGTAAAGGAGGAGAAAGATTTATGTCTCAAGCGGCGGCACAAGGCTCGCTAAATCGTCAGCAGGTGGAGGTGCGTGCCCTCCAGCGTCCGCGTCTCATGCTGGCGGTCATTTTGCTATCTGTTTTTATGGCGGTAGCCAATATTTTTATTGTCAATGTGGCGACCCCTTCGATACAGCAGGGGCTCCATGCCGATTTCTTCGGCGTTCAATTCGTCATCTCCGCCTACACCCTGTCCTATGCCATTGCGCTTATTATCGGCGGCAGACTTGGCGACCGCTTCGGACGGAGAAATATGCTGCTTGCCGGCGTCGCCGGCTTTACGGTCAGCTCCCTGCTGTGCGGGTTATCTACCGGAGTGGGGATGCTCGCCGTGATCCGGGTCGTGCAGGGCCTGAGTGCAGCCATGATCTCCCCGCAAATTTTATCGCTTATTCAAGCTCAATATGCGCCTGAGAAAAGAGGGAGGATATTCGGCCTTTACGGAGCTGCGCAGGGCATTGCCGCCTCTACGGGGCAGTTGATCGGAGGGCTGCTGCTGTATTGGAACCCCTGGAATCTGGAATGGAGAATGGTATTCTTCTTCAGCGTACCGATAGGCATCGCACTGTTGGGCATGATTCCTTTTATCGCCGACTCCAAGGAAAAGGTTCAATCGAAGCTGGATTGGTTCGGCGCTTCGTTAGTCGCCGCCGGCTTACTCCTGCTCGTGTACCCGCTAGTGCAGGGCCAAAAAGAGGGCTGGCCGGTTATCCTCATCATTAGCCTCTTCCTATCGATTCCCGTGCTGGCTTTGTTCGTCTGGGTACAGCAAGCCATTTTGCGCCGGAACGGCGATCCGTTCATGAACGTGAATTTGTTCAAGCAGCGGGGCTTCAGCGTCGGGATGGCTGTCGTCTTCTTGCTTATGTCCTCCCAAGCCAGCTTCTTTTTAATCTCCGCTTATTTGTTCCAAATCGGGCTGGGATTTTCCCCGCTCAAAGCCGGAGCTGTCATTTTGCCCATGGGAATGGGGTATTTCCTTGCCTCACTCTTGTCCTCGCGCGTTGCCTCCCGGATAGGGCCGCATGTTCTGAGCCTGGGTTCAGTACTCACAGCAGGAGGGTACCTGTTCCTCGCGCTTACGGTGCAGGGCTCAGGGCTGTCGCCGAATATCGCCGCATGGCTGCCGGCGTTGACCATCCTTGGACTAGGCCAGGGCTTTATTGCCGCTCCGCTGACGAATGTCGTGCTTTCCAAGGTCAACAGACAGGATATTGGCTCTGCCTCCGGGATTTTGACGACAGGAATGCAAGTGGCTTATGCCATCGGAATCGCTCTTATCGGGATCGTATGGTTAAATTCGCTCAGCCACAATGCGGATAAGGCCGGCGCTCAGACCGAGGCGCAGCTTCGTCAGCAAACGGCGGTCTATGCACCCCTGTCTACAGAACAAAGCGAAGCGGCACTTTCCCGGTTCCGGGTCTGCTATCCCGAATTCATAAGCACCCGTGCTTCCGTTTCAGCTGGCTGTACCGATCTGGCCTCCTTCTCCCCTGAAGCCAAGAAGCTGTTCGCGGACGGGGTCCGGCAGGCGACCACAAGGAGCTATATGGCAGCCTTTGTCTTTTGTCTGTACGTGCTTGCGGTATATGCAGTTTTGCTATTGCCTTTAAGTCTCATTTTAGCAAGAAAAACTAGGCCTGCCAGGCAGTAGGCTGTGAGCAATAGGTCCCCCTCTTCATAGGAGCGGGGACTTATTTTATATCATTTATGTAAAAAAATGCATATACCTATTAACTAATGTCATTTTCTTGCCGATAAAGTCAACCAAAGGAAATATTTATCAAAATGAAAATGAGGTGTGCGTGTACAAATGGAATGGTACATGAAAGTAATCAAAAATTACGCAGGATTTGAAGGGCGGGCAAGACGGCAGGAGTATTGGATGTTCGTTCTATTCAATGTTATTATCTCTGTTGTCCTGTCGTTATTAAGCAACATCACAAGTCTGTTCTCCATATTATCGATGCTTTATGCTTTGGCAATACTCGTACCGTCTCTTGCGGTTGGGGCACGTCGATTGCATGATACGGGAAGAAGCGGGTGGATGCTGCTGATTGGTTTGATCCCGATCATCGGGAGCATTATCCTGATTGTGTTTATGTGTCAAGACAGCCAAGCGGGTGATAATCAGTACGGCCCGAATCCTAAAGGTGATTTGTACGGAAATACGACTCACACTATGTAAAAAGAGACCTCGAAAGAGGTCAAAGGTGTTGAAAACCTTATCCTACGGAAAAATGCAAAAGGTAAGAGGTGGGTATCCCCTTTGCTTACGATGTAAGTTTTCCTTTGGAAAACTCTTAAGCGTTCGCCTTTGTTCTCGGGAAATTCCCGCTATAAAGCAAATTTAATCAAAGTTTCCCGAGAACAACAGCGGCCGGAAGGGGATACCCCACCGGGGGACCGAAGCAATATTTCCGGTTTTCAGGTTTTTCAACAGACTCTAGACCTCGAAAGAGGTCTCCAGATTGTCGAAAAAGTCCCTCTGTGTAAAGAAACTTCATCGCATTAGGTAATAAATGGAATGCATAAAAAGATCGTTCTCCTCATTTGACCTGTCGATCCAGGTGGAGAGCGATCTTTTTCATGTTCTGTACGGCTGCCGTCATCAACGCTTGCTCAGTCACATTCTGCAACCCCCGCAAACGGCAATAGCGAAACCCATGGAGCTGTTTGGCATCCGCGAAGCTTCGCTCAATCGTTTCTTTTCTCTTCTTGTACAGATATTTACCTGACTTACTCAAACGATTCTCGCGCACCCATTCCTTACTTGCTTCCCACACATGTCGTGTGATGATCTTTTTATGGTTCCGGGAACGAGTGCATTGGGAGAGAAAAGGACAGTTTTTACAAACCTCCGGATTCGATGCGTAATGTCTGTAGCCTTCCCGATTCGTTGTTTTGTAAGTAAGCTGCTGACCGTTTGGGCACGTATATGAATTCGTTACTGTGTCGTAGTGAAATTTCCATTTGGGAAACAAACCCTGTGTAGGGTGAAAACGACGATGCGCAATAACCGCAAAGATCTTTCTATCATGAAGGCTTTTACAGATAGGGTTGGTTAAATAACC
>NZ_BAABJG010000009.1:0-30659 GCF_039543185.1 Paenibacillus vulneris | reverse complement strand
CCAAGTGGCACTTGAACCTCCATGATAACATGAAGGTTTTTTTGAGTGTCTACTTGAAGGGGATAATACCATACGTTCATTTCGCATACCGGTTTTTTTAGCATATCCTCGGATTAACCGCGCGGACGGGTTCGATTCGTAGGCATAGCCTCGAGGGGATTATCAGGCCAATAATGCTTGGGGTAACGCCCTTTCAAATCCTTCTTGACTTCGAAATAGGCGCCGGACCAGAAGCTGGCCAAATCCCTTGTTACTTGCACGGGTCTATGGGCGGGAGACAGCAGGTGCAGAGTAAGCGGAACCTGGCCCCGTCCTATGCAGGGCGTCTCCGTCAGCCCGAACATTTCCTGAAGTCTGACTGCGAGCAATGGAGCTGCCGGATCGGTGTAGTCTATTGGAATTCGTGAACCGCTAGGGACGACCATATGAGTCGGAGCATAAGTATCCAGCTCCCGTCTCTGCTCCCAGGTAAGCCACGATTCCAGTATATCGGCCAAATGGAGCCGTTCCAGGTCACCCCGGTTCTTCAGTCCGTACAGGTGCGGCCCCAGCCATTCATCAAGCTTTGACAGCAAGGCTTCATCCGAAGCATCGGGCCATGCAGGATCTACCGAGTGCATGAAGCACATTCGCTGCTGCAGCTGCCTCGCAGCCTTGGTCCATGTAAGCAGGGACAAGCCTTCCTGGAGGATGCCTTCGAGCAAGGCCGTGAGCATGGCATCGGGATCAGGCTGAGGAATTGGAGCTTCCTTGAGGACAAGCGCCCCGATACGAAGCCGCTTACGCGCACGTACGGCCAGGGTGGAGGAATCCCAGCTTACGGTGGATTCCTGTTCGATCATCTCACTCAGATATTGCTCCATATCGCTTAGCTCCAGCGGGGCCGCCAGATGGATCCGGCTCTCTAACCCTTGATCGTCCAGCTCAGCCGCGACCAGATAGAGAGAGGAAGCCAAAGGCTGCATATCTTGAAATGCAGCCCCGCGCCCATTTTGCAGCAAGTAGCGGCCATTCGGTCTGCGATGGCCGATCCGGTCCGGGTAAGCCAGCGCCAGCAGTAGGCCGCATGCCTCGATGTCACCTTGTGATGCGGTTTGCGGCAGCTTCAGCATCCGTTTCCATTGATTTGCTTCCGCGATCGCCCGCTTAGACGCCGCGAGATCGATTCGGAACCCTTCGTGGTAGGGTTCCATGGTTCTCTCCACGGAGGCTGCTTTGCGAAGCGCCTCTACACGCAGCCTCATGTCGGCATTTTTTCCGGCTCCGCCTTCATTTCTCAGGATGTCGCGCTCGTTCAGCAGCGCAGCCAGCTCGCAGGCGAGTACGCCTAGCCGCATAGGAATGGCTTTGAGCAGCATATGAGCGAGGCGCGGGTGAAGGCCCAGCTCCGCCATGGCTTTGCCATGCTCCGTAATGCCTCCCTTCGCATCGAGCGCGCCCAGGCCTTGGAGCAGAGCGCGGGCATGCGAGAACGCGGCGGAAGGGGGCAGGTCCAGCCAGCTGAGCTCGGCCGGATCGGCTACGCCCCATTGCGCCAGCTCCAGAGCGAGCGGCGTGAGGTCCGCCTCGGCAATCTCAGGTGCGTTATGCTCCTTGAGATTGCGATCGTCCTGCTCCGTCCACAGCCGGTAGCATAGGCCCGGTGCGGTTCTCCCCGCACGTCCCCTGCGCTGATCTGCGGAAGCGCGTGAGACGGGGATTGTCTCCAGGCGCGTCATTCCGGTGCGCGGGGAGAAACGGGGAACACGCATAAGGCCAGCATCGATAACGATGCGCACGCCTTCCACCGTCAAGCTCGATTCCGCAATCGAGGTGGCCAGAACAACCTTGCGTTCATCAGGCCGGGACGGCGAAATCGCCGCATCCTGGGCTTCCTGCGGCAAGCTTCCGTAGAGCGGAGCAATCCTCACCGCTTGGCGGGCTGCCGAGACTTGCTCGCGGAGCAAAGCTTCTACGCGCCGTATCTCACCCTCCCCCGGGAGGAAGACGAGCAGATCGCCGGGATCATGCTCCAATGCACTTAGAATGCAGCGGACGACCGACGGTTCGATCCTCCCCTCCGTGCTGCGGCTCCAGAACCGTGTCTCCACGGGGAAGCTGCGACCTTCACTGACGAGAATCGGCGCATCATTCAACAGCTTGGCGACGGGCTCTGCATTCAATGTCGCGGACATGACCAATATTCGCAAATCGTCGCGCAGCAGCGATTGCGATTGAAGGCACAGGGCGAGACCGGTATCGGCGTGCAGACTGCGCTCATGAAATTCATCGAAAATAACGATGCCGACATCCTCCAATGCAGGGTCGGCTTGAAGCATGCGGGTTAGCACGCCTTCCGTTACAACCTCGATACGGGTTTCGGAGCTAACCTGGCTATCGAGCCGTACCCGGTAACCTACGGTGCCGCCGACCTTGTCCCCGAGTTTGGCGGCCATGTACCTTGCCGCTGATTTGGCTGCGAGCCTGCGGGGCTCGAGCATCAGTATGCGGCGATCGGCAAGCCAAGGCTCGTCCAACAGAGCAAGCGGAATCCGGGTTGTTTTCCCTGCGCCCGGCGCGGCTACCAGCACTGCGTTAGGACCGGAACGGAGCGTTTCTTGTAGTTTAGGTAATATGGATTCAATAGGTAACCGATTCATAGATTCACTTCTTCCTTAGACAAACAGCAAATAGATTATTCTATTGTATACGATAAGAGAAAAGGGGAACAAGTGAAGAGCGGGGTAGAGTAGGGGGAAGCAGAAAGAAAGGGCCCCTTACAGGCCCTTCATAACAGAGGCAATATGGATGAATAGATCAATAAAGCTTCTGTACGCCAATCTCTTAATAGAGAGACAATGCCAGCGAGTCCCGCTCGTTGAGGGAATGAAGAATAGCTTCACAGCCAACGATTTCGATACTAATAAGGGAGTCGAGACATTTTTTTATCGCTTTTCTTCCTTTGGTTACCTTGGATTCCAAAGCGGATTTCAATAAGTTAAACTTTTTATTTGTTTTCTCATCGGTGTACACAGGTACGGTTTTGTTTTGGACAGTTATAAATAGTTTCATCGATAATCACCAACCTAATATTGGATATGTAAATAGGATATATTACGATTATTAAAATAACATTAAAAAAGTTTTACAATTTTACTACAGAAGCTATTATTTTTTTCTTTCTGTCTATTAAGACGGATGATAGCTGGAAAAGGTTACACATCTAATGAAAAAAACTCGCCTCAGCGAAGAAGCCCCATACCTTCTCCAGTCCGCTGATAGAAAGCAATGCGGTTTACGAAGTGACAAGGATTGGCCGCAGCATTTTTGGCAAGGAAGTCTCATGACTACAAAATAGTGCAAGTATTTTTCATAGAATAAGCAAAAATGTGTAATTGTGTTCTAGAACCTTATCCTATAAGGTTATCTATGGAAAAGGGATTACGAGACTGGAGGGATTCTCATGTTGGATCTGAAACGATTTGAGCAACCGCCGTCAGCGTTCCGCATTCAACCTTTTTGGTTCTGGAACGGTGATATGTTAGACGAGGAAATCCGTCATCAAATCCGTGAAATGGCGGATAAAGGCGTCGGCGGTTTTTTTATATGCGCAAGGCAAGGTTTGCAAATCCCTTACTTATCCGATGCCTGGTTCGGCAAGGTTCGCGTTGCCGTAGAAGAGGCCGACAAGAACGGGATGGAGGTCTGGTTATATGACGAATACCCCTATCCGAGCGGAATAGCCGGGGGAGAAGTCATATTGGAGCATCCTGACGCGAAGCACTATACGCTGGCACATCAATCGGAACGTGTCTCCGCCGGCCAGCATGTGACGCTCGAGCTGCCTTGGGCCAAAATTTTGTTCGCCAAGGCGGTACCCGTATCGGCATCAGGCAAGCTGAATTGGGATCAGGCCATCGATGTCCGTTCAAGCATCGGCAACTATCAAGCTGACCCGATATTTCAGAAGGCGGGCTTGACTGCCTATAATCAGAAGCGGTTCTTTACATACCGTACGGTGCAAAAGATGGATTGGACCGCTCCATCGGGCCCGAACCTGGAAGAAGCATGGGAAGTCATCATCGTTCAGGAACAGGAAATTGAAGACTTCAAATATTACGGAACCTTCGTCGATCCCTGCAACCGGGAAGCTATGGCCGCGTTTATTAGGCTGACGCACGATAAGTACGCACAGCATCTCGGGGACTATTTCGGCAAGACGATAAAAGGAATGTTTACCGACGAGATCGGTCTCTTAGGAAGTATTCCTTGGTCTCCGCGGTTAGCGGACGAATTTCTGCAGCGGAACGGCTACGATCTGCGGGAGCATCTGCACGCGCTGCTGTATTCGGATGCGGAGGATGCGGCCCGGATACGGTATGACTACTATCAAACGGTTCATTTGCTCCTAAGAGAGTCCTATCACAAGCAAGTGCATGATTGGTGTGAACGGCACGGACTTCAATATGTTGCCGAGGTGCCTTCGGTACGAATGACGACCCAGCTGTACAGTCATGTGCCAGGCGGCGATTCGGCGCACGAGAAGCTGGGCCGGTCATTAGAATGGATTTTGAACCAGTATGCGGACAATATGCGAAGCAATCCCAAGATGGTCAGCTCGCTTGCGCGTCAGTTGGGCCGGGAGCGCAACCTGATCGAATGCTTCCACAGCGTAGGCTGGTCTATGACGCTGCAGGATGCAAGATGGATGATAGACCGTATGGCTGCGATGGGCACGAACTTTTTTAATTTTCATGCCTTCTTTTATACGCTGGACGGCCTGACCAAGCATGATGCCCCTCCATCCCAATTTTTGCAAAATCCGTATTGGGAGCATTTTCGTCAGTTGGGGGATTATACGGGAAGAATCAGCTATGCGATGAGCTGCGGAGACGCGGATATCTCGATAGCCGTGCTGCAGCCGACAACCTCCCTGTGGACGCATATGGGGAACCCGTTTCACGGGTTCGGATATGGCGGCCGTGAGACGCAGGAGAAGGAAAGGCTAAACAGCTTGAAGCAGTGGTGGGTTCGGATATGCAACCAATTGACGCTTAGCGGCAGAGATTTCGATCATCTGGACGCGGAGCTTTTGGCGGAGGCCAATATTCAGGAGGGAGTTCTTTCGATAGGAAGAGCCCGGTATACGCTGCTGATCCTGCCTCCTATGACAAATCTCGAAAGTGCTGCCTGGAAGAAAATTCAAGACTTTCTTCATCAAGGCGGTAAGGTCATCAGTCTCGGACAGCTGCCATACGAGGCTATCGAGCCGAAGCAGTGGAATGAAGAAGAGCTTCTGGCCGCTTTCGGCTTAACGCAATCGGAGAAAGGCCGCTTCTGGACCGGGCATGAGGAAACGTCTGTTGCCGGAGATCATCCATGGTCATCAGGAGCCGGGAACGCCTACTATTTGCCTTTCCATGCCGGGGCGGAAGCCTCCGTCATTCTTGATAAATTGGACAAGCTTTTGGAAAAACTTCAGCCTCAAACCGTCCGGCTGCTGCCTGGCTGTGGTGAATTAAGTCTGTTGCTGCAAACCAGACATTTGGATGATCGCACGGCATTGGTGTTCATCAGCAACCAAGAGCAAGCCGTCCGTGAGGTTACGCTGAGTATAGCGGATAGCTACTTTAGCTTGGCCGATAGCCCGGCCTCGGGATCGGAAGTTGTTCACTTCGAGGAGCTCTCGCTGGACCATGGAAGCGTGAGCTGCTTGCAAGGGAACCGTTCGGAAGCGGCTTGGCAGTTGCCTATTGCACTGGCTCCATTTGAATCCCACTTGCTGAGGGTTACTCTGGTTGAACAAGCCCGGATGTCCGAAGCGGAGGGAAGCCGTGAGAGCCAAGCACAGCCGTGGGTATGGCAGATCGGTGCAACGGCTTCGTGGGAGATGCAGGCGGAGCAGCCTAACTCGGTTCGCTTCGATACCTTCCGGATGATTCTGCATTCGGGGGAAAGCAGCCCTGGCGTGAAGACGCAATCCGACGGAGCCTCCGGTGGGGTAACCGTACCGGTCAAAACCTTTATCGATCAATGCGCGGACCTTACGGATCAGCTTCCGTTCCCGGTATCGATGCGGCAGCTGTTCGGAACGCCGATGAAGCTAAGCATGGCTTATCCGCTTCACGTTAGTTATACATCGCAATTCGTCGTTGAAGAGCCGCTGGAAAGCGTCCGGCTTGTCATGGATAGCGGTGCGATATCGGGGCAAGGGGTTATCCGAATTAACGGGCATGTGATTCAGCCTGAAAGGATGGAGCCATATTTCCTGTATGACCATTCCAACGTTGCCTATGATGTAACGGCCTTTTTGGCCGAGGGAGTTAATGAGCTGTCGGTGGATGTCCGGATTGCCCATGATTGGGATGGGGTTGTCGATGCCCTCTACCTGAACGGATCGTTTCTCGTCCATTTCGACGGGCAGCATCGGCCTGTGCTGAGTGCGAAATCGCATCTGTCTATGCCATTGTCTGCCGGGCCTTACCGAGGCTATCCATACTATGCAGGGACCTTTACCTTTGCCAGAATGATTGATCTGCCAAGCCTGCCCGAAGCGGATTCGTTCGAGCTAAGCTTTATAGGCTGGGATTCGAACCTGCATGATAGTGTAGAAGTAATCGTCAACGGTCAATCCGTCGGAGTCCGCCCTTGGTCGCCTTATCGGTGGACAGGCCCTTCGAAGCTGCTGCGCAAAGGCGCTAACCGGGTCGAGGTCAAGGTCACCAATTCCTTAATAGGCCTGCTCGAAGGCAAATATTTTGATTATCCGAGTCATACGTTACTGCCTGTTAACTCATAACCAAAAGATTATAAGAGGGGAAAATAGATACCCCAGCCCCATATCTTCAATTTGACGAGCCAACGATCAGATATGGAAACTTCCGCATCACCAACCTGCATGTAGTTGCAGGTTTTTTTATTTTCGCGGCTGCCCTGGAAATTTCCCAAGCTCCTAATTTCAGTCCCCGTATTGCCGCCTCAATGGTATGGAGAGATTTCCGGGGATATTAAAAATGGCAGGATACTACATTGTGCTGATATGATTACCGGGTTATAATAAAATCCACATCATGAGAGTGAGATTAAGGGAACAAATCCTTATTTTAGATTAAGGAATGGCGTTGGACCGTATCTTGTCCCCGATGGTGAGACAGGTCACGGTCTATTTTATTTGGTGATGCAGCCTCTGTGTCGCATTCCAATCCATCCGGCAAACGGAGCCCGGAAGGAGCAGCCTAAAGGGCAAGCGAATTCAAGCTGGTCGACCCGGTTTTATGAGGTTGTCTTCGGCTTCATAGTTTTCCGAGAAATTCCAAATAAATAACCAATTATATTATAAAATTTCAAAATAAAACGGTTGAAAACAAAAACAAATAAAGGTATGGTAGTAATATAATGTTTAATATCGGGAGTACTTCCTTTCGAAAAGTGACTAACTATTAATACTTCTTGGTGGTGAATTGGATTGCTCGTTACAATGAAGAAGCGCTTGAGTCACTGGGGCTCCAGCTTTTATGGAGGAAAAGGAACACATTATCGGAAGATGCTCGTCTTGATTCTGATCATTGCCAGTATTCCCGGATTAATAACCGGAGCGTTGATTTACTGGTTTGTCGGAGGACGGATAGAGAATGAGCTGCTTCAGCTGCACAAAAATCAAATTATCAAGAGAGCGGAAAATATTGACGGGCAGTTCGAGAATATGGAGCTATCCATGTCTCATGGCGCTTTAGATACCAAATTCGATTACTCGCTGAAGGATACCGATTTTTATCGTCAATTTTCATTATCGAGAGATATATCCAAGACCTTAGTATTGATGCAAGGGGCCATGCCTCTCGCCAAACGGCTGGATTTGTATATAGACGGGCTGCTGCCGGTCCATTTTAACCCTGAGATTAGTGTCATCGATCCGAATTCGGATGAGTGGAAGCAGTTCAAGCAGGCCAGCGGGAAGGGGCCGAATGTATATTGGACAACCTTGCCTACACTGAACAAATACCAGACCGGATATGATCTGGCCCTAGTCCACAAAATTCCCGGAGGCACATCAGAGCCCTTCGGACTTATGGTGGCACGCCTGGACCGCGATAATGTCGTCTCGCTCTTGAAAACGGTTGCTCCTTATGATGAAGGGGAAGCGTTTATGATGCAGGAGGATGGCAATGTACTTATCTCAACCGAGGGGAACAGCCAAGCCTCTTCTCTAATTGAGGGGGTCAAAAAGGAAGTTTTAAGCCGTAACGCGGATCAGACCTCGTTCCTGTTCAAATGGGATAAAAATACGTATTCGGTTTCTGCCGGGGTACTGGAAAGAATCGGGGAAAAGTGGATCTATGTGTCCATAGCGCCGACCAGTGCGATTAAGAAGCCGATCGTGTTCCTGTCGCAGGTGATCGTTCTTATCAGCTGTGCTGGACTGCTCCTTGCCGCCGTATTATCGTGGCTCGCATCCCGTAAAATATATTCCCCGTTAAATCAGCTGGTAGGTTTGCTGGGCAATGGGAATCAAACGCAGGGGAACGAATTTGAGCTGATAGAGAAGCATTGGCAGCACCTGAACCGGGAAAGTTTGGAGCTGCAGACCAAGCTGGAGAAGCAGATGCCGCAGATGAAGGAGGGCTTCGTGCTGCAGCTGATTCAAGGTTATTTGTCGGCGTATTCGGAGAGCGATCTCAGGGACCGGATGAATCATTATGGCTGGAATACCGAACACCGCCAATATATCGTGCTGTATCTGCAGCTGGTAGGAATGACGGAGCTGGATACGGGCGGCAGGTTTTCCCATGGAGATGAAGGGCTTATCACCTTTGCCGCAGCCAATATGATTGAAGAGCTGGCCAATGAACGGTTCGAGCATTGCCATGTCATAAATTTTCATAACTTAACTGTCGGTCTATTGCTGAATATTCCGGAAGGGCAGCCATTCAAGAACGAGCTGTACCAGCTGAGCGAAACATTAATGAAGACCATCAATCAAATTCTTAAGATGCAGGTTACTATTACCTTGGGGAAAGCTACGGAGCAGCTGAGAGAAATCCCGTTCTTATTCGAGGAGGCGAAGCTTGCTTTAAGCTACCGCAATTTCAGCAAGGAGAATCAGATCATTGACCTGGAGGCTCTTAGCAAGCTGGAGGAGCATCAGCCGTTCCAGTATCCTTTTTCCTTGGAGAGAGAGATTATTCAGGCGATGCGGATGGGACAAGCGGACGAGGCGAGGCAGCATGTTCATGCCTTCATGAATGCGGTAGCCGCAGACGGAGTTAAGGAGATGGATGTGCAGCAGGGGATGATGAATCTACTTGGTTCCCTCGAGCATGCTATCATGCAATCGGGTCTGAATCCGAACCAGCTGTTCAAATCCGCCAACTTGTTCGAGCAGCTCTCCGCGCTGAGGGAGCCGGAGCAAATCGAAGCCTGGTTCATGAATAAGGTCATTGCCCCGTTCATCGAGGCGATGGAGAACCGGGCGGATTTCCAGCTTAAGAAAATGATTGAGCAGGCGATGCTGTATATTCAGGCGAACTACATGAACGATATCTCACTCGATAGCTGCGCGGAGCACTGCGGTACGAATGCCTTCGTGATGAGCCGGACGTTCAAGCAGGTGTCAGGCAAAAACTTCATTGACTATTTGACGGATCTTCGCATGGAGAAAGCGAAGGAGATGCTGCGCAATTCGGAGCTGAAGATTAACGAGGTATCAGAAAAAGTCGGGTATCAGCATAGCTATTTCAACCGTATTTTCAAAAAATATGAAGGGGTCACCCCGAGTCAATATCGGGAAATGAGCCGCCAAGCATAAACCGGAAAACCCGCTCGTGGAGCGGGTTTTTTCGTTGTTAACAAGAAAAGAGTAGGTTTGCAAAAGATGTCCAACCGGCAAAACCCGGGCAAATCAAGAATGTCTAATTGCAAACAAATGCCCCATCCAACACAATGTGACTATGACTTAACCGAATGACGAAACGAGTCTCAAAGAATCGTTAAAGGTCGAAACCTGTCGGAGAAACACTGTGAATTTGAATTCAATAAGGAGTGAAACTATGGGGCACACAACAACGACTGACAGCCTCCAAGTGAAGGTACGAAAAAAACAAAGTACCAAGGACCTATTTTTAAAACGGCTGAAACGGGATAAATGGATGTATCTTCTTCTATTGCCGGGTATTTTGTACTTCCTCATCTTTAAATACGTTCCAATGTGGGGCGTAATGCTCGCATTCAAAAACTATCAGCCTTTCACAGGCTTTATGAACAGTGAATGGGTCGGTCTCGATCATTTCCGCGACTTCTTTCAAAATCCGGATTTTGGCCGTCTGCTGAGAAATACGCTGCTGATTTCTTTATATAATCTGGTATTTTTCTTCCCGGCGCCTATTATTATTGCGCTGATGCTAAATGAGGTTCGCAAAGAATTTTACAAACGGACCATTCAAACGCTCATTTATGTACCGCATTTTATCTCCATGGTTATCGTGGCCAGTCTCTCTTATGTCTTTCTGACGACGGAAGGCGGCATCGTTAACAGTATACTGGAGCAGGTAATTGGTCATAAGATTGATTTTCTGTCCAGTCCGGACTGGTTCCGTCCGCTTATCATATTGCAAACCATGTGGAAGGAATGCGGCTGGGGAACGATTATTTTCCTTGCAGCATTAGCCGGAGTCGATACAGAACAGTATGAAGCCGCCATCGTAGACGGGGCTAGCCGCTGGCGTCAAATGTGGCACATTACGCTGCCTTCGATTCGCAGCACCATCATTATTTTGTTGATTCTTAAAGTCGGTGATGTTCTGGAAAACGGTTTCGAGCAAATCTATCTGATGACGAACGCACTGAACAGGGACGTTGCCGACGTATTCGATACGTATGTCTATATGATGGGGATTACGCAGGGGGCATTCAGCTATAGTACGGCGGTCGGTTTGTTCAAGTCGATTGTCGGTGTCATCCTCGTATTCACCAGCAACTATCTGGCCAAGCGATTTGGTCAATCAGGGATTTATTAATAATGGAGGTTCGATACGATGGGGAGACATCACAGAAGCTTACTGGATAATGTGTTCGACGGGCTTAACTATACGTTTCTCGGGATCCTCGGGATCTTGACGATATTGCCTTTCCTTTATGTCATTGCAGGCTCCTTCGCTACGGAGTCGGAGCTGACCGAAAGAGCGTTCTTCCTTATTCCCAAGACGTTCTCGCTTTCCGGATACCAATTCATTTTCTCTTCCGATACCTTGTTCCGAAGCATTCTGGTTTCGATCTATGTTACGGTGATGGGGACCGCGGTAAACCTTATTTTTACCGTGACGATGGCTTACGCTTTGGCCAGGAAAGACTTGATGGGGCGCAATACCATATTGAACCTGGTGCTGTTCTCCATGCTGTTCTCCGGCGGACTGATTCCGACCTACCTGGTCGTGAAAAACCTTGGATTGCTTGATTCCTACTGGGCGCTATTGCTGCCGGGAGCCATCAGCGCATTCAACCTGATTGTCGTGAAAAACTTTTTCCAGGAGATGCCTCCAGGACTTGAGGAGGCTGCGAGAATCGACGGCTGTACCGAGCTCGGCGTTCTATGGCGCATCGTTCTTCCGTTGTCCAAGCCGGTGCTTGCCACCTTCGGCCTTTTCTACGCGGTAGGTCATTGGAACAACTTCATTACCGCACTCTTGTATATCAACGACCCGGATAAATGGCCGCTTCAGGTCATGCTGAGACAGCTCGTTATGCTCTCCCAAGGCAACATCGGAGATATGAGTCAGCTGGATCCAACCTTCGTTCAGCCGCCGGAGCAAACGATCAAAATGGCTGTTATCGTTGTCGGCACGATTCCGATCCTGCTTGTGTATCCGTTTCTGCAAAAGCACTTCGCCAAAGGGGTATTGATAGGATCCATTAAAGGATAAACAGCCGTACGATCGTCTCTATTTCCAGAACTAATTCTTTCGCATTGCTGCAAGGGGGGATAAGGAACGGTAATGCGAATTATTATAAATTTTAAGCCAATGATTCAGTAAAACTTGTTATACTCAATGAAGATAAAAAGGGAGGCAATGATTCATGAAATCCAGAAAGAAATCGATGAAACGTCTAGTAAGCGGGGTTATGATCTCTACGATCGCTGTTACTGCGGTTGGCTGTGGTGCCGGCGGAGACAAGGCTCCGGCAGCAGGGAAAGACTCGGGAGGCTCCTCATCGTCCGCGCCGCTTGAGCTGAGCATCATGCTTCCTGCGTTCAAGCCCACGTTCCCTAAGGACGGAAGCCCGGTAGTCGCTGAATTGGAGAAATTCACCAATAGCAAAATACATTTGGAGTGGGTGCCGGATTCCTCTTATGCGGATAAAATGAACATCACTCTTGCATCCGGTAAATTGCCTACCGTTATGGTTATCAAGGATAAAACAGCCAGCTTTATCAATGCTGCACGCTCCGGTGCTTTCTGGGAAGTAGGCCCTTATTTGAAGGACTATCCGAACCTGAGCAAGGCCAACCCGATCGTTAATAACAACATCTCCGTTGACGGCAAAATATACGGTGTTTACCGCGCCAGACCGCTCGGAAGAAACGGTATCGTGTACCGCAAGGAATGGCTGGATAATCTTGGAATGCAAGAGCCTAAGACCATTGACGACTTTTACAACATGCTGAAAGCCTTTACAACCAAGGATCCGGACAAGAACGGCAAGAACGATACGTACGGTATGGTTATCTCCAAATACACAGGCCCGTTCGATATTATGCAAACCTGGTTCGGGGTTCCTAATAAATGGGGTGAGGACTCCAGCGGCAAGCTCATTCCTGCACACTATACGCCGGAGTACATGGATGCTCTCAAATTCTTCAAAAAGCTGTACGATGAAAAGCTGATCAACGCGGACTTTGCGGTTATGGATTCCAATAAATGGACCGATCCGATCGTCAATGGACAAGCAGGCGTTATGGTTGACGTAACCGATAATGCGGCACGCATCGATGATAAAATTCACGCCGCTCTGCAGCAAGCAGGCAAGGATGACAAGAACAAATACTTCATGGATATTCTGGGATCGGTAGCGGGTCCTAAAGGAAACCGCGCTCTGCCTACATCCGGTTATGCCGGAATGGTGGTTATTTCCAAATCGGCGGTAAAAACCGAGAAGGATCTGCGTCAAGTATTGGCATTCCTGGATAAGCTGAATGAAACAGAAGCACAAAATCTCGGCTTCAACGGCATCGAAGGCAAGCACTATAAGAAGGTGGAAGGCGGCATTGAGCCTGTTAAGGATACGGCCTTGATAGATCAGGAGGTCAGCGGCTTGAACCAAATGTTCATGGGCATTCCTGAGAACAGATATCTGGAAGTTGTTCAAACACCGGTCCGCAAAAAATCCAACGAAGTGCAAAAAGCTAACGAAGCCATCGTCGTGCCTAACCCGGCCGAGCCTCTTGTTTCCAACGTATACGCACAAAAAGGGCCTCAACTGGATAACATCATCAATGATGCCAGAACCAAGTTCATCGTAGGCCAAATTGACGAAGCAGGCTTCAAGGCAGCTGTAGAGCTTTGGAAAAAGAGCGGCGGCGAAGACTACGTAAAAGAAATTAACGATCTGTACCAAGCTTCGAAGAAAAAATAAGCGGAGTATAGCTCAAAGAAAACCTAAGGTATCCCCAATCCCTTTGGCTGTGCCCTGTGGCACAGCCCGTTTTCTTGCCCTATAGACAACGTGTGCAAGGAAGTGTAAAGCACTGCAACAAAGTCTAAACGGTCTCCACCTGTATCACAAAAATATCCAATGGTTGTCAAATTCAATGTAAGCTACAGTAAGACTAAATTAAGGAGGAGAGACATGACTGCGATTAGTGAAGCATTACCATATCGGCTAGGCGAGCTCATCTATCACAATCCTTTAACCAGTGAAGAAGATGTTCAGCACTTTATTATGGAAGGACAAGCGGCCATTACCTTTCCGCAGAAGCGGATGCGGATGGAGAATATGCTGGATCCGCAGCTTGGACAACAGGCGAATTTTGTATTCTGGTGTCCGGTTGATTTTCCGGATTCCATTGCCGTCAGCTGGGATTTTTGGCCGATCCGGGAGCCCGGTCTTTGCATGACCTTCTTCTCGGCAACCGGAGCGAACGGGGAAGATTTGTTCGACCCAAGCCTTGCGCCGCGTACCGGTATTTATCCGCAATATCATAACAGCGATATCCATGCCTACCATGTATCTTATTTCAGACGCAAGGAAGCCGATGAGCGCTGCTTCCATACATGCAACCTGCGCAAAAGCCGCGGCTTGCATTTGGTGGCTCAAGGAGGGGACCCGATTCCTTCCGTCCAAGACGCTTCCGGGCCATACAGAATCAAGGTTCTCAAATGGAAAGATGAAATCGTATTCATGATCAATGACATGGTTGTATTCCAATGGAAGGATGATGGAGTCACCTTCGGAAAGCGGCTGGAAGGCGGAAAAATCGGCTTTCGTCAGTTGGCCCCAATGATTGGGGAATACGCGGATTTACAAGTCCATGCATTAGAGAGAGGGTAGCCAATGACTCGTATCTATATTGCCGGAGATTCTACAGCGGCCAGTTATCCGGCTGATCAATCGCCAATGGCCGGCTGGGGACAAATGCTCGGCGAACTATTGACTCAGGATGTAGAGGTACGCAATGAAGCGTCATGCGGTAGAAGCTCCAAAAGCTTCATGGATGAGGGCCGGCTTCAGCCGATTGCCGACACCATTCAGCCTGGCGATTATTTGTTCATTCAGTTCGGGCACAACGATCAGAAGGCGGATGCTGAACGGCACACAGAGCCGTTCACCACGTATTTGGATCATTTGCTCCAATATATAGCGGCAGCCCGTAAAAAGGGAGCGACACCGATTCTGTTCACCTCGGTCGCCCGCAGAAACTTCAACGATGAAGGCGTTCTGGTGCCGACACATGGCGATTATCCGAAGGCCATGAAAAAGCTGGCATCGGAGCAGAAGGTGCTATTGGTGGACATGGAAGCGGGAACGGAGGAGCTTTACCGTTCTCTAGGACCTGAGGCTTCCAAAGACCTATTCGTATGGCTTGAGCCTGGCAAGCACCCGAACTATCCGGATGGAGCACGGGACAATACCCATTTTAACGAGCGCGGGGCCAGAGAGGTCGCTAAAATCGCCGTATCCCGGCTGCTCGAGGTATGTCCGGAATGGGTACGGCTGGTAAAGCCAGCCTAAGAACGCACTTTAGAACCAACAACATGATAGAATCACCGAATAAAAGGAGTGGGTAGTACGGTGGGTACACAAGCAGAACGAATTCAACTGCAATGGCTGGGACAAAGCGGACATGTTGCTGACGGATTAGGTGTGACATGGGGAATTCCATGGGCGGAAGGTGAGCTTCAGCGTAACGAATCCCTTGAATTGACGGATTCCAACGGCGGCTCAATCCCTGTTCAAAGCTGGCCGACAGCTTATTGGCCTGACGGCAGTGTCAAATGGTCGGCGCATGCCGCATCGATTCACGGGGATCGTTCCGACCGGTATTTCCTCGGCAAGGGGGCGGCTGCAGCTCCCGAGGCATCCATAACGGTAACGGAGACCGAAGAAGTGATCGCCGTAGATACCGGAGTCATACTTTGCCGCTTCAACCGGGAAGGACAATCCATCCTCCGTTCCATCCATCGGGACGGCTCCCTGGTTTGCTCGGACGGCAAGCTTCAATGCGTACGCGAGGAACGTCACACTACAAGCGGAAGCAAGACCGTCAAGGAGCATAATTTCACAAGCCGCATCGCGAAGGTAGTCGTAGAGCAGGATGGGCCTGTACGTGCGGTGGTTCGGGTGGAAGGCAAGCATAAGCTGAACAACGGTGTCAGAGAATGGATGCCTTTTACCGTCCGCTTCTATTTCTATGCAGGACAGCAAGCCATTAAAGCCATTCATACGTTCGCTTATGACGGCAATCCCCATATGGATTTCGTCAAAGGGATCGGCATGACGCTCAAGGTTCCTATGCAAGGGCCTTTATACAACCGTCACGTGCGCTTTACAGGTGATACAGGGATATTCAGCGAATCTCCTAAGCATCTGATGACCTATCGGACTACAGGCAAATACGAAGAGATCTTCAAGCGTCAAACCGCAGGCGAATATGTCAGCTTCGACCCGGTGGAGGATGAGCGGTTTATCGGTCTTATTGAAGAGTCCGCCGTATGGGATAGCTTCAAGCTAGTTCAAGGTTCGGCAGATTCCTATACGATTACGAAGCGGACCCAGGAAGGATGTGCATGGATTCGCGCCGCATTCGGGCAGCGGTCGTCAGGCACTGTATATGCCGGAGGAGAGAACGGCGGACTGGCCGTCGGAGTACGCAACTTTTGGAAAAAGTACCCGTCGTCCATGGAGCTTCATCATACTTCGAAGGATGAGGCGGAGATGACCGTTTGGTTCTGGTCGCCGGATGCCGAAGCGATGGATTTGCGCCATTACGATACGACGACGCATGTTCAGTCTTCCTATGAAGGCTTTGATGAAATGAGAAGCACGCCATTCGGTGTGGCCAATACGAGTGAGCTGGCTATCTGGTGCTTTGAGAAGACGCCAAGCCACGAGACCCTGCATGCGGTGGCGAAGGAATGCCAATCTCCGTCCCTGCTGGTGTGCAAGCCGGAATATTACCATGACGCCAAAGCATTCGGCATCTGGAGTCTCCCTAACCGGAGCACCCCGGTCCATTCCAAGATTGAAGATCAATTGGATGCGGCTATTGATTTCTATAAAGAGGAAATCGAGCAGCGCAGATGGTACGGTTTCTGGGATTACGGCGATGTCATGCACGGTTATGACCCTACCCGTCATACGTGGCGTTACGATATCGGAGGATGCGCTTGGCAAAATACGGAGCTGGTGCCGAATATGTGGCTCTGGTACATGTTCCTCCGCTCCGGGCGAGAAGATATATTCCGTATTGCTGAAGCCATGACCCGGCATACCAGTGAGGTGGACCTGTACCATTTCGGAGAATACTCCGGTCTGGGTTCGCGGCACAATGTCATCCATTGGGGCTGTGGCTGCAAGGAAGCCCGAATCGGGATGGCGGGCTTGCATCGCTTCTATTATTACTTGACTGCGGATGAGCGAATCGGCGACATCATGGATGAGGTGACCGATTCCGACTATACGACCGCCCATCTGGATCCGATGCGCTATTATTTCCCGAAAGACCAATATCCGACCCATGCCCGCGTAGGTCCGGACTGGGCGGCCTTCAGCTCCAACTGGATGACCCGGTGGGAGCGCTATGAGGATACTACCTACAGGGATAAACTGCTGGTAGGCATTGAAAGCTTGAAAAATATGCCGAACCGGATGAAAAACCTGGCCGTACACGGCTATGATCCGAAAACCGGCAAACTGTACGATATGGGGAACAATGCCGGCGGACATTTGGCCATCTGTATGGGCGGCCCTCAAGTCTGGATGGAATTGGCCATGATGCTTAAGGATGCCGAGTGGGAAAGCATGCTAGTGGAAATCGGAGCATTCTACAATCTTCCGCGGGAAGAAAAGCGCGCCCAGCTGGTCGGTGAACTCGCCAACGGCGGATTTGCATGGCCGATGTTCTCTACCGGTATCGCCGCCTATGCTTCGGTTCACAACAAGGACGAAGCTTTGGCTGAGCTTGCCTGGAGCATCCTGCTTAAGGATGAAGTCGGGCAGGTTCTATTGACGGATATTACGAAGCCGGTCGAAACCTTGGAATACATCAGACCTATCCGGGAAATTCCGTGGATTGCCACTAACACCATCTCTCAATGGTCTCTTAATGCCATCGTATGCATGGAGTTAATCAGCGGCTCTTTGGAAAAAGCCGCGGCGGCTCATACGGCTGCAGCACACTGAACGATTACACCATAGATCAAACACAAAGGCTCGTTCGCTTATTTGGGCGAGCTTTTGTGCACATATCGATTTACATATTTTTCACTTTATGGGACGAAAGTGAAGGGGGAGCATGAAATGAAAAAGAAAATGGCAGGTACTTTGGCGGCATTGACCGCAGTAAGTATGATGGCAACGGCTTGCGGAGGCGGAAGTGATAGCGCCAATGCACCGGAAGGCAAGGATTCTGCAGTAAAAGAGAACAAGGATCCCGTCGAGCTGGTATTCTACTCCATGAGCCGCGACTCTGAAGCCAGCTTCAATGACCGCTATGGCGACGCGATTCGCAAGAAGTTTCCGAATTATACGATCAAGTACATCCAGAGGGCGACAGGCAGCGATCTGCAGGATTTGATCAATGCGGGTCAAAGAATCGACATTCAGTGGGACTCCATCGGTTCCTTCCCGGGGAGCAATATGGTGTATGAGATGAGCTATGATATGACAGAGCTTATGAAGAAGCATCAGGTGGATGTGAGCCGGTTCGAGCCTTCCTTGATTGACGCTATGAAGCAGCTGGGAAACGGAGCGATTTACGGTCTTCCCGTGTACAATGAACGTATGGCCTTATTTTATAACAAGGACATTTTCGACAAGCTCAATGTGCCTTATCCGAAGGACGGCATGACCTGGGCTGAACTGAACGAGATCGCCAAGAAGCTGAACGTCGAAAAAGACGGCATCACGTATACAGGTTTTTCGCCTTCGGTCAATCACTTGTTCCTGGTGAACCAGTATTCATTGCCGCTTCTTACCAAGGATTTGAGAGCCAACATCACCAACGAGAAATGGAAGCAAATTCTTGACTTGCAGCTGATTCAGCCGACTCAAAATCCCGTCTACCAAAAGGCGATGGCCAACAATAAAGGGAAAATTCTGGACCTGAACCAGTTCGCCAAAGATCAGTCCTTGGCCATGTTCATCTCATCTCCTATTTTGCCACAAGTGATGAAGGATGAATTGTCCAAATTCAATTGGGATATCGTCTCCGAGCCTACCATGCCGGATGCTCCGGGTGTAGGACCGCAATCGTATCCGGGTTATTTTGCCATTACGAAGATGGCGAAGGATAAAGACGCCGCAATGGAAGTCATTAAGTTCTTGACCTCGGACGAATACCAGATGGAATACTCCAAGAAAGGGATCATGACGACCTTGAAGAATGAATCGATCCAAAAAGCGCTCGGACAAGAAAGCGCTTTTAAAGACAAAAATTACGGAGCGTTCTTCTACAACAAATTCCCTGCTATTGCTGACAAAACAATTCAGGAAAGCCAAGTGGCGATTCTCGGAACATATACCAAAAACCTGAACAAGCTATCTTCCGGAGACATGGATATTAACACCTACATGCGTACGGCGGAAGAGGAAGCCAACAAACTATTGGATAGCCTGAAGAAAAAATAATAGCCCCCGACTAGGAAAGCAATCGCTCCTTAGGGTAACGCGGCCTCGCAGCAGGCCGCAATACCCGGGGGCGATTGTTTTTATGGAACCATGAATAGCTCCGAACAGTTCAGGTTGAACCATGAACTTTAACCGGTTCAGGAAAAGTTTTTCATAAAGATTCCCATCCGCTCGATAGCCTCGGTAATATTTTGAACCGACGAAGCGTAGGAGCATCGGATGTGGCCTTCCCCGCATGAGCCCAGCACATTGCCCGGGACGACCGCCACCTTCATTTCCGTCAGCAGCCGGTCCGCAAATTGCTCGGAGGTTAGCCCGGTATGCTCAATGGACGGGAAGGCATAGAAGGCTCCCTTGGGCTCGAAGCAGGGCAGGCCGATTTCTTCGAAGCCCTTCAAGATCAGACGTCTTCGCTGATCGTAGGATGCAACCATTTCGCTCACCTCATGGGAACCGTTGCGCAAAGCCTCTATAGCTGCCCGCTGTGTCGTTATAGGAGCGCAAATCATCGTGTATTGATGAATCTTGGTCATAGCGGCAATGACCTCGGGGTGGCCGCATGCATAGCCGAGCCTCCAGCCTGTCATGGCATAGGCTTTGGAGAACCCGTTCAGCAGAATCGTACGGTCTCTCATACCGGGCAATTCGGCAAAGCAGGTATGCTTTCCGACGTAAGTCAGCTTCTCGTACACTTCATCGGAAATGACGATCAGATCGTATTTTTCCACCACTTTTGCGATCTTTTCCAGCTCTTCTCTTGGCATGGTCGCCCCGGACGGATTATTCGGGTAATTGATCAGCAAAGCTTTGGTACGAGGGGTAATGGCAGCCTCGACGTGCTCGGCTGTAATTCTGAACTCGTTGTCTGCCGAGGTACTCAACGGAACTGGCACGCCTCCGGCCATGATCGTGCAGGGCGAATAAGACACGTAGCAGGGCTCGGCAATCAGGACCTCGTCTCCGGGATGCAGGATGGCCCTCAAAGCCAAATCTACAGCTTCGCTGACACCGACGGTGACAAGAACTTCGTTACGTGGCTCATAGGTAACCCCATGATTGTCATGCAGGTGCCGGGCGATTTCCTCTCGCAGCTCGAGCAAGCCTGCGTTGGAGGTGTACATCGTATACCCTCTACGCAGAGAGTCGATGCCGTTTTCCCTAATGTTCCACGGCGTTACGAAATCAGGCTCACCGACGCCCAACGAAATGACGCCTTTCATCTCAGCTACCAAATCAAAAAAACGACGAATGCCTGAGGGAGGGAGATCCCTCACCGTAGGAGAAATACGATCGGACCATTGAATATTCATTACGTTCACCGGCTTTCTTTAGAATGGGAAACCTCTATCGAGGCCTATTTCAGATGAGAGAATCGTCGCATTCGACGACATAAGAATTGTAAAAATAAAAAAGCCCCCGCCCCCATAAAGGGACGAGAGCCTATGCCCACGCGTTACCACCCTAATTGACATCCTATTGGCAATCTCTCTAACCTGTCAGACGGCTGGATCCGAGCCGTACAACGGGTTAAAGGCAGGGGGGCTCCGGTTAGAAGGTGCATTTGGACAACAAAAAAAGCCCCCATCCCCGGAAAGGGACGAGAGCTTATGCTCACGCGGTACCACCCTAATTGACAATATTATGTCCACTCTTTCCGATAACGGCGGAAGACCGGCCTACTCCTACTATGAAGTTCAGAGGGCGACTCCGGGGCGGCTTTCCATCTGGCTTCACTCCCGGGCTCTCACCATCCCCGGGTCTCTTTAAGGTTCACCACAATGTACTTTCCCCATCCATGTCTTTGCAACACTAAATTATTGAAAAATATAACACGGACTTTTGATGTCTGTCAATCGGTTATTTACAAAAATAGAATGTCCCCCCGCAGCTTGCTGTTGTGCAATGGATTCACTTGTATTATGATCAGACAAGTAAGGAGAATCATTCGGCATGTACATAGGGAGTATAGGGAGGAATCGACCATGAAAATTGATGCTCACCAACATTACTGGAAGCTGGATCGCGGGGATTACGGCTGGCTGACACCGGATTCGGGCGTATTATACCGGGATTATTTGCCGGAACAGCTGAATGGCCATTTGAAGGCGAACGGGATCAGTAAGACGGTGGTCGTGCAAGCAGCGCCCACCTTGGCCGAGACGGAGTTTATGCTGAGCCTGGCAGAGCAGTCGGAGACGATTGCCGGTGTTGTAGGCTGGCTTGATCTGGAGGACAGCTCCTACAAGGAGCATTATGCGAGACTCAAGCAGAACCCTTATTTTAAAGGCATTCGGGTCATGCTGCAGGATATCGATATGGAGTATGCATTTCGTCCGGCGGTTTTGGAAGCGCTGCGATTTTTCGAGCGGGAGCAGTTTCCAATTGATCTGCTGATCAAAACGCATCAGTTGGAGGATACCGTAAAGCTTTTGAAGCAGCTGCCCGATCTACGCGGAGTTATCGACCATATTGCCAAGCCCTTTATCTCCGAACAGCAGCTGGAGCCTTGGAGCACGTACATGGCACAAATAGCTGCAGACTATCCGAACATATATTGCAAGCTGTCCGGCATGGTAACGGAGGCAGATCATCAGAATTGGCGGGAAGAGCACTTTGTTCCTTATGTCCAGCACGTGGTATCCCGGTTCGGACCGCAGAGAATTATGTACGGCAGCGACTGGCCTGTCTGTCTGCTAGCCGCGGAATACGACGACGTATATAAGCTTCTGGAGAGCACGCTGCCGGATTCGCTGACGCCTTCCGACCTGGAAGATGTCTTCGGCCATAATGCCGCCCGTTTCTATAGACTCTAAGCTAACCCATGCCTAATGTAAAAACCGCTTGTGCCCTGGACATCCTCACCCCCATGCATGGCAGCTTGACAGGGGAGGGTTGTTCAGGAACCCCAAGCGGTTTTACCCATTTTTACAGTTGAATAGCCCGGATTTTGAATAGGAGCCAGTCTGTTGCAGAGTGATTTGTTAGCGTTTACAACGGAGACTGAGCACAGCTTTAGGATGGACGATTACGTCGTTTTGCATACATTCTCATTGTAAGCTGAAAGCAATGCTTCCAGACTCTGGGCTGTATGAATATAGTTTTGCAAATCTTCATTGGAAACTTGGTTAAATATGGACCGTACTTCACTGAGAATATGGTTGCGCAAGGATTGGATCTTATCTTTGCCTGTACTTGTGAGCTGTACGAAAATAATCCGCCGGTCCTCAACGGAGCGAACCCTTTCAACCAAATGCTGGCGTTCCAATTTATCGACAAGGCTGGTTGCCGCACCTAGCGTAATGCATAAATAATCGGCAATATCGTTCATCTTCATGGAATGATGCTCCAATTGAAACATCACAGATATCGTTGAATTGTTAAGGTTAGGATCGATATTCATAACCTGCAGCGAGCGTTTGAGTTGCCGGCTCACGCAAAGTAACTTATTCAACAGTAAAGTCGTATTCTGTTCTTTGCTCATCTAACCTATCCCCTATCTAAAATGACATCTAGTGTTATTTTACTACATTACGACAAAAATTAATATGAAGGTTGTCGAATTTATCTTACTTTATATCTTTCCCGGTCGATTGGCGCACCCAGGCAGATTGTATATAATAGCATTAAATACAATCGGTAATCGGTTAAAGAAGCGGCTGGAGGGTATGTCATGCAATCGGGACTTTTAGTGATAGATGTCGGCAATACCAATACAAAAATAGCGGTATACAAAGAGCAGCAAATGGTGTATTTCTGGAGAGTGACGACACAGAGGGATATGACGGCGGAAGAGATCTGGGTCGTATGGAGCCAGCTGTTTAAACAAAGCGGTTTCGCTTATGAGCGGCTAAGCGGAATCATAATCAGCTCAGTTGTACCTCCGTTAATGACGGCAGTAAGAGAAGTATGCCGGACAAAGCTGGGTATTGCGCCGCTCGAGCTTGGCCCAGGGTTGAAAACAGGCCTGAGAATCGTGACAGACCAACCGGCCCAAGTAGGTGCGGATCGAATCGCAAGCGCCATTGCCGCCATCCACTTATACGGAGCGCCTGTTATCGTCATAGGCTTGGGGACAGCTACTACGATCAGCGTTGTCAATGAGCATAACGAATTTATCGGCGGGGCCATCCTTCCGGGAGGCGTTATTTCAGCGGAAGCATTGTATGAGCGCACCGCTCAGCTGCCTTCGGTCAACATCACCAGCCCTCAGCGGTTCCTCACTCACGACACGGCCTCCAGCATGACGTACGGGATCGTGAACGGAATAGCCGGACAAGTCGATGGTATTGTTACTCGCATTATTGAGGAAATGGCTTTGCCGTTCACCGTGGTGGCGTCGGGGGGATTATCCGAATTGATCTCTCCCGAATCCAGCACGATCCAGCACACGCACCCGGATTTAGTCCTTGAAGGATTACGGATCACCTGGGAGCTTAATCGTTAATATGCGTTTGGACAGAAGAAAGGTCCTTCGCAGCCAGGCAGCGGAGGACCTTTTGGGATTACATTATGGCAGATGCACCGTTTTGACATGCTCCATATGAAGGAATAGCGTCTCTCCTCCGGCTGCGACCAGCTCGATCAGATTATTTTGCAGCGATTTGAGCTGACCGATTTTGTTCGGGTTTTCCCCGATATCGAGGACGACAAATTGACCTTCCAGCTTTTTCAACTGCTGATCGAATGTTCTAGCCAGAGTTATCGTGGATGGACTTAGAGGGAAACGCTCCTGGTTCAGCGAATAAGGCGTCACATTGGGATCATAAGGCTTAAGATATTTCATGTGCTGCATCGGGATATAGACTACGTGATATACGGGTGAATAGAAGACGAAATAGTCATTCATTATGCTGGTTACATAACCATGAAGGGACTGGTTTCCGCTTGTATAAATTTCGGTGAACATCCCCTTGGCATTCATTAATATTTTGCGGAAGGAAATATCCTTTTGATCCTCGAACGGCATCTCGGCGGGAACTACAATAACGGCTTCGTCCTTGCTTTCTTCATATTGTGTCAGCTGCTGCAAATGCAGGAGAGGGATATACAGAAACTGTTGTCCATTATAAATCACCATGATGTCACTGCCCAGATTGATCAGTTTTCCGCGGATAGGCGTTTTTTTACCCGAAATATGGAGTTCTACCTGTTTATCAAGCAATGTGTTCAAGAGTGTCATAAAGCACCTCCTATTCTTAGAAATGTAATGATGCGCGCTTACGTACTTAACTCAGCCGGGATACCGATGTAACCCTATCGGGCATCCCGGCATGAGATCAATGCATGGCAGATTCAAAGAGATCCAACGCTTACTCCCTGTTTAGAAAAATAACCGTCATAAGAGAGACGGTTAATGTCATCCATTCGGATGAAGCAGGAATTGTAGAGTCACAGACTGGGACGGTTACAGTGCCTGGCATTAACGTCGGCTGTTCGATTTTTTGTTGCCGCCGGAGCTTCTGCTGCCGCTTTTATTATTTTTGTTGCTCTTGTTTTTGTTGCTTTTGTTTTTGTTGCTTTTGTTGTTGTTACCGCTCTTGCTGTTGTTTTTATTGCTTTTATTATTGCTGCCGCTTTTGTTGTTATTGTTATTGTTGTTGTTATTATTGTTGTTGTTGCCGGAGCTCTTGTTAGCGGCTACGCTGACCGTTTTGATATGAAAAATAGGAATGCGGATAAGCTCTCTGTTGAAGAGCAGCAAGACAAAGTCTTGACTAACTTCAGCTATAAAGCCTTCTACTTTTTCAGGGCCGCCGCGGTTGATCTGAACGAATTTGTGGCGCAATCTTTGCAGTAATTGATTGAAGGTATTCGCATGAATGACGTTGGTCATTCCTCCGGATCTACCGCTTCGATTGCCGCTTCTGTTGCCGCCTGATCCCATTTGAGTAATGCTTTTGATGTGAGAACGATTAATAAATACGATACCGTTTGGTGTACTTACTACGATAAATTCGGATTGAACGGAGATCAAAGTGCCCACAACGGAATCTGGACCGCCGCGATTCACCTTCACTTGAGTTCCCACTAGATTGGACAGCATATTGCCTGAAGAGCCTTGCGATCTTGATCTTCCACTGGTATTCTGTGACATCATGTTAGATACCATTTGATGAAAATAACTCATTTTAACATTCCCCTCTCGATAAGTTACTAAAACTAGAAATCTTGTCATTCATAGCGGCCCTCATTCTACCTAGAGCCTGTTTCACTATCTTTCATTTGCACCTCACCTGCACGCTGCCTGCCAGTGAATTAATTCATAGGCAGCGACCTCCTTTCATTAATCATGGTAGGGAATTCATAGTTTATATATATGTATCCGGCAAGAAGGTGTACTAGTTGTCAATCTATATTTGCTAGAAGTTCCACGTCTATCTATAAGAGATTCAAAGAGGGCGCTTTAACAGGTCAATGTGTATATTTTGCGACTAGCAAACTACAGTCTAGTTCACTTCCGATCGAATCTCATAGACTGAACTATCTCAATAAAGGAGGTAGTTTCAATTGCCGGGATCAGGAGGAAATCGTAGTGGAAGCAGGGGGAACCGTACTGAGGGAAGCAGAGGCAACCGCAGCGACGGAAGCCCGGGGAACCGCACGGGAGGAAGCAGAGGCAACCGCAGCCATAGAAGCCAAGGCAATCGCACTGGAGGAAGCAGAGGCAACCGCAGTGATAGAAGCCGGGGCAACCGTACTGGAGGAAGCAGAGGCAACCGCAGTCATAGAAGCCAGGGCAACCGTACTGGAGGAAGCAGAGGCAACCGCAGTCATAGAAGCCAGGGCAACCGTACTGGAGGAAGCAGAGGCAACCGCAGTCATAGAAGTCCGGGGAACCGCACGGGAGGAAGCAGAGGCAACCGCAGTCATAGAAGCCAAGGCAATCGCACGGGAGGAAGCAGAGGCAACCAGCCTGGATGCTAATATCTGAAGGGGCATTTGCTGGCATGGGAACAAACGCCGTGACGGCTATGGTCACAACCGCATAAGGTGAATTACCTCAAAAAGTCTATCATTCCTGTGATAGGCTTTTTGCTTTCTTAAAGAAAGGCGGAATCGTTCCATGGAACTGTCAACTCGGTCAATTGTGATTGGAGATGAAGAGCGTTCAGCGCTGCAGAAAAACGTATGGAGTGAAAAATACGTTAAAGCCCATATGCTTATCCAGGGAAGAAGAGAGCCTATTCTCCTGCGTTACCGTGGAGGTCACACGCGCGATTATCCGAAAAAATCATATGAGGTTGTACGTAATGGCAAAACGTATCATTATAATGCCGAATTCGACGATCCTTCCATGATTCGCAACGCGTTATCATTTCAATTCTTTCAATGGATTGGAGTACCCAGCCCCAGGACGCGTCACTGCTTGCTGAAGCTGAACGGGCAAAGCCTCGGTGTATATTTGGAAATCGAAGGGGTCGACCGGTATTTTTTCCGCAGCCGGAATATTTCCGTTAAATCTTTGTTCTATGCGGTTAATGATAATGCAGATTTAACGCTGATCAGTCCGGAAACCCAGAGAAGAAAATCCTCGCTGTTCAACGGGTATGAGCACATCATAGGCACTGAAGAGGACCGCCGGCAATGGAAATCGTTCATATTGAATCTGAACACGCTTAAGGGGAGCCGATTAGGTCGATACTTGAAGGAAAGGGTGGACATAGAGAATTATCTCCGATGGCTGGCCGGCGCCGTCTGTACAGGGAATTATGATGGCTTTGATCAAAACTATGCGGTATACCGTCATAAAAAAACAATGAAATATCGTATGATCCCATGGGATTACGAGGGAACATGGGGGCGTAATTGCTACGGCAAAAAATGCGGTAGCGACCTGGTTCGGATAGAAGGGTACAACCAGCTTACGAGCAAACTTCTTTCCTTCAAAAGTGTTCGAAGCCGTTACAAGGTCCTGCTGCGCTTCATCGTCAAACAGCATTTGACGGTCAAAAAGATAGATCCGGTCGTACAGCAAATGTATGAGGCCATTGCTCCGCATATCTATGAGGACTCCATGCGCAAATGGTCGTTATCCATCTTTGACGGGGAGCCCGAGCTGATACGCAGCTATATAAGAGAGCGGCGAAAAATTATTCTTGATTCGCTTCATAAGCTGTGAAAATCGAGAAGAGGATGAAGCCTTTCCCAAAACCAATAAAATTTTTCGACAAAGTTTGTCGAAATGGCGCAAATAAGTTGACGTAGCGCCTATTTCAAAGGCATAATGGATTAAAATCGAATTAAGGGAATGGATAAACGAATGGGCATTGAGCAGCTTCTTGAGAAGGCGTCCGGCTATGTAAAAGAAAGTGATCTGAAGCGTATAAGAGAAGCCTACGAGTTCGCTGAACAGGCTCATTCGGGCCAGGTTCGCAAATCAGGGGAGCCTTATATTCTGCACCCGTTGGCCGTAGCGGAAATCTTGGTCAACATGCAGATGGATACTACTTCAATTATTGCCGCACTGCTTCATGATGTGGTAGAGGATACGACCGTTTCTCTGGAAACCGTAAACGAGAAATTCGGCAAAACCTGCGCTATGCTGGTGGACGGTCTGACCAAGCTCGAAAAAATCAAGTTTAAAACCAAAGAAGAGCAGCAAAACGAAAACTATCGAAAAATGTTTGTGGCGATGGCTCAGGACATCCGGGTCATTTTGATCAAGCTGGCCGATCGCCTGCATAATATGCGTACGCTGAAGCATCAATCGGAAGAAGCTCAGCGCAGAATAGCGGACGAAACGCTGGAAATATTTTGCCCGATCGCTCACCGTCTCGGGATTTCTGCCATCAAGTGGGAAATGGAGGATATTGCGCTTCGCTATTTGAATCCTCAGCAGTATTACCGCATTGTCAATTTGATGCAGAAAAAACGGACCGAACGTGAAAAATATATCGAGGATGTCATCACGACCGTGCGGGGGAAGCTGTCCGAAATGGGCATTGAGAGCGATATTTCCGGCCGTCCGAAGCATATTTACAGCATTTATAAAAAGATGACGGCCCGCAATAAGCAGTTTAACGAGATATACGATCTGCTGGCACTCCGAATCATTGTTGACAATATTAAGGACTGCTATGCAACGTTAGGTATTATTCACACGCTGTGGAAGCCGATGCCGGGCCGGTTCAAGGATTACATCGCTATGCCTAAGCCGAACATGTATCAATCTCTGCATACGACGGTCATCGGTCCGAAGGGCGAGCCTCTTGAGGTGCAGATCCGTACGTTCGAAATGCATAAAACGTCCGAGTACGGAATTGCGGCGCATTGGGCCTATAAAGAAGGCAGCATGGTGCCTTCCGGCAGCTTCGAGGACAAAATGAACTGGTTCCGAGAAATTTTGGAGCTCCAGCATGATGCCCAGGACGCCTCGGAATTCGTCGAATCGCTCAAGATGGACTTTTTCTCCGATCTTGTGTTCGTGTTTACTCCGAAGGGGGAAGTCATCGAGCTGCCAGCGGGATCGGTCCCGCTGGATTTTGCCTACCGTATCCATACGGAGGTCGGGAATCGTACGATCGGCGCGAAGGTCAACGGCCGTATAGTCCCGCTGGATTTCCGGCTGAAAACCGGGGATATCGTTGAAATTTTAACGTCCAAGCACTCTTACGGGCCGAGCCAGGACTGGATCAAGCTGGCGCAGTCCTCGCATGCTCGTACGAAGATACGCCAATGGTTCAAGAAGGAGAAGCGGGAGGAAAACGTCGAGAAGGGCAAGGACGCCATTGAGCGCGAGCTCAAGCGTCTAGGTATCGACCCTCCAACCTTGATGAAGGAAGATGAGCTTCTGGAGGTCGCCAAGAAATTCAATTTCAACGAGATCGAGGATATGTACTCAGCCGTAGGCTTTAACGGCATTACAGCTGCACAGATTGTCACCCGGTTGACCGAGAAAATGCGCAAGCAGCAGGAGGAGGCCCGCCAGCAGGCACTGCAGCTGACCGAAGAAGTGAAGGAACTGAAATCGGCGGCGACGGAGCGCAAAGGCCGGCCTACTCACGGTGTTCGTGTCAAAGGAGTGGACAACCTCCTCGTTCGCTTCGCACGCTGCTGTAACCCGGTTCCAGGGGACCACATCGTCGGCTACATAACGCGCGGCAGGGGAGTATCCATCCATAGGCAGGATTGTACCAATATCCCGGTTGCCGATGGCGGTGAAGAGGGGAACCGGGTGATCGAGGTCGAATGGGCGGATTCCATCGAGGCTAACTACAACGTTGAGATTGAAATCACAGGACATGACCGTTTCGGTTTCCTGAATGAGGTGCTGCAGGCGGTGTCCGAGAGCAAGACGGTGATTTCCGCCGTCTCGGGACGATCGGACAAAAACAAGATGGCGATTATCCATATGACCATCCTGATCCGCAATATTGAGCATCTTCACGCCGTCGTTGAAAAAATCAAGCGCGTGAAGGATGTATATTCCGTGCAGAGAATCATGCAATCGTAGCCGGTTCTTTGCATTATTACACGAATAGAGGTTAGAACACATAATGAGAGTGGTCGTTCAACGCAGCAAACAAGCGCAAGTGACCGTGGACGGAGCCGTTGTGGGAGCCATCGACCATGGGCTTGTGCTTCTGGTGGGTATTACGCACGAGGATACGGAGCAGGACGCCAAATTCGTAGCCGAGAAGATCGCAGGTCTTCGTATCTTTGAGGATGAATCGGGCAAAATGAACGATTCCGTTCTGGATGTAGGCGGGCAAATATTGTCCGTATCCCAATTTACCCTTTACGGCGACTGCCGTAAGGGCAAGCGCCCGAATTTCATGGCAGCAGCCCGTCCGGAGCAGGCAGAGCCTTTATATGACCGGTTCAATGAGCTGCTTCGGCAGCAAGGCTTAACGGTAGCGACGGGGACATTCGGAGCGATGATGGAAGTATCGCTTGTCAATGACGGTCCCGTTACCTTGATTATTGAAAGCAAATAGCGCTCTTCTAGTTGTTTACGCTTTGGCAGGGTGTCGATCTCCATGGTTAGGTTACGTCTGGTTTGGACAAAATAGAAGTATACCTACTACAAGGAGATTACATTTGTATGCATCAATCCGGTAAAGAAAAGGCAGTTGTCCAACCGGAGCAGCAGCTGCTGTTTTGCAGCTTGGACGAATCGTTGGGAATGGTTGCCGCGGCACTGTCCGAAAACGAGCTATCGGCAGGATATTCTTCCGTGAGTGAGCAGTTAAAAAGACAGACTCGTCAAACGTTCCGATGATCTCGCAATCTAGTTCTATTACGGAAAAACGTATGGCCCTCGGAAAAGAATGGTCAAGACCCCATTTTGTAGACATTGAAAAAAACCCTATGCCACAAGCTGACGCCGGTACTCTAAAGGC
>NZ_BAABJG010000008.1:0-110877 GCF_039543185.1 Paenibacillus vulneris | reverse complement strand
AATACACCCCTTAGAATTCATCGGATTAACCAGGGGGTTTTTCCAATGTCTATTCTAAGGGGTGCACACTACCCGTTTTCCAGGGAAGTTCGAGGTGTTTTTTCCAGTCTCTTGGATTATTTCGGAATATAAACTATTTGGCCTTCCGTTAAATCGGTATCGCCGAGCCTATTGAACAGTGCGATTTCACGGGGATTCAGATCATAGCGCTTGGCAATGCTCTCCAAGGTTTCTTCCTTCTGGACAATGCAGAGTCGAAGGCGTTTGAATTCCTTCTGCTCCCCTTTGGGGCTTGCGAGCAGTCTCTTCCATTCGACCTTCTCTCCCTGAGGCGGGTCGACTGCGGGCGCTTCCTCCTCCTGCCTGCCCTCCGGTGCTTTCACCGATGCCTGGCTCTGCAGCAAGGAGGTCAGACCAAACGGTTTGGCCGGTTCTTCCGCTTCCCCTTTTTTGCCCGAGATCCCAATCTTCATTTCCTTGCTCTTATCCTCGCTGCTTTCTGCTTCTGAAGCCGCTTCGACTGCCACCGGCTCTGAGACAGGCACCGCTTCCTCCGGCACCTCCAATGCGGCAAGAGAACCGCTCTCCTGAGCCGACGACCGCTGATCTTGTCTTGCTTGCTGTGCCTGTTCAGGCTTTGGCTCCTTCGTCTCTGCGACTATCTTCTCTTCAATAGGATTCGCAGCGGCAAACGCCAAAGAGGGAGAAGTCCATTCCTCCTGTTCCCCGCCCTTTGGCTCGATCTGTACCGTCAATGAGACTTCTTCTTCCTGACGTTCAACTTCCTCTTGAACCGCTGCCGGCGCTTCGGGTACTTCCGGCTCCCGCTGCTGTCCCTGCACCTCGTGTACAAAGACGACTTCCTCCTCAGCTTCGCCCCAAATATCTCCGACCGATGGCGACACGACCTCAAGTCCGTTTAGAGACAAGACGCCGGTGATATTCAAGCTCCTTGTCGATAACAGCTCCACATCGAAATTTTCAATCTCTACCGCTATGTCTTCCATCCGCTGCACGCGGTTCATAGGAAGTGTAATTTCGACCGGAATCAGATGCTCCAAGGTACGGTTCACCGCATCCTGTTCGTCCACATATGTCCCGGATAAGAGCAGGTTGCCTCGCAAAAGAGCTTGATCCCCTTGTGGAAGCACTTGAATATGCGGGGCAAGCTCAATGCCCTCCAGCTCCTTGATCCCTGCCACACCTTCCGACAAATGCACTCGCTCATAGATATCAAATCGCAATCCGCTTTGCTGTTCAGCCAATGTTTTGTCCTCCCTCTTATGAACTAGTCTCGCAAACCGCATCGTGAGATAGTCATTTTTACTTATCTATAGATTTATATGGTTTGCGCGGGAAGAGCATGACTATATTTTTTGCAGGATATCGTAAAGGCTGCTCATATCCTCGGGCCAGGGGCATTCAATGTCAAGCTGCTCCCCCGTCAGAGGGTGGGGAAATCCTAGTCTTTCTCCGTGAAGAGCTTGCCGGTTTATATGCTGAGTCGTGCCGCCATATAGCTGATCGCCCCAAATCGGATGGCCCAAATAGCTCATATGGACCCGAATCTGATGAGTGCGGCCTGTCTCCAATTGCAGTCTAACCAGAGCGGCTTCACCCCATTGTTCAACCACTTCGTAATGGGTCACGGCCCACTCCCCTGTCGGTGAGACCCGTCTGCGTGCGGGATGGTGCCTGTCTCTACCGATGGGGGCATCTATTGTGCCCTTTTTTTGTTTGAGCCTGCCTTGCACTATGGCCGCGTATTGGCGCCCGATCCGCTTCTCCCGCATTGCGGCATCCAATATCTGCTGCGGCCATTCATGCTTGGCGTACAGGACCGGTCCCGTCGTATCTTCATCCAATCTATGAATGTGCCGCACCCTGCAGGACTGCCCCGTTGATTCATAATAGCTGGCTACTGCATCCGCAAGCGTTGCAGCCTGATTCGTACTCGCGGCACTGTCTCCATGCACCTTCATTCCCGGCGGCTTTTGGACAACCAGGCAAAAATGATCCTCGTACAACACTTCTAACGGTGCCCATGGATGCATATGGTTTATCGGTTCATTCGGAAACAGGCGAAGCCGGACCCGGGGGCCTTTGATGGATACCCCTCCTGACTGACTTAATTGCTTCAAATATTTATCCGAAAGACTTAGGTACTCTTTAAGCTCCTCCTCCGTCTCCAATACTCTCGGAAGCCTGAGTTCAAGCCATTCTCCTTTTTTCTGCCACGGAATCATTCACCTTGCTCCTTTCATGGCTTTATTGTAACAAATTGCCGGCAAATCTTCATGGTACCCTGCAACTTCGCGGCTTGGGGTTCGTCTATCATATTGGAACGGGATATGGTAGAATAATAGAGTTAAAAACCGTTTATGTTCATTATTAAAACAGGAGTGGACAAAGTGAGCACTGCCATACATTTCTTGGAAGCAACGAGGCAGCAGCTTCGCGACTGGAGCTGGCTGAAGAAGTCGCTGATGCTTATCGCCATTATTACGTTCATGACATCGAGCTTTTTATTCCTGACGAAGCCGGGAACGGATATTCGGATCTGGATGGCTCAAACCGTCATCATCACACAGCATCGGGACTGGGCCTGGATGTTTGTCGGCACGGAAATGCGTGACGATCTGGTCAAGCAGCTACATACCTTCGTTGAAGAAAATGCGGTTGAAAAGCAGCTACCCGGTATGATTGCAACAACAACTAAAAGAATACGTTCTATCGATGAGCTGGTAAAAGTAGAAGATATTTCCGGCAAGCTGTGGAAAGGTAAGCGGATGTACGTTTACGATCCCAAATCGATACGGATCATGACCCCGGAAAAGCCTGGTGAAGGGGAGAAAATCACCTCCATGGTCAAACGGACCGGGGCGGTAGCCGGTGTCAACGCCGGCGGATTTAACGATCCCGAAGGACTCGGCAACGGGTTTGCCGCTCTTGGCGCCATTATCTCCGGCGGCGAGGTCATTTATACGGACCAGGACGGCAGCGTCCCGCAGCATATTGTCGGATTTACGAAAGACGGGACACTCATTATCGGAAAATATAATATTTTCGAGCTGCAGGAGATGGGCATCTCGGAAGCCGCATCGTTCTACCCTCGTGTCATTGCTAACGGAAAGCCGCTTCCTATTAATGACGGCAGCCGAGCACCGCGAACGGCGGTAGGACAAAAGGCGGACGGAACCGTCATCTTCATCGTCATCGACGGACGCCAGACCCACAGCGTTGGGGCTACCTTGAAGGAAGTTCAGGATTTGTTTATGGAAGACGACGTTATCAATGCGGGATTTCTGGATGGCGGAGCCTCCTCCGAATTGGTCTATAACGGCGAGCTGGTCACGAAGCCTTCCAGCCGGTATGGTGAACGGCGCCTGCCTTCGGCCTTCCTGGTTTACGATCATCCTGAGAACGTAGTCGCGAACCGGGTATGGGACGGAATCGACAAGATCGATCCAGGCGGTTCGTATGACCATCCGGATTTTTTGAAAGAGCAGGCTGAATTGAAAGCCAAGCAAAAAAACAACCCGACGCCGGCACCTACTCCGACTCCATCATCTACCCCTTCGACAAACACGAACAAAGGGGAACCGACGAAGCCGGATACGGGCAGCAATGCGGGAACCAACAAAAACGGCACCAGTACACCGGGCACGACCAAGCCTCCTGCCGGTAAAGATACGGATGCCAAAGAAACGAACGGCGGGAAAGCAACACCTGGAGATAAGGAGACAGCTCCGCCGAAAACTACGCCGACCCCATCGCCTGGCTCTTCGAACAACAACGGCGCAGAGGCAACAACTCCGCCAACGGGGCAGCCATCCGGTAATAACAGCAATAGTGGCAACAGCGGAGCCAGTACGTCGCATCCGCAAGGAACGCCGACGCCATCGCCGGCTACGAACCCTACTCCTACACCTCCAGCGAACAATAATCAGGTGCAGGAGCCATCCGCGAAACCGAATACCGGCGGGACGTCAGGTACATCATCCGATTCCGCAGGTAAGGCTACTCCGGGAACTTCTGCGAGCGGCAGTGCGGCACCGTCACCGACGCCTTCAACGACGGCAACGGGGACTCCTGTTCCAACTAAAACCGAATAGAAGGCTAGAAACAACAAGACGCTTCCTAGACCAGGAGGCGTCTTGTTTGTTATTCACGCTTAAGGAAGTCCTTCTGCTCTTCCAGAGAGGTTCTACGAGCAATATGGCGTGACAGTGCTTTCCTATTCTAGATCCGACCAATACCCCATATAAAGAGAGCTCTTGACCTTCGGTGCTGCTGATTCAGGTGCTTTCGGGGGCTTGGAATGGATATATGCGATAGCAAAAAAGCTTGCCCTCTGCCTAGTATAATAAGCAGCGGACAAGCTTGGATTCCATCTTTAGACTTACAGCTGTTTCAGTGCTTCATAATGAGCGGCAATTGTCTGATCGATATCTTCGTCCGTGTGCGCCGTAGATACGAACATGCCTTCAAACTGAGAAGGAGCGATGCTGACTCCCAAATCAAGCAGCGCGGCAAAGTAGCGATTAAACCGGTTCAGATCCGAGGTTTTTGCCGTCTCATAGTCAATGACCTTCTGATCCGTGAAGAAGGGGCAGATCATGGAGCCAACCCGGTTGATCGTGCTTGCAATCCCAAGCTCCTTGGCATTGCGAGTGAACCCTTCCTCCAGCTTCGCGGATTTGCGTTCAAGCTCCTCATATACCCCAGGCTCACCTAGAAGCTTCAATGTGGTATAGCCTGCCGCCATCGCGAGCGGGTTACCGGATAAAGTTCCCGCCTGATAGATAGGACCGCTTGGTGCGATCTGCTCCATAATGGCGCGCTTCCCGCCATAAGCACCGACAGGGAGACCCCCTCCGATGATTTTACCCAGACAGGTCAAATCAGGGTCAATGCCGTACAAGCCTTGGGCGCAATGAAGACCTACGCGGAAGCCGGTCATTACTTCGTCAAAGATTAACAAGCTGCCGTAACGGCGGGTGATATCGCGTAAGCCCTCCAGAAAACCCGGAAGCGGCGGGACAACTCCCATGTTGCCTCCTATAGGCTCCACAATGATAGCGGCAATCTCTTCGCCGAATTTTTCAAAGGCCAGCTGAACCGATTCCAGATCATTATAAGGAACGGTTATTGTATTTACGGCAACGCTCTCCGGAACCCCTGGACTGTCAGGAAGTCCTAGGGTAGCTACGCCGGAGCCTGCCTTGATCAAGAGGGAATCGGCATGACCATGATAGCAGCCCTCGAATTTGACGATCTTGGCTCTCTTCGTATAGCCTCTGGCCAGCCTCAAGGCGCTCATCGTCGCTTCGGTTCCGGAATTCACCATACGCACCATTTCGAGAGAGGGAACGCGCTCGATAACGAGCTTGGCCATCTCGGTTTCCAGTTCCGTAGGCGCTCCAAAGCTGGAACCCTTCTCCGCCGTCTGCTTGATAGCCTGGACAACGTCCGGATGGGAGTGACCAACGATCAGCGGCCCCCAGGAGCCTATGTAATCAATAAACTCGTTGCCATCAATGTCATAAACGCGTGAACCCAGTCCGCGTTCCATAAATAAAGGAGTTAATCCAACCGATTTGAAGGCGCGAACCGGACTATTCACACCTCCGGGAATGACTTCCTTCGCTTCCGCGAATGCTTTGGCCGACCGCTCGTCGGAACGTTTGCGCATGCTCATTTCAATACCCCATTTCACCGTCTATTAGGATCCTAATAAAAGGCGGATGGGAACACCTTTCTTGGTTCAGCCATCCGCTCTACCTGTTACTTTCCGTTGCAATGCTCGTACACGACGTCGCTGAGCGTCTCCATGTACAATGGATCGGTATTCAGGGACGGTGTACGTTCCAGATGGATTCCCAGCTCTTTGGCTACCTGCTGGGCCTCGATGTCGAGATCGTACAATACCTCCAGATGATCGGATACAAACCCGATCGGGCAGATGAGCACATTCTTCACTTGCTCTTCCTTCGTAATGGTATGAAGCACATCCAGAATGTCCGGTCCAAGCCACGGCATAGCCGTTTGACCCGCGCTTTGCCATCCGAACTGCCAGTTGGTCACTCCTGTTTGCTCCGCAATTGCTTTGGAGGTGGCGAGCAGCTGTTCCGGATAAGGATCTCTCATCTCTACTATTTTTTCAGGCAGGCTGTGCGCGGTGAATATAACCCGGACTTCCTCCTTCGGCGTACCTGCAAAACGCTGCAGGGTTTCGGTCACGCGTTTGGACAAGGCTTCGATAAGCTTCGGGTGCAAATGATAGCTCTTAACGAACTTAATGTCCAGTCCGCCAAGCTCCTCGGCCTTCTCTTGAGCGCGCTTGATATATCCGCCTACGCTCATAATAGAGTAGTGTGGAGCAAGCACAACGCCTACCGCCTGCTCGATGCCATCCTTGACCATTTGCTCCACGCCGTCCTCAATAAAAGGCGACGCATGCTTTAACCCTTGGTAGCATACAAACGTTTTGTCCGGATGTCGTTCGTTCAGCATTTGCTCCAAAGCCTGCACTTGCTTGTTCGTATTTTCTCTTAACGGGAAAAATCCGCCCACGATAGCATCGTACCGGTCAGTCAGCTCCTTGAGCTGCTCAGGGCTAGGAGGATTCCCTCTGCGTATATGAGTATAATAAGCCTCTACTTGATCCAGGCTCTCTGGAGTTCCGTAGGACATGACTAACACGCCGATTCGCTGTTTGGTCATTAGACACCACTTCCTTGTTTCGATTGGGCGATAGCTTTGCGAGAATATTCGTGTACAAATTCCGTCAATTCTCTCAGCTTGTCGATAGACGCTTCCGGGAATACCCCGTGGCCCAGGTTAAAGATGTAGCCCGGCTGTTGAATTCCCTGATCAATGATAGCTTTGGCCTGCTCTTGGATCACCGACAGCGGTCCGGTCAGAACCGTAGGGTCCAGATTGCCCTGTACCGCAAATTTCGATCCGATTCTCTTGCGAGCTTCGGAAATAGGCACACGCCAATCCAACCCTATGACATCGGCATCGATGTTAACAAGGCTGGAATGAAGCTCACCGGAGCTTACGCCAGGGAAATAAATTTTAGGCTGCTCCAGGTGCTTGAGCTCGGCAAAAATCCGAGTGATCGTAGGCAGCACATAGGTTTGGAAGTCTCTCGGAGACAAAGCCCCGACCCAGCTGTCGAACAACTGAACCGCCTTGGCTCCTGCGGCAATCTGTGCCTTCAAATAGGTAATGATCATATCTCCAAGCTTATCCATCAGTTTAAACCAAACATCGGGCGCTCCATACATCAGAGCTTTCGTGTGCAGATAGTCCTTGGACTTGGATGGCCTGCCTTCGACCAAATAGCTGGCGATGGTAAATGGTGCACCGGCGAATGTAATGAGAGGAACTTTAAGCTCCGCCACAAGAATTTCGATCGTTTTAATAATATGGGATAAATCCTGCTCCACTTGAATCGGGCGAAGTCTGTCCACATCCTCTGCCGTACGGACCGGGTTATGGATAACGGGTCCAACATCCTTAACGATGTCAAAATCAATCCCGATCGAGGCAACCGGATTCATAATATCCGAATACAAAATAGCCGCGTCGACGCCAAGCTTTTCGACCGGCATCATCGTGACTTCCGCAGCAAGCTCAGGCTGCCTGCAAATCTCAAGAAGGCTATATTTTTCTTTAATTTTACGGTAATCCGGGTCCGAACGTCCTGCCTGACGCATATACCAAACCGGCAGCGTATCTACAGGCTGCTTCTTACAGGCTTTAATGAAATTATCGTTATAGCTCATCCTCTATACCTCTTTCCGCGAACTCCTATGATCTATTAACATTATGCCCTATTTGGCAACCTCTAACAACCGATTGCCTATCGTAGAATCCGACAAAAGTATGACAAGAACCGCGACGCGGCGAGAAAAAAAGAGCTTTTCCACTAACCGCAGTCAGTATGAAAAGCTCTTGCTTCTTCCCGAACCCCGTACTATTGCTGTTCCTTCAGCCATTGGGCTACGTCTTTAGCAAAATAGGTAATAATCAAATCGGCGCCTGCGCGCTTGAAGCCGATCATCGTTTCCATAACAATAGAACGTTCGTCTACCCAGCCCTGCTGCGCGGCCGCTTTAATCAGTGAATATTCACCGCTGACATTATAAGCAACGAGCGGCAGTTCGAACTGATCGCGCAAGGTGCGAATAATATCCATGTAAGCCATAGCAGGCTTCACCATCAGGAAATCCGCGCCTTCAAGCACATCGGACTCCGCTTCACGAAGCGCTTCGCGTGCATTTCCCGGATCCATCTGATACGTTTTGCGGTCACCGAATTGAGGCGCCGAATGTGCAGCTTCACGGAATGGTCCGTAGTATGCCGAAGCGTATTTAACCGAATAGGACATGATCGGCACATTCTCAAACCCTGCTTCGTCCAAGCCTTGGCGAATAGCCGCTACGAACCCGTCCATCATATTCGAAGGAGCGATAACGTCAGCCCCCGCTTTCGCTTGCGATACCGCCGTACGGACAAGCAGCTCCAGCGACTCGTCGTTAAGAATCTCGGCGCATTGCGTTTTCTCGTCAACATGAACGACGCCGCAGTGGCCGTGGTCTGTAAACTGGCACAGACAGTTGTCGGCCATCACGAGCAGATCAGGATGGAGCTCTTTAATTCGGCGTGTCGCTTGCTGCACGATGCCATTATCGTCATATGCCGAGCTGCCGTGAGCATCCTTATGCTCGGGAACGCCGAACAGCATGATGGCCTCAATGCCCAAGCTCGTAATCTCCTTCAGCTCTTGCTCCAGCGTATCCAGCGAAAAGTGGTATACACCCGGCATAGAGCTGATTTCTTCTTTGATTTGAGAGCCGTGTGTAACGAAAATAGGATAGATCAGATCATGAACCGATAAAGTTGTCTCTCTTACCAAATTGCGTAGTGCTTTGGAGCCGCGTAATCTTCTGTTGCGTACCATAGGAAATCCCATGCTGCTTCCTCCTTAACCTTTATCTTGATTGTTCCCTATTATGCCTGGCTGTACATGCTTTGGACCAAAGAAGCAACCGTTGCTTCCTCGGCCAGGTAGTCTACCTTAAGGCCCGCTTCCTCCGCGGTCTTGGCCGTCATAGGCCCGATACAGGCAATCTTGCATGGCTGCAGCAGTTCAAGGGGCTTGTCTGCGCCTAGCTGCTGCAAAGCGATAATGAGGTTCGTTACGGTCGATGAACTTGTAAACGTTATGGTATGGATTGTATTCTGTTCCAACAGCTCAATGATTTCCGAGCCTCCGCTCGTATCGAGAACCGTTTCATAGACATCTACTTCCGTTACTTGAAGACCCATTTGTCTTAATGTCGCCGGGATGTATTCCTTCGCGATATCGGCCGTAGGCAGCAGCACCTGCTGACCTGGTCTCAGCTCCTTGGCAAAGGCGGCGAGCATCTCGTCTCCCTGGAACTTGGCAGGCAACTCCTCGGCAACTAACCCCCGCTGCGCCAATGCTTCCGCTGTCTTTGGTCCTACGGCCACGATCCGGGCGCTGCTCATTGTCCTTACATCGACACGGTTCTTTTGCAGCCGCTGGAAGAAATAGTCCACCCCGTTGACGCTTGTAAAAAAGATCCACTCAAAACGGGATAGCTGAGTAAGCGTGTCGTCAAGCTTCTGCTGTGCTTCCGGCTTCGAAGGAGGCTGGGTCCTGATAACAGGAAATTCGATCGCCTCGCCGCCAAGCTCCTCAATCAGCTGGACCAGCTCACTCGCCTGGCTCCTTGCTCTAGTGACGAGAATACGCCGCCCGAACAAGGGCTTCTTCTCGAACCAAGCCAGCCTCTCGCGAAGCTTCACAACCTCCCCTACGATGATGACGGCGGGAGATTGGAAGTTGGCTGCGCGGACCTTGTCGACAATATCCGTTAGGGTACCCGTTAACGTTCTTTGATCCATCCAGGTTCCCCAGCGAATCAGCGCGACCGGAGTGGAGGGCGACTTGCCGCCGTCGATCAGACGGCTGCATATGAATTCCAGATTTGCTACGCCCATAAGAAAAATGAGCGTGCCCGACGCTTGCGATAAATTATCCCAATTGATGCTGCTATAGGTTTTATTCGGGTATTCATGCCCGGTCACTATCGAGAAAGAGGAGGTAAAATCCCGGTGCGTCACCGGGATTCCCGCATAAGCAGGCACCGCGATCGCAGATGTGATTCCCGGTACGATCTCGAACGGAATCCCGTTATCCACGAGCAGCTCCGCTTCTTCTCCCACACGTCCGAAGACGCTCGGATCCCCGCCCTTCAAGCGGGTTACCGTCTTGCCCTGCAGCGCTAAATCAACAAGCAGCTGATTAATTTCCGATTGCTTCATCATGTGCTTATCGGGCAGCTTGCCGACAAAAATTTTCTCGGCGCCCGGCTTCATATGCTTCAGCAATCTAGGACTTGCCAGCCGGTCGTATACGACGACATCGGCTCGTTGAATCGCCTCCAGTCCCCGTACCGTAATGAGCTTAGGGTCTCCTGGCCCTGCTCCTACGAGATATACGACACCTTTGCTCACCTCGGCTCAACTCCTCACTGTCGCCAATATATCTTCGGCTCCCTGACCAATTAAAGCCTCCGCTACGTGGCGGCCCAGCTTGTCCGGGTCAGTGCCTGTCATCGTTTCTTTCAAAAGCAGCTTGCCGTCCGGCGAGCCTACCATTCCGGTCAAAGTAATAGCCGGATTGCCGTCCTCATCCCCGAGGCTTGCAAAAGCCCCGATAGGTACCTGACAGCCTCCGTTCAATCTGGCAAGAAAGCTTCTTTCAGCCGCTACGGCCAAAGCGGTAGGCTCATGATTGTAGTGCTTGAGCAGTCCAAGGACGAACTCATCGTCGCTGCGGCACTCGATGCATAGTGCTCCTTGCCCTACTGCAGGCAAGCTAATCTCAGCTGGAATATAGACGCTGATCCGATCCTGCCAGCCGATCCTGTGCAAGCCTGCGGCCGCCAGCAGAATGGCGTCAAAGCCTTCCGTCTCGAGCTTCTTCAATCTCGAATCAATATTGCCCCGAATGGATTCAATCTGCAAGTCGGGACGGTAGTTCTGCAGCTGACAGGAACGGCGCAAGCTGCTGGTCCCTACCTTGGCTCCTTGAGGAAGTTCGTCCAATCCGCGGCTTTCACGGGAAATCAGGCAATCTCTAGCATCCTCGCGGCGCGGAACCGCGCCTATCCTTAATCCCTCCGGCAGCTCCGCCGGCATATCTTTCATACTATGTACCGCGATATCGATCTCTCCGTCGAACATCGCCTGCTCGATCTCTTTGACAAAGAGGCCTTTGCCCCCCACCTTGGATAAGGTCACATCCAGAATGCGGTCGCCTTTGGTTACGATTTTTTTCAGTTCAAACTCGCATTCGATCCCAAGCTGCTTGGACAGCTCGCGCAGCTGCTCTACGACCTGACCGGTCTGGGTTAATGCAAGAGCGCTTTGCCGGGTTCCTACTACGATTTTGCGCATGTATGTCAGCCCTCTCCATGATCAAAATAATATTTGGTGCCAAGAGCGTTTCCTCTTTCATAGCGGATGCTTTAAATGCTATGTCCCTCCCGTAGAAGGTAACCGGCTTTGAAGCCAATCTTTAACCCGTTCCATTCCTTCTGTTGTCGGATCTTTGTGAATGATCTCCATCAAATTCAGACGATCCGGAGGCTCAAGCCGTCCAGAACGGATTAACGGGAGCAGCTCCCATTCCAGCATATGCCGGAACCACTGTTGGCGTACGGCCGTGTCCTCGACGATGCTTTGGACAAACACCCGCAATTCCTGAAGCAGGTCCAAATACGCCTCATACTCATCGCCGAACGTCTCCTCTAGCTGCTGCTTCACTTTACGGGCTGCTGCCGGACTTGCTCCCGCTGTCGAAACTGCAATAAGCAGCCTCCCGCGGCGAACTGTCGCGGGCACAATAAACCCGCTCCCTTCCGAATCATCCGCCACATTGACCAGCTTGCCCATCGCTTCCGCTTCCATACGTATGGCTGCATTCACTTCCGAACGATTCGTAGCGGCAAAAACTAACAGCGCATTGGCCAGCTCCTGCATTCCGGGATGATAGGTTGATGGGATGTGATTTATAGTTCCGTCCTGAGCCCAGCCTTCCAATCGGGGCGTACAAGAGGGGCTGATGACGGTTACCCTTGCCCCTGCCTCAAGCAAAGCCTCAGCCTTCCGTTCGGCTACCGATCCACCGCCTATTATAACACACGGCTTGTCCTCTGCCTGAAGCATCAACGGGTAGTACGTTTTTCTTCTCTTCATTTCACTGCTTTGCCCCCTCGCTTTGCCCGAACTATTAAGACCACTGGTGAAACGAGGAATAGAAGTTAGCGAACACAAAGTTTAAAGCCATAATAAAAAATGCGGCAAGATTCCACAATGCCAGCTTATAACCCGGCGTCTTGAGCAGAATGCGCTGGAACAGATAAAAGATATAGGCAAGCAGGACAAACCATGAGTTGATAACTTTAGGATCAAAGAACAAGGACAAATCATGCTGCAAGGAGATCCAGACAACCCCGAGCGACATGCCGAACAGCAATAGCGGTGTCCCGATGACAACAGATACGAAGGAGTAATAATCCGTCTTATCCAGGCTGGGAAGTCTCTGCATAAGCTTCGACCACTTCTTCTCCTTTAATTGACGATGTAAGAATAAGTACATGCCCGAGAAAACACCGGACACAACAAAGGCTACATAGCTTCCCAGCGAGAAGCTGATATGGATGAACAACACCTCATCGCTCACATTCCAGTTGGCCAATGTCGGCGAAACCTTCGGATTGCTGAAAAAATTAAGCGCCAGTACGGTAAACCCTATCATATTTACAATAAACACAAACAGCTCGATACGAAAAAAACGGTTCACTACAAGCGAAACCGTTACAAGCAGCCAGGATAGCATAAACAGCGTTTCAAACATGGAAAATGCCATCGAACGGTCATGCCAAACCAGGTTAACAACCAAATACATCGTTTGCAGAACCCAAACAAAAGAAAGCAACCCTGTCCCCATCCGTTTTGCGCTTCGGTTCGGACCTACAAAGTCCGAGAAGTAAAACAGCAGGCTCAGGGCGTATATATAAATAATGACATCGTACAACCAGCTTTTCGCGACCATGGCACCTCTCCAAACTACGTTTTAGCCAAGGCATCGGCAGGCTTCAATGAAACCTTCGTCAAAATTTCTTCCTTCCAACGATCACGAGTCTCGCTCACTTCCTGTTGACGGTTCACGTTCTTCTCCACTTGTTCTTGCTGTGCCAGTTGATCTTCCAGTGCAAATATTTTGGTGAAATAATCGAGCGCTTCTTCCCCGTCACGTTCAGCAGCCATCTCTTTAATCCGAATCACTGGGTCTCTCAGCATTTGATTCACAATGCTTTTCGTCAGCTTGCGAATCACTTTAAGCTCACGCTCATCCAGATCGGGAAGCTTTTTCATCAGGCTATCCATAGTTTCTTCATGGATGGAGCTTGCTTTCGCTTGCAGCGCCTGGATTAACGGTGTAACCCCCAGCGTACGCGTCCATTGCTCGAACACGGCCATCTCCTCTTCTATCATATCCTCGATGACCAGAGCCGCTTTGCGGCGTTCCTGCAGATGGTTGTTCACGATGGATTGCAAATTATCGATATCGTACAAAAATACGTTAGGCAGTTCTCCGATGGAAGAATCCAAATCCCTTGGAACGGCAATATCTATCATGAATAAAGGGCGCGAACGGCGCTTCTGAAGCACGGCCGCAACCTGATCCTTCGTTAATACGATCTCTGAGGAGCCCGTGGAGCTGATAACTATATCCACTTCCTCCAGATAGTCGAGCAGCTTATCCATGGAGCTGGCCACTCCTTGGAACTTGCCGGCAAGCTCTTGAGCGCGGCTCAAAGTGCGGTTGACGACAATCACCTTATCGGCGCCGTTGGAATAAAGGTGCTTCACGGTAAGCTCGCTCATCTTGCCTGCGCCGATGATCATTACCTTCTTGTGGTCATAGCTTCCGAAAATGCGTTTACCAAGCTCAACAGCGGCATAACTGACCGAGACCGGATTTTCCCCGATGCCCGTCTCCGTATGCGCGCGTTTGGCCAGGGTGATCGCCTGTTTAAACAAGGTATTAAATAAAATCCCCGTAGTTTTCATTTGCTGGGATAGTAAAAATGCATTGCGAATTTGGCCCAAAATTTGGGTTTCCCCGATAACCATGGAATCCAGTCCACTCGTCACGCGGAATAAATGATTGATCGCCTTCTCGTTTTCATAAACATACAGATGTTTATTGAACTGCTCGCGCGGAACGCCAAACCATTTTTCAATGAAGCCACGCAAATAATGATCGCACAAATGTTCCCGATCGACAACTACATACAGCTCCGTACGGTTACAGGTGCCCACAATGACACATTCCATTACGCTTTTCGTTTCTTTGAGCTCTTTCAGAGCCGGCGCCAGATCTGCATCGGAAAATGTAAATTTCTCGCGGATCGCTACCGGTGCTGTTCGGTAGTTCAAGCCCGCCACAACGATATGCATATGTGTCACCTGCCTTCCTCTTCTTAATCTAGATCCCATTATAGCACAGTTTGACAAGCCGCTCCGACAAATTTTTTGTATAATATGTGAAAGCAAAGCTTATCAACCGGAACTATTTTCTATATTTTCAGCTAAAATGGTTTCGTTTATACAATATACGCATGTTTCACCCTATTGAAGCAGCTTTTTACGGAGCAATTCGTTCACCGTTTTATCATCTTTTTGCAGCCTTTGATTTTGAGAACCTACTACATCCCCGCGGGAGGATAGGAGCTTCCCATAGGCATCGTACAGGTCATCGAACTGCTTGCGCACCTCCAGCAAAGCCTGAACCTCTTCGCCCTTGAGCGGACGCTGACCCCCTATTTGCAGGCGGAGAACGTATTGCATCAGCTGCGACAAGCTTTCAAGCGGGGTGAGCTGATCTTCGCCATATGCAAGCACAAGATGCTGATGCGTAAAGTTGGCCGTATAGATCGCTTGACGTAAGGGATTCAACCCTTCCGTATCCTTCACCTTCTCAATATCGTGCAAGTAGCTGCTTAACAGCTCCATTTGAAACAACGAAACCTGGTAAAGGAGCTTGCCCGCATCCTGCTTTTCCGAATGAGCACCTACCATACCTATAATCTGATATACCGGCCAAACAACAAAAAAAACCAAGATGGCGTACATAATCCATTTGCGTTTTCGTTTCATCCCGAACTCCCCCCAAGTCCAATGAGCTTCCTCAAGCTTCGGTTAAAACGTAATACAAGCTTTACTTATTCATTGTATGGGGGGCTAGGCAAACAAATAACCACGGATTTCTCCGTGGTTACCATTTAACGTTATTATTTTGTCATTTGAGCTAGCTTTAATTCCGGTGTCTCTACTGTCAATTCGCCCATGCCGCGAACAAGCTTCTTTGCATGCGCCGTTGCCGGCTTCAGAACCGAAATCATATAATCAATAGCAAGTTGAGGATCTACTGTCTCACCGCAAGTATAGCAATCCAATGCGGCAAAACCTTTCTCAGGATAAGTATGAATGGAGAGATGACTTTCCGACAATAATACTAGCACTGTTGCACCTTGCGGCTCAAACTGCTTGGATTGAACAGACATCACAGTTGCCCCGCATGCCTCCGCAGCTTCTACCATTTGCGCCTGTAACCATTCTGCATTGTTGAGAAGTTCAAAATCAACTCCCCAAGTATCAACAGCAACGTGTCTTCCGAAAGTTGAGTATTCCATCTTTCGGTCCCCCTTCCTAGGAATAAAATGTTTGAAAAATTTCATCCGCTAGGACCTACGTCATTCACTTCTCGAGGGAATAATCTCTCGCAACATTCAATGTCCTGAGTGAATCCTGGTTCCTATTTTGTTTTCAACGAAAATAAAAATAACATCTATTCCGAATAAAAGCAATACTTTTTTTTGCCAATGCCTAGTTTTCTTTGCTGCGAGCGCTGCACATTGTCTAACATATGTTACAGACTTGTCTCAGGTGTATTGGAGCCATGGATTTTTTTCGGGGAAATAACGCCTATATGTTTATCGAGACAAAATTAAAAGAGCTTTTCCGCATCAACGGAAAAGCCCTTTGACTTCTATATAGTTAAGCTTCGAGTACGAATAAGCGATGCGTCAGGTTACGAAGACGGTCATCAATTTGTTCGCGTACGGCTGCTTCTTGTATGTCGTTTCTCAGGTCGAGCAATTCATTGATCTGAGATTTTATGGTCATTATTTCTTGCTCTACCTCCACTTTACGGAACATTTTCTCCAGCATTCCGACAGTATCCTTATACTCGTAGATCAGACGATCGGTTTGCCCTTTGCGTTCCACAATTTTCATTACCGTGCCCCGGTCATATTCATAAATCATCGTATAAGATTCATAAATTCGGTGAACAATGGCACTTCCTTTAAAGGTTGAAACGGCCTTTCTCATCAATTGAACCAGATTTTTGTCCGTGATGCTGCATGTACCACGGCAAACATACATGTTGAACTGTCTTTCGAACGAGAGGACGATCTCTTGTCCCGCTTCGTTGTCCAGCAAAACCACCTCTTGATTTCCATTTTCAAGCACTTTCACCTGCAAGGAGGCTTGATGATCGACAAACATCTGAATAAACATGGCCATCTCGGCTTCCGTTAACTGTAGGCAGGTTTTGACGTATTTGGTCGCTAACCTAATTGCCATAAAAATCCCTCGATTCTTTGTTTTCGAAACATAAAGCCAAACCTATATTCTCTTGTTCTATATACATTATACTACATAAATATTTAATATTCCTGCCATCCATTCATTGAATTCCGGTGAATTTTAGAAAAAACTGCTTTAATCACGGAAGGATTCAACCTTTTCATATAAATCCCTCTGTTTCCCTTATAAAGTTATCAACTTCCCTGGGACATATTATATTCGATAACGGCCAGTCAAAGTTCCTTATAGTCCAGACCTTATGGATCAGGGTTAGGCTTTTCTTTTTGGTGTGAGTGGTCCTTCTAAATAAAAAAACTATCCTATAAAAGCAAGCCCGCTGCGGTGGGTAACTTGTCTTTACAGGATAGTTGGCAGGATTATTCCGGCTGGACTTCTACAGGCTCCTCGTCCGGAGTTGAAGCCGCTTCGCCGTTACGGATCTTGCTCTCAATGACGCCCCAAAGCTCGTCCTTGCCTATTCCGAGCTCGGACGAGAACAACACGAAAGGATCGTTCTTGTCCATCTGCAAGGTTTCCTTAACAATCTTCACGTGCTTTTGCCACTGGCCCTTGGATATTTTATCCGCCTTGGTCGTGACGACACATAGAGGCACTCCGTTGTGTTTGAGCCAAGCATACATTGCCTGATCATCCTTGGAAGGCGGATGCCGCAAATCGATAACGAGCAGCACCAGCTTCAAGAATTCTCTGTGAAGCAAGTATATCTCGATAAACTTGCCCCAAATTTCACGCTTGGACTTGGAAACCTGGGCATAGCCATAACCTGGCAAATCGACGAAAAATAAGTCCTGATTAATTTTATAATAATTTAATTGCTGTGTTTTTCCCGGCTTAGAGCTTGTTCTAGCCAGATTTTTACGCTGGATCATCCGATTGATCAGTGATGACTTTCCTACGTTAGAACGCCCTGCCAGAGCAATCTCAGGCAAGGCGTCCGCAGGATACTGATTCGGACCAACCGCGCTGATAATAAACTCAGCCTGATTGACCTTCATGTTTTCCTTCACTCTTTCCTTCATCGAGGCCGAAATCGCCTCTTTATACCCCTACGGGTTTGACCAATGCATGCTCAAGCACTTCATCCATATGTGAAACTGGAACAAAGGTCAGCTCCTTGCGCACGCTTTCCGGTACTTCCTCGATATCCTTCTCATTATCTTTAGGGATAATGACCTTGCGAATGCCCGCCCGATGAGCGGCAAGGCTTTTTTCCTTCAGCCCGCCGATAGGGAGCACGCGGCCGCGCAGCGTAATCTCTCCTGTCATCGCCACTTCGCGGGAAACAGGAATATTCGTCAAGGCGGAGATCAGCGCCGTCCCCATCGTTATCCCGGCCGAAGGGCCATCCTTAGGAATAGCTCCTTCCGGAATATGAATATGAATATCGAACTTCTCATGAAAGTCCGCCGGAATGTTCAGCTGCCCCACTCTGGAACGGGTGTAGCTGAATGCTGCCTGCGCCGATTCCTTCATCACATCGCCTAATTTGCCCGTCAGCGTCAGCTTGCCGTTACCCGGCATGACCGTAACCTCGATGACGAGGGTATCGCCGCCGACCTCCGTCCAGGCAAGGCCGGTAACCGCACCGATTTGATCGAATTCCTCGGCTACGCCAAAGCGGAATTTGGGTGGTCCAAGGTATTCCTTGACATCATCGTAGCCAATGATGACCTTCTCACCTTCACCCGATACGACCTTCTTGGCCGCTTTGCGGCATACCGCGGAAATTTGCTGCTCCAAATTGCGGACTCCCGCTTCCCGCGTATACTCTCGTACAATCCGCATAAGCGCCGGCTCCTCAATTACCAGCTGATCGTCTTTAAGACCATGGTCCTTCTGCTGTTTAGGCAGCAAATAATTGCGTCCGATATGCAGCTTTTCGATCTCGGTATAGCCCGGAATATAGAGCACCTCCATACGATCAAGAAGCGGTCTCGGAATATTATGCACCGCATTGGCCGTTGTGACAAACATAACGTTGGACAGATCGTAAGGGACCTCGATGTAATGATCGCTGAACGTACTGTTTTGTTCCGGATCAAGAACCTCCAGCAGCGCCGCCGCCGGGTCTCCGCGGAAATCCATCGCCATTTTATCGATCTCATCGAGCAGGAACACCGGATTGGCGGAGCCTGCGTTTTTCATCCCTTGAATAATACGGCCAGGCATCGCACCGACATAAGTGCGGCGATGTCCTCTAATCTCCGCTTCATCCCGTACGCCCCCTAGCGAGATACGGATAAATTGCCGTCCCAAAGACCGTGCGATGGAGCGGGCGATCGATGTTTTACCTACCCCGGGAGGCCCTACAAGACACAGGATCGGCCCTTTAAGCTTCTTTACCAGCTGCTGAACGGCCAGGTATTCCAGCACACGTTCCTTCGGCTTCTCTAGCCCGTAATGGTCCTCGTTCAAGATTTGCTCGGCGCGGTTGATGTCCAGATCATCCTCGGTGAACTTCGACCATGGAAGGCCAAGCAGCCAATCGATATAATTCCGGATCACGCCGCCTTCAGCCGAGGTCGCCGGCATCTTCTCCAGCCGATCGATTTCCTTCTCGATTTTTTCCTTGACCTTCTCCGGAACATCCGTTTCTGCAAGCTGGCTGCGCAGCTCCTCCACCTCGCCTGCACGGCCTTCCTTATCCCCCAGCTCCTTCTGTATCGCCTTCATTTGCTCACGAAGGTAATACTCCTTCTGGGTTTTCTCCATCTGCTTCTTGACCCGCTGGCTGATTTTGCGCTCAAGCTCCAATACTTCACGTTCGTTGTTAAGTATGCTGAGCAGCTTTTCCAACCGGTCCTTAACATCAATGGTTTCAAGAATTTCTTGTTTGTCCTTAATTTTTAACGATAAATGACTGCAAATCACGTCAGCCAGCCGGCCCGGCTCATCGATATCGGATACGGCGGCTAACGTCTCCGGGGTTACCTTTTTGGACAAATTAATATAATGCTCAAACTGGGTAAGAACGGTACGCATCAGTGCATCGATTTCCGGATCTGAAGTTTCCTGTTCAGGCAGCTCCTTGACTTGAACCTCGTAGTATTCCTCATTCGTTAAAAATTCGCTGATTTCCGCACGAACGATTCCCTCGACCAATACCCGGATCGTGCCGTTAGGAAGCTTCAGCATCTGCCTTACCTTGGCAATCGTTCCGATGCGATATATGTCTTCTGTTGTAGGCTCTTCAATGTTAACTTCCGATTGGGAGCAAAGAAGAATCATGCTGTCATCCACCATGGACTTCTCCAGTGCTTTTACTGATTTTTCTCTGCCTACGTCCAGATGCAGCACCATGCTAGGGTAAACGAGCAATCCCCGCAAAGGAAGCAACGGCAAGCGCCGCACCTTTAATTTGTTCGGTCCCATCCTGGAGCACCTCCTGTGAACTTTGCTTTCAGCAAAGTTGACTTCGCAACAATCCGCCTTTTTAAGCGACCTTGCTTCGCCAGCATTACCAATTGCTGTAGTTAACATTTTAGCAAAATTGATTTAAAAACACCAATCGGCTTGTCAACTTATCTCGCACCGACAAAAAAGAAACGCTGAAGGCAGATGATTACTCTAGCCCATCAGCGTGCAAAACAGTTACCGATGCAGGCGGCATCACATCCGGCTGTATTCCGGAGGCTTCGGTTAGCGTGGAAACTTCAATTCCTAAAGCATGGTGCAGCACTTCATCTACCGATTCAACCGGAATCACCTCAAGCCCGTTAAGACCCCCGAATATTTCCTGCCAATTTTCTTTGGGGATAATGACTTTGGTGGCCCCTGCCTGGAATGCGGCCTCTACTTTGGCGACAACGCCTCCCACCGGCTTCACCTTGCCATGAATGCCCACTTCACCGGTCATGGCGATATGGTTATCCACCGGAATTTGCTTGATAGCTGACGCTATGGCCGTTGCCATCGATACGCCTGCGGAAGGACCGTCTATCGGAGTGCCTCCCGGGAAGTTGATGTGCAGATCGTAATTGTACGGATTGATGCCCAATCTGCGCAATACGGTAAGCACATTTTCAACGGAGCCGCGCGCCATGCTTTTTCTGCGGATCGTGCGGGCCCCTCCGCCCATCTCTTCTTCATCTACGACACCCGTGATGGTAAATTTGCCGCTGCCCGGCTGAACGACCGGAATAGCTGTAACCTCGATCTCGAGCAGTGTCCCCAGGTTCGGCCCATAGACGGCGAGTCCGTTAACAAAGCCGATTTCCGGCTTCGACCCGATCTTGCGTTCCGGTCTTGGAGGAATTTGCGAGCTGTTGATCACCCATTCCACATCGGAAGCCGATACTTCTTTACGGCCGTCTGTCAAAGCCATCCCTGCCGCCAGCTGAATAATATTGACTGCTTCCCTGCCGTTGGTCGCGTGCTTCTTGACGACCTCCACGGCGGCCCCGTTTTCCGGCAAACCGATTTTCTTCAAAGCGTTCAAAGCAATTGTACCGATTTCGTCCGGTGTTAGAGGCCTGAAGTATATCTCCATACAACGGGAGCGTATGGCAGGAGGCAGCTCTTGGGGATTACGCGTCGTCGCGCCTACAAGGCGAAAATCCGCCGGCAGTCCATGCTGAAAAATATCATGGATATATCCCGGGATATTCATATCCTCCGAGTTGTAATAAGCACTCTCCAAAAACACCTTACGATCTTCAAGCACCTTTAATAATTTATTCATTTGATGCGGATGTAATTCGCCGATCTCATCAATAAACAAGATTCCTCCATGCGCTTTGGTCACGGCGCCGGCCTTCGGCTGCGGAATCCCGGCCACTCCCATGGCTCCCGCTCCTTGATAAATCGGATCGTGAACGGAACCGATCAGCGGGTCGGCAATCCCTCTTTCGTCAAACCGGGCTGTCGTCGCATCAATCTCCGTAAATTTCGCCTCTTGGCGGAAGGGAGATTCCGGATTTTTCTTAGCTTCCTCCAGAACGACACGCGCCGCAGCCGTTTTCCCTACTCCCGGAGGTCCATAAATGATAACATGCTGCGGGTTGGACCCGCACAATGCCGCTTTCAGGGCGCGAAGCCCTTCCTTTTGCCCTACGATATCCCCCATGGTGCTGGGTCTCGTTTTTTCGGCCAGTGGTTTATTCAAGGAAATGGAGCGAAGCTTTCTCAGCTTCTCGAGCTCTTTCTTCGACTCCTTATCCACAGCAGTTCGATTGGATTGCTGATTCCGCAATAAATTCCAGAAATACATACCGATGACAACGGCAAAAAATAGTTGAATAATCATCAAGATAACACTGATATTCATTAAAACCCCTCCTATGTGATCAAGTTCGCCTTCCGCACCAAACGAATAAGCTCCATATACCTGGTAGTATTCCCCTTAAAAGGGCGGATTCATACGGTTATGAGAAAGTTTTCTGGACCGTATGAGAACGTAATGGGAGAGAACCATAAGAGGGAAGTTTTATCGTAAAGTCTATGTTTTCGATGCCAGTTTTCTACGAAAACTTTAAGGAGTGTAGTTTTATGCGACGCTTGGCCGTGTTCCTGCTTTTATTTTCCGTGATCTTCTTCACTTCCAATCAGCCATTAGACGCACGATCAGACCATCATCAAGCTGCGAAAAATCCGATCGTCTCCAATGTGGACGTGCTGATCGATGTTGGTCACGGCGGAGTCGACAGCGGTACTCTGTACGGAGGACTTTATGAGAAGGATATTAATTTGGAAATATCGAGGTTGATTTATGACCTATTGCGGCAAAAGGGAAAGGTGGTACTTATGAACCGCATAGAGGACTATGCCTTAAGCGGAGAGAACCGCTGGTTCCGGTCCCGATCCCGGCATCTGAAGGATCTGGCACAACGAAGCCACCTGGCCAACGAAATCCGTCCCAAAGCCGTCGTCAGTATTCATGTGAATTGGTCCTCTAAGAGCAGTAAACGAGGCGCTATCGTGCTGCATCAAAAGTCCGATGCGAGCAAAAGGCTGGCCGTCAGTCTCCAAAATTCCTTGAATCAGCTGTACGGCACGTCCGGACACGTCACGCATGGCAAGCCGTTTTATATATTAAAGCATATTCAGGTCCCTGCCGTTATCTGTGAAATGGGGTTTATCTCCAATGCGCAGGACCGCGCTCAAATGACCGAGCCGCAGAGGCAGCAGGAGCTGGCTCAAGCCATCGCCGACGGAATTCTTAACTACCTTCAGCAGCCACGGACTGAACGGATCATTCATGACAAAATACGGCGGTGAAAACAACTGGTCTCAGACTTCGAGCTATTCAATACTTGGCAAGGGGCCCCAGGCTTGAACTCCATCATGTCGAGAAACTCTGTATGGCATACAAAGCTGGCCCCTCTAGGAGACCAGCTTCGAAATCGTAACAAACTGCGCTTTTTTCTGAATCGACGGAATCGTCTGCTTCAAGACGGCCGCGGTATGCTTCCCTGGAGGCCCTACATGACCTATGACAACGGTAGTATCGTGGTCGTCCACATGCTTAAGAACCTTCAGGGCTTGCTTTACAATATGCTCGCGCGTGTAAATGTCGTCCATAAAAATGTTGTTTTCCAACGTGCGGAAATTCAGATCTTGTGCCACCATCGGGACTACACTTTTGGGAGTTGTTTTACTGTCCAGATAGATCATATGCTTTTCCTTGCACACCTCCAGCACAATGCGCATCATTCTTTTATCTGCCGTCACTTTAGACCCCATATGGTTATTAATGCCTATTGCGTAAGGAACCTCTTCAATAGCCGCTATGACGCGGCGCCGGATCTCCTCATCGGATAAATCGGTCGTTAGGGCGCCTGGGCCGAGCCAGCTTTTCTTGCCTTTGACCGGCTCCATGGGCATATGTACAAGCACATCATGACCGAGGGAATGAGCCCATTCCGCATCCCGTTTGGTTGTGGGTAAGAACGGCATAACGGCAACGGTGAAAGGTACCGGCAGTTCCATAATTTCCTTCGTGCCCTGCATATCATTGCCAAGATCATCAATAACAATCGCTATTTTCTTCGGACCGGCCCCTTCTCCCTCCGACCGAACCATACCGGTTGGTCCAAGCAGCATGCAAATAGCGACAAAATACATAACAACCCATTTCGTTGTTTGATTCATAGAACTTTCCTCCTGAATAGTTAGAAGCACTCTCCTTGTTATTTGTATCCAGAAGAAAACCTATTCATGGAACCCGCATTGAAATGATATTCATGTAAAAATTAAAAAAGCAATGTCTCTGCGAAGAGAAACATTGCTTTGTCTTGTTATTATTAAGCATGTGCTGAATGTTTGTTTCTGCCCGGAATTTCTCCAGTCCGCTCATAGTGCTCTACGATAATGTCAATTTCCTTCTTAAGCTCACTAAGCAATTCGGCTTCGGGCACTTTCCGGATCATTTCACCGTAACGGAACAGCATCCCCTCGCCTCTAGCCCCAGCGATCCCGATGTCGGCTTCCCTTGCCTCGCCAGGTCCGTTTACGGCGCAGCCAAGGACAGAAACCTTGATAGGCACTTTAATCTTGGAGATGTAATCCTCCACCTCATTAGCAATAGAGAACAAATCAATATCCAAACGGCCGCAGGTAGGGCAGGATACCAGGGTCGCCGCATTGCTGATCAGACCGAACGTCTTGAGCAGCTCCCGGGCTACCTTAATCTCTTCTACCGGATCCGCGCTAAGCGAGATACGAAGCGTAGAGCCGATCCCCATGCTGAGCAGGGCACCAATGCCGGCGGAGCTTTTCACCGTACCGGAGAATAAGGTCCCGGCTTCGGTAATGCCCAAATGCAAAGGGTATCTGAACGCCGAGGCAGCTTGCGTATAAGCAGCAATAGCCATCGGAACGTCGGAGGCTTTCAAAGAGACGATGATATCATGGAAATCCAGCTCCTCGAGGATGCCGATATGGTACAATGCGCTTTCTACCATAGCTTCCGGTGTCGGGTAGCCGTACTTCTCCAGAAGATGGTTTTCAAGCGAACCTGCATTAACCCCGATCCGAATAGGAATTCCCCGTTCTTTGCAGGCTTTAACGACAGCTTCAACCTTTTCGCGGCGTCCGATATTGCCCGGATTAATGCGAACTTTATCGATTCCGTTCTCGATAGCCATAAGCGCCAAACGATGGTCGAAATGAATATCTGCTACCAACGGGATTTGAATTTGACGCTTGATGTCCTTAATCGCTTCAGCAGCTTCCTTGTTGTTGACCGTGACACGAACCAGCTGGCAGCCTGCGTCCTGCAATCGATGAATTTCCGCAACGGTCGATTTGACGTCGGCCGTTTTGGTTGTGCACATACTCTGCATAATGACTTCATTGCTGCCGCCGATCGTTAAATCCCCAACTCTAACCGGGATAGTCTCTGTTCTGTGAAACATGTATTCGATCTCTCCCATGATACCAAACATCCTCCGCTCTAGGAAAAAGCCAATTAATGGCTTTTTCCCGGATTGGAGGTCGTATGGTTTAGTTATTTATGCGCTCTCTTCTTTTTTCTTAACGGATTTCTCGTCCTTGCTTGTAATTTCCGGAGTGATCTTGGATTGGATCGACTCTTTCGTTACAACGCAAGTGGAAACCTCCGTGCGGGAAGGAGCTTCATACATGACATCCAGCATGATGCTCTCAATGATCGCTCTTAAGCCGCGGGCGCCGGTATTGCGCTTAATGGCTTCGCGCGCGATTTCCTCGAGGGCTTCGTCGTTGAATTCAAGAGAAACGTTATCCATCTCCAGCATCTTCTGATACTGCTTCACGAGCGCGTTTTTAGGTTCAGTCAAGATCCGTACCAACGCAGCTTCATCAAGCGGCTCCAGAGTAGAAATGACTGGCAGACGGCCCACGAACTCGGGAATCAAACCGAATTTGAGCAAGTCTTCAGGCAACACCATCGACAGGTATTCTCCTGGCTTCAAATCCGTTTTATGCCCGTCGGTACCGAAGCCGATCACTTTCTTACCGATTCTGCGCTTGATGATCTGCTCCAGACCATCAAATGCACCACCGCAGATGAACAAAATGTTCGTCGTATCGATCTGGATGAATTCCTGATGCGGATGCTTGCGGCCGCCTTGAGGAGGAACGGAAGCAACCGTGCCCTCCAAAATTTTCAGCAGCGCCTGCTGCACACCCTCACCGGAAACATCACGTGTGATGGAAGGATTCTCGGATTTACGTGCTACTTTATCGATTTCGTCGATATAAATAATGCCGCGTTCCGCTTTTTCAACATCGTAATCCGCCGCCTGGATCAGCTTAAGCAAAATATTTTCAACGTCTTCCCCTACATAGCCGGCTTCCGTCAAAGACGTAGCATCGGCAATAGCGAAAGGTACGTTCAAAATTTTGGCCAAAGTCTGAGCAAGAAGTGTTTTACCACTGCCTGTAGGACCTAACAGGACGATGTTACTTTTTTGAAGCTCAACTTCCTCAAGCTTGCTTTGCTGGGAATTGATCCGCTTGTAGTGGTTGTACACTGCAACGGAAAGCGATTTTTTCGCCTGATCCTGTCCGATAACGTATTGATCCAGGATAGCGCGGATTTCTTTTGGCTTCGGTACATCCTTAAGGTCCAGCTCTTCCTCATGTCCAAGCTCTTCCTCAACAATTTCCGTACAAAGCTCGATACATTCATCACATATATAGACGCCTGGTCCAGCTACTAATTTGCGTACTTGCTCCTGAGATTTTCCGCAAAAGGAACATTTGAGCTGACCTTTTTCATCATTAAATTTAAACATGCAATCACTCCTTATCCATTCAATTCGTTACGAGTGATAACCGCATCAACAAGCCCGTATTCCTTGGCTTCTTCAGCGCTCATGAAATTGTCACGGTCTGTATCCCGCTCAATTTTCTCAAGCGGCTGCCCCGTACGTTCTACATAAATTTGATTCAGCTTTTGCTTGGTTCTAATAATCCAGTCTGCATGGATTTTAATATCCGATGCCTGGCCTCTTACGCCGCCAAGCGGCTGATGAATCATAATTTCGCTGTTCGGAAGCGCAAAACGCTTGCCTTTTGCCCCTGCGGTGAGCAGCAAGGAGCCCATGCTTGCCGCCATACCTACACAGATGGTAGATACATCGGGTTTAATGAACTGCATTGTATCATATATACCCATTCCGGCAGTTACCGAACCGCCCGGTGAATTGATGTACAGAGAAATGTCTTTCTCGGCATCCTGCGCGGACAAAAACAGCAACTGCGCAATAACGAGGTTGGCAACATCATCGTCAATGGCACTGCCGATAAAGATAATGCGGTCTTTCAATAGGCGGGAATAAATATCATAGGAGCGCTCCCCGCGTCCTTCTTGCTCAACAACCATAGGTATCAGACCCATTGTTCCAACCCCTTTGCTCAAAAATTGACTTGCAAAATACATTGTAGCACGTTTAATAACATTTCGCGAATCTCCCGCATGCTCAGCATAAAAAAACTAGCCTATGCTTAGCATTGCCATTCCATGCCGCAGAAAATCATCGCAGAGTCAAGGTGTATCCTATGTACTTGCATTACAACGTTGGTCGTATGTTGAATGTGGAAGAGCCAAAGCGTGTCCGATTCCTTATGCCGCAAAAGCGCAGGATGCCACGGACAAACCGTTGTTACAATATGTATTAAACTTAAAGACAAGGGTACGAAACCTTGCCTATAGAGAAAGGCACGCATATGGACACGTGCCTTACCTCCTATGTGATGCTTATTATTTGCTGTTAGCAACCAAGAAGCCAACGGTTTTAGGAATAACGATATCGTGTTTCATGCTATCCAAGTTACCGTTTGCTTCCAGAATCGCGCGAAGCTCATCTGCAGAGCGTTGGTACAATTGGGACATTTGTAGCAGTTGGTTGTTAAGCTCTTCTTCGGAAGCTTCCAGGTTCTCCGCCTTGGCAATAGCTTCCAAAACAAGGTTGTTCTTAACGCGTTTTTCCGCGTCACCGCGCATTTGTTCTTTCAGCACGTCGTCGTTTTGACCTGTGAACTGGTAGTACAATTCAAGGTTCATGCCTTGGCTGGACAGACGGTTCTCGAACTCTTTGAGCATTTGCTCGCACTCGTTCTCGATCATTACCTGCGGAATATCCACTGTTGCGTTTGCAGCTGCTTTTTCAACTACATCCGCTTCTTTTTTAGATTGAATTTCGCTTTCTTTACGCTGCTTCAACTTGCTTTCAAGATCTTGCTTGAATTCTTCCAAAGTTTCGAATTCGCTGACGTCTTTTGCAAACTCGTCGTCAAGAGCCGGCAAGTTTTTGCGTTTGATGTCATGAAGGTGAATTTTGAAGACTGCTTCTTTCCCCTTCAGCTCTTCGGAATGGTAGTTTTCAGGGAAAGTTACGGTAATGTCCTTGTCTTCACCTTTGTTCAAGCCTACCACTTGCTCTTCGAAACCAGGAATGAAGCTGTTGGAGCCAAGCTCAAGAGAATACTTCTCAGCTTTGCCGCCTTCGAATGCTACGCCGTCAACGAAGCCTTCGAAGTCAATGGATACAACATCGCCGTTTTGCGCAGGACCTTCTTCAACAGGAACCAGCTCAGCATGACGCTGCTGCAATTTATTCAGCTCTTCGTTTACTTCTTCTGCGGTTACCTCAGCATCTTGCGCTTCAAGCTCAAGACCTTTATATTCGCCAAGCTCAACTTCTGGCTTAACGATAACTTTAGCTTTGAATTTCAAAGCTTGGCCTTTGCCGAATTGCTCAACGTCTACTTCAGGACGGTCTACAGGAGTGATTCCTGTCTCGTTCACCGCTTCAACGTAAGCTTCAGGAACTACGATATCCAAAGCATCTTGATACAAGCTTTCAACGCCAAATTTAGCTTCGAAGATTTGACGAGGCACTTTCCCTTTGCGGAAACCCGGAACGTTGACTTTCGTTACTACTTTCTTAAATGCTCTGTCCAGTGCGTCGGCAACTTTGTCCGCGTCCACTTCAATATCAAGAACTCCAACGTTCTTCTCTATTTTTTCCCAGCTTGCTTTCATTTTATGCTTTCCCCTCCAAAAATTATCCATCACAATTTTCACGTTCTGACGAATAAGGGTGTTATGCTTGTCCCAAGGTCGTCAATATAACCATTCTATTATAACATATACCTTCATGTTTTCAAGTTGCAGTTCATCGAAAAAAATATTCAATCATGAAGTCTCGCCGTAAACGTCGCCGCGGCAAATTGCTGCATGATGCGATATGCCTGTTCCCACTGGAACATCAGCTCATTGGTAATGCCATACAGCTCGAATATTTCCTCCCGGTCCCCACTGTCGAAAACCCGTTCCAGCAGGACCAGATGAAATGCGGCGGCCCAGGCGTCAACGTTCTCGTTTTCCATCAGAAGCATCTGCCTGTAAATCGGGGTGCCGTATACGAAAGCCAGAAATTCGTTCCAGGTCTCTTCGGCAAAATAAGCCAAGGCCGGATGGCCTGTCTGGCTGTTTTCCCGGATCCGTTCCAAAATTTCGTTGATCTGCGGCGGGAATTGATCGAAATCGGACGGCGTATCCTCTATTTCGACAAAAAGCGTCTCCCCGTTTTTAGGCAGCCGCAGCATGCCGGACATTCCGCGAAGCTTTAGCGTTTGCAATGTTTTATACTGAATCATGGGATGCCGTTCCTCCGAACCCAGCCATTCAACCAGCCTCCCGTTAATGCCCGGATCGTCCAGAAGCGCCAATTGTCCCAAAGCAAGCAGCTGATGCTCCATGGATCCGGACTCACTCAGCATCCCGAGCAATTTGTCCGTATAGCCTCTGTCCTCTCTTGCCTTTGCGGCCACATGCTCCCGAAGCAAATCCTGCTCGGTATAGTCCTCTTGCTCTCCATCCGGCATTGCGGCAAGGGCATCGGGAAACATGGTCTGCAGCCATTGCAGCAGGGCCCGCCACTCCTCACTCGCTCTCTCATCCGGACTTTGACAGGAGAGCAGAAAGCTCAGCAGCTCAATGGCTTCGCCATATCGCTCCGTCTCCAGCATCCGGGTTAGCTCAAACTGATAAAATTCAACTGTTTTAGGAAATAGAATCACGTTATCCTTCGATTTTCCGGACAAAAGCACACCACCTAACCGACTTCTAAACCAAAGCCTCTATAAAAAGGAATTTCTTATGAACGTCAGTGTACCCCATTCGGGGACGGAAAGCAAAATCAGCGGTAACCCAACAGCAAAAACAGCGGAAGGAACGTCCTCCCGCTGTCAAACGTGCTAACGTATTAATAAATTTTCATAGCCGCTTGGATTAATTTGGCTTTAATGTTTGGATCCTGATCGATAAAGGCATACATCTTGTCCACGGCATCCTTATTTTGCAAATAATCCTTTTCGTTCTGAATCGCTTCATGAGACCATGCGAGAAGTGCTTTCTCGGCAGCTCCCAGCTCGTTCAGAGCCGTATGAAGACCTGTCTGCTCGATCAGCTCCTCTACCTTCTCCTGGTTGACAACACCCAGCAGCTGAACGGTAGCCAGCTTATTTTGAAAAGCCTCGTTCACTTTCTCAAAGTGCTCTTTGGCCTCTTTGTATTGGACTTGTGCTTTGGATAACTTCGTCTTCTTCATAACGTATGACCACCTCTTCTTCTTGATCGGTTCGGTAGGCTTTACAGCTTTCCGGCAACTTTGAGTTAAATCATCCTTTAGCCCGATATCCGTTAGCACCGCATAAGGCCGTATTGGCCAAGAAGATAAACAGAAGCGTCGCTTGATAACAACTTCTTCCCCTCGTGCCTCCATAAGGTTAGAGTGGGATAATCGCACTTGTTCTATTCATCTTGCATCGATTCTTGAATTTGGACCGCTAACGCATAGTGTAAACGGTATTTTCATTTTTGTCTATCTTTTCCTCTTGGAAGGACAGACATTTTACGATTCTGCCTGGCATAACCTTTAGCATCATGCTGTCGCTGTCGAAAAGCTTGTCATTTTGCAGAACAGAAACAACAGGAGAGGGATGAAGGCCATGTGCGGAATAACGGGATGGATTGATTGGCAAAAAGACTTGACTCAGTATCCGTCTATTCTCGAGCAGTTGACGGATACAATGACGAATCGAGGGCCTGACGCCTCCGGAACTTGGATTACACAGCATTGCGCGCTAGGACATCGCCGCTTGAGCGTGATGGATCCGGCTAACGGCGCACAGCCCATGGTCCGCAAATACGGAGACAACACGTTCTCTATCGTTTATAACGGCGAGCTGTACAATGCTCCCGAGCTCAAAAAGGAACTGGAGCAGCGCGGCCACAAATTTTATACAACCTGCGATACCGAGGTGCTTCTCGTCTCCTATATCGAATGGGGACGCGCATGCGTGGACCGGTTAAACGGCATCTTTGCCTTCGGCGTATGGAACTCGCTCGAGCAATCGTTATACCTGGTGCGGGACAGACTGGGCGTTAAGCCTCTTTTCTATTCCTATTCGAACGGGCGCCTGCTGTTTGGGTCCGAACCCAAAGCGATTTTATCACATCCGGACTTTTCCGCTCAAATCAGCGGCGAGGGACTCGCCGAAATCTTCGCAGTCGGACCGGCGCGTACGCCCGGGCACGGGGTCTATTGCAACATGTTTGAGCTGAAACCGGGACACTGCATGACGGTTGACCGCAGCGGCATGCAAATCCGCGCCTACTGGAAGCTTGAAAGCAAGCCGCATGAAGACGATGTCGATACCACCGCCGAACGGATACACGAGCTGCTCAAGGATACGGTAGAGCGTCAGCTGGCATCGGACGTTCCCATCTGCACCCTATTGTCAGGGGGTCTGGATTCCAGCGCATTGACGACGTTCGCAGCCAATTATTACCAAGAGCATAATATGGGCACAATTCATACTTATTCTATCGATTATGTAGATAACGACAAGCATTTTAAAGCCAATGCATTTCAGCCTAATTCGGATGCCCCATGGATACAAAGAATGACTGAATTTCTCGGCACCGAGCACCACTATATCGAATTCGATACGCCGGAGCTGGTAGAAGCATTAAAGACGGCCGTGTTCGCCCGTGACCTGCCAGGAATGGCGGATGTCGACGGTTCTTTGTACTTGTTCTGCCGTGAAATCAAAAAGGATGCGACTGTGGCCATTTCCGGCGAAGCCGCCGATGAAGTATTCGGGGGCTATCCCTGGTTTCATCGTTCAGAAGCCTTAAACGCCAATACGTTCCCCTGGTCCCTGGCAACCCGGGAACGCGTTAGCCTGCTTTCACCCGAGCTGGTCAATTGGGTTAAGCCCGAGCAGTACGTGCAGGAGCGCTACCGCCAAGCGCTGTCCGAGGTGCCGAGGCTTGCGGGCGAGGATCAGCAGCAGAACCGGATGCGGGAAATGTCCTATCTGAACATTACCCGCTTCATGCCGACCCTGCTTGACCGGAAAGACCGGATGAGCATGGCCGTCGGTCTCGAAGTCCGCGTTCCCTTCTGCGATCATCGGCTGGTCGAATATGTCTGGAACATTCCATGGGAGATCAAGACGTCCGGGGACAGGGAGAAGGGCATCCTTCGCAGAGCGCTCCGCGGCGTGCTGCCGGACGACGTCCTGACACGTAAAAAGAGCCCGTATCCCAAAACTCATAATCCCAGCTATTTGGCGGCGGTTCAAAGATGGGTGCTCGACATTCTGGATGATCCCGGCTCGCCGATCCTGCAATTCATTGACGCGCCCAAAATCCGCGCATTGGCGGAAGGGGACGCCAGCCAGTTCGATCTCCCCTGGTTCGGCCAGCTGATGACCGGTCCGCAGCTGTTCGCTTATCTCGCGCAGGTGGATACCTGGCTGCGTCATTATAAAGTTACCGTAAGATGAGGCCAATGACTGATGGCTCTAATAAACGCCTGCAAAGCACTGAACGATGAAAAGGATCGGTTCCGTTCCTGCATGAATCACACGCAGGAACGCGCCGGTCCTTTGCCGTTCTTACTTATTCTCAAGATCATCCCATAACGCCTGTATAGCCCTTCCGCGATGACTAATGGCGTTCTTCTGATCGATACTCAGCTCAGCCATGGTCTTATCCATTGCCGGGATGTAGAACAGAGGATCATAGCCGAACCCTTTATCTCCCCGCGGTGAGGAAAGAATCTCGCCTTCGCAGCTGCCTTCCACTGCGCTGACCACTTGCCCTCCGGCATCCACCAGGCAGATCGCCGATACGAAACGCGCCGGGCTCAATGATCTCGTCTGCTCCCCGTCGAAGCGAGGAAGCTTGGACAGCTCTTCGAGCAGCTTCCTGTTATTGGCCTCGTCATTAGAGGGCTCCCCCGCATAACGGGCTGAATAGACGCCGGGCTCGCCATTCAATCGGTCTACGCACAGGCCGGAATCGTCGGCAAGCGCCGGAATCCCCAGATGCAAGGCTATGGCGCGGGCCTTGATAAGCGCGTTCGCGGCGAACGTATCTCCATCCTCGATAATGTCCGGCATATCCGGATAATCGAGGAGGCTTTTGACCTCAATCCCTTTTTGCCGGAACAGCGGCTCGAGCTCCTTGACTTTCCCCGCATTCCGGGTAGCAACGACGATCTCAGACCCGAGATTCTTCATGTGCAGCTCTCCTGATGCGCTCGGAAATGTCCGGTCCCAAAGCGGTTACTTGCTCGGCGATCATCGACTGAATGCCGGTTTCCGCCAAGGCCAGCAGCTCATCGAGCTCCTGACGGGAGAACGGAGCTTCCTCGCCGGTTCCTTGAATCTCAACGAATTTGCCGAGTCCGGTCATGACGACGTTCATATCGACCTTCGCCTTGGAATCCTCCTCATAGTTCAAATCCAGACATGGCTCGCCATTCACTATCCCTACACTGACGGAACCGAGAAAATCGGTAATCGGGTATTTCGGCAAATGCTTTTCCCTGGCAATTTTATCGATGGCATAAGCCATTGCAATGAACGATCCGGTGATGGAGGTAGTGCGGGTCCCCCCGTCAGCTTGAATCACGTCGCAATCCAGGGTAATCGAGCGTTCTCCGAGAGCTTCCAGATTTACTACGGAACGCAGGGCTCTGCCGATCAAACGCTGAATCTCCATCGTCCGTCCCCCAAGCTTCCCCTTGGCGGACTCCCTCTGATTACGGACTTGGGTAGCCCGAGGCAGCATCGAATATTCCGCTGTGACCCAGCCCTTCCCTTGACCCTTCATGAAAGGAGGAACTCTCTCTTCGACGGTAGCCGTACAAATGACCTTCGTATCTCCTACCTCAATCAACACCGAGCCTTCGGCGTGCTTATTGTAATGGGTCGTAATAGTAACAGGACGTGTTTGGTTCGTTGCTCTCCCGTCGCTTCTCATACTGATTTTATTGCCTCCTTCATGCTATATGCAGTTCCCCCAAAGAAACAACGCGAACTCGCCCTTCCTTCCGCTCATAGGGAACAAAATTCAGGCAAAGCCCCGGTTCCGGGTTTTCTGACATCCACCATTGTACCAGAGTGGCTCATCGACTTCCAATTGTACCCTCCGGCTGCCAGGGTACGTAGTTCACCGAGGTCCGTCCTGTCCGCAATAAACAGGGCCATAAGGCAAAAGAAGAGAGCCTCTCGGCCCTCTTCTCGCTACGCTACATTTTCTGCGGATTGACCGTGGCTGGACGGAGGACCGGCTTGCTGTAGCTCTGGTTATCGCTGGCGCTGACCTTGCTGTCGCCGTTGACGGTAATCTGAACCTTGGTCGCAGCGCCTGTATTTTCGGTTAAGGAAAGAACGACCGCTTTTAACGCATCCGCAGGGGCTTTCTTATCGGGTCCCAGCACTTTATCGGAAAAATCGACCGTTATAACGTCATCCGCTTTTTTCACCTGCTTGAGCTCGGCCCCCGGCGTCATGACGGCCGAAAGCCCTTTTTTGCTATCGGGACCGGCAATCAGCTGCTCAACTACGGCCTGGGCTACATTATCCGTACGTTTGACAAGGCGGGTTACAGGGACATAATACTTGTAATTATCCTGATTTTGGCCAAGGAAGTAGAGTGTTACGGGTGTGGATTGACCATACTCTACATCTTCCGGCTTTTCAAGGTTAATCCCCATGGCTCGAGTCAACGGTTCGTCCATAGGAGTGCCTCCCTCCGGCATTTCCTTCAGCTCTTTTCCGTTAACGCGCAGCTGCACCTTCTCGATGGAAGGGAAACCGGTTAAGGTCCAGGTAATTCCCTCCAATATTTTACGCTCGTCCTGTACGTTATAGCTTGTGAAAGCTTCGGAGAAATCGACGATAGCCAGCTTCTGGTCCTTCACGATATCTATTCCTTTAATCTGCGTACCTTTGGAAATCAGCGGGGTGAAGCCTGTTGGCAGCTGGGAATTGGAGCGTCCGTCATCCACCATCGCTTCCAGCGCTTTTTTGGCTACCTCCACCGATCTTTCTACATTGAGCGATACAGGCACTACCAAACCGTTGCTGTCCTTGGCATATACCGTTACGGGCATCGGGTTCTGAATCACCGGTGCGGTTACGGGCTTGGCCGTCATGGCACTGGCATCGGCTCCGGTAGGCGGAGGATCGATCGATTGCGAATGTTCCTTCGTTCCCAAAACCGAGCAGCCCGAGGTGAGCAGCACTACGATGCTTCCTACCGCCGCCCACTGCGTCCATCTGTACTGTTTCATGGATGATTCCTCCTTGAATAAAAGGGTTGTTTGTCCTTTTTCTCTTATTCCCACTATACGAGGAGGAGACAAGTTTTATGACAACAATTTGTCCTCATTCGGGGTTCCTCCCCTTTAATGAAATGAATCCGTACCTTGTGGTAAAATAGGTTGCACGGCCCATGAATGTAACGGGGTTCCAGCCTGAATCTGGATCACTCCTTTGAAGAGGTGATGTCGATAGAGATCGACGGCATTGCAAAGCGAATCGCGGACGCGATCGACCAGCCATTTTTCATTGATCCATATACCGTTCGCATCGCTGCAGCATGGGCACGGCCGTCTACCCGGAGGATGGTCAAGAGGCTGACGCTTTGCTGAACTCTGCCGACGCAGCGATGTATCAAGCCAAGCGACAAGGCAAAAACTACTTTCAGTTTTAATTCAATCCCATTTGTTCCACAAGGAGGACTTCCTGTATGCCATATAATCTCGACTCGCAAAAAGTCGCCGAAGCGGCAAAAGAATGGTTAACCAAGCGAGGAGTAAGCTTGAACGATATCGCAGAATTGACCTTTTTCCTGCAAAAGGACTACTATCCAAACTTGTCTATAGACCAATGTATAGAGAGCATAGAGCGGGTACTTGAAAAGCGGGAGGTCCAAAATGCCATATTAACCGGTATCCAGCTGGATATCCTTGCAGAAGAAGGCAAGCTGCTCCCTCCGCTTCAAGACATGATATGGAACGACGAGGGACTCTATGGCTGTGACGAGGTGCTGGCCTTATCGATTGTGAATGTGTACGGCAGTATCGGATTCACAAATTTCGGTTACGTGGACAAGGTAAAGCCCGGCATTTTGAAAATGCTTAACGACAAAAACGGACCGCACAAGCATACGTTTCTGGATGATATTGTCGGGGCCATCGCTGCCGCGGCAAGCAGCCGTATCGCCCACCGCAAGCAAGCGGAAAAGGAAGCGGAGAGAGAGCAAGCCGGGCATAGAGACCAGCCGTAAGCTCGCAGGACAAGGCCAGAAGCTCCGTTATCCGGCAGCTCTGGCCTTTGCCGCTTAACCAAAGGCTAGGATGTGATGCGAACATCTACGCGAATATCCGCTCTTGCTAATGCAGCTCGCCAACGATCCGCTGTCCACACTCCTCTGTATTGCGAATTGATCACTCGCCCGATATCCAATGGATCGATCCGCTGCGCCTGCTGGCGGCGGAGCAGCTCGGTAAGCCGCTGCTCCAATGCTTCTTCCGCTGACACTCGCCCCCCGCTATCGAGGGCTGGACCGTCGTTCAATACAACCGTAACTTTCGCATGAAGCCTGGGTGATTTGAGATCGCCGTTCCCGCTCCATTGGACGCGGCAATCCATCCGGTGCAAGCCGCTTAGCTCCTTAACCGGAAGAACTCCTATCCCCTGATGGCCGTCCAGACAAGATAAAAGCTGCATTTCCTCCCGGGTATACCATGCCTCCGGTTTATCCCCCCGCATGACGGCCGTTTGAACGAGGACTTGTCCTGAATCGCCGGCGGGAGTAACAGATGGAAGGAAGCGATCCCGAGGGCCGTGATCCCGATAGGAATGAAAGGAATGTATCAGGTCATCCAAGAGCCGAAGCTCCGGCAGCCATGGCCCCATATCACGCTCTTGATTCAGCAGCGCTTCCGCAGATCCTTTTACCAAGGCGATGAGCGGCCGTTGACTCGGCAGACTTAGCTCACGCGGCAGCTGCTTGCCTCCAAGCGGAAGCCCGTTGCGGGCGACAAAAGCCTCCCCCACCAGCACAACCTGCTTTTCCCCCGCATCCCCTAGCGGCCTGATACCTTGCAGCCCCGTGATCTTCATAGTTCCTTGATCCGTAACATCAACAGCCAGCACCGGCGAGTCCATATCCTTCGGTGACATCGTCATAACCTTCTCCGAATGATGTTCCGCCGAACAGCCTGTCAGCAGCCATAACGCCGCTCCTATGAGAAGCCAGCCCTTTCCGATTGTCAACACATATGTTCCTCCTTCTATCTTTCCGTCCGGACAGCCCGTCCTCTTACCGGCTCCCTGATTCGCTTAATCCACGAACCAATTGACCCCTATTAACAAAATACCTAGGGTAATATTGATCCATCCGAGGATACGCGCCGCTTTCTGTTCTTTTGTCCAGGATTCCATCTCATACCCTTTGACATCGATAACCAGTATATAGAGCCCTGTAATTAACAATAGGGGGACGGAGTAGATTAGATAGCTCGAATAAGAAATCAGCAAGGCCCCTTCCCTCCATCCGACTATGTCTTGATTTCCGGCACCGCTTATCTGGCCTTCATTCCAACTCTGCGCATTCTTGATACCACTTCGACATCTACAGTCACTTCTTTATACATTTTTTGCCAGTTTTCTTCGGAATTGATTTCTTCATTCCAGTATTTGGGTTCCTTGGCCCTAACAAACTCGCCAAAGCCAAAAATGTCCGAGCCCGATTTTTGGGTCTTTTTTATCAATCCTTCAATAGCCTTCTTATAGGATTTCATATCCTCTTGCTCGATTTTTTTGAGCACCGCCGAGTTATTTGTGTAAATGGCCTCGCTCATTTTCTCCTCCAGATTGATTTCCGTAAAAACGGACAATTGGAAATGGGGAATACCGTTTACAATACGGACTTTCAACTTGGATTTGCGGCTGCTGGCAAATACCGTAACCGTCTTGGCCGGATTATCATCCAGCCGAATAAACGCCCGGTACCCTGCGGGATTCAGGCCTTTAATTCCCATGTAAGCGGCGATGTCGAACGGCTCTGTGGTTTCTATCATTTTGTCGTTTTTAAATAACGCCATTCCCTTGAGCTCCACATTTCCCGCTTTCATCAGCTCAATATAAGGCAGGAAGGCTTCCTGCCCTTTCTTGGAGCCGTTGCTCCAAAAAACACCAACGAAATCCGTCGGAAATTTGCCCGCCCTAACAGCTCCATCCAGGGTGGACAACAAGTACAGCGTCGGAACGCGTTCCAGCTTCGGGGCGGCCCTCATCAGCTGCTCGGCGTTTCCTTTGGAAACCATCATCCAGGCCGTTCGCCGGACCTCCGTGTTGCGTCTGAAATAATCATTCAAATTTTGCAGTCCTTTTCGCGCGAACGCATCCGATACTACGATCACGCGCAAATGCCCGAAAAAGAGCTTCGCGGAGAGCTGCTGCTGCAAGTTCATCAGCGCATCGTCAATGGTGTGGCCTACCACATCAATGACCCATACGGTGTCCCCTGAACCCTTGCCTGAAACTCCGGATTCGCCGGGGCCAAGCGGAATTTTACCGGGCAATGCTATCTGCGCCGCGACGCGAATCATGCTTTTCTCAGGAGCTGGAAATTTGTCGTGAAGGTGGGCAACCTCCTCCTCCTCTGACTCGGCCCCAGGACCGGCCAAATCCACCGAAACCCCAAGCACAATAGCTCTGTCCTCGATCTCCAATCGGTCCCAGCATCCGGTCAAGACAGGAAGGATAAGCAGCAGCCCGATGCCCAGCTTAAGGATTCTTATCGGCACCTTGACCAACCTGATCCCCTCTTTTCTTGCGGAGGATAGCTATTATCAACAGCAATCCCGGATAGGCAATCGTTACAAAAAGTCCTACCCGGCCTACATTCTGAATAATTTCGTACATTTGCAAAATATTCTCGGGCAGCATCGCCAAAATAAACACGAAGGGCAGAACAAAATAAGAAAAAAGATTATGGTTGCGTAAGCCGAACAGATTGCTCAAGGATCGAATGGTGAGGTAATAGCTGGAAAATAGCGTTGTAAACACCGCCGTTACCCATACCCCCAAAAACGCCGCATCCAACCGCTCCAAAATATTCGCAGGCAGCGAGGTCGTCTTGGCCAGCTCCAAGGTAGGCCAGAGCAGCAGCTTGGTCTCTTCGGCGCCGAATACTCCGATCGTTGCCGCTACAATCGTGATGTACAGCCCCCCGGAGATCAGGATAGCCCAAAGGCTGGATTTCATAGCCAAATGAGCTTGCCGCATGGAGGGAATGACGATCGTCATAATAAAGGAGCCCTGAAACAAGGCGGCTACGGTAAAAATACTCGATATGATCTTGCCGGAGAAATTTCCGTAAACAGGTTGAAGATTAATGGTATCCGCATTTTTTAAAGAAAGGGCAACGATCAAAAGAACCGGTACAAGAAGCATGGGGAAGTAAAAATTATGGATGTAAGCAAAGGTTCTCATATCCTGCCGGGTCGAGACAGCAGAAAGCAGCAGCATGACCAGTACGGTCACTTCCAAAGGCGTCCTCTTCAATACTGCCGTAATGACTACCTCTCCGAATTCACGTGCTGTAAGGGAAGTCAAAACAGCGAAGAACCCGATGATCAACAGGCTGCCGACGGCTGCGGGCCATTTGCCGATGATAGCAGGGCTGTACTCCACAATGGACTGGTTCGGAAATCGTATGCCGAGAATGGTAATGAGCCATAAGCCTGTAAAAGCAAGCAATGTCCCGAGCAAGGTGACCAATGGAGCTGCAGACCCCGCTTCACGTACGGCGAACAGGGGTAAGGGAAGAATCCCGACTCCAATGATCGTACTCACCAGAATCGTTGTCGCTTGAATCTTTGTGATCTGACGATAGAACATGGTTACCGCTCCTTCTTTCTCTGGTTCAATGGATCCAATACATTCTCAGAAGTGTTCTTCAGCTCATCCATGATGTTTGGAGCAGTCCTGGTATCATCGATTGTTTTCAGCATCTCCGGCCTGCTTTTAAACCACCAAAGCGGACTTCGGAACAAAAGATCCTTCATCCCTTTGAAATTGCCGGGGACAAGCGGGCTCAAATACGGAACTCCGAAGGACTTCAACGAGAGCAGATGGTTGGCTATTAAAATCAGCCCGATCATAATGCCGTAAAGTCCGAACAGCCCGGCCATGATAATGAGGGGAAACCGCAGCAGACGCAAAGCGAGCGCAGCGTTATAAGCAGGTGTAGCGAAGGAGCCAATCGTAGTCAACGCAATAATGACGACCGTAATCGGACTGGAAAATCCCGCCGATACCGCCGCCTGCCCAATGACGAGTACGCCGACAATGGATAAGGCGCCGCCAACCTGCTGTGGCAGCCTGATGGTCGCCTCCCGAAGCACTTCCATGGAAATCTCCATAATCAGCACTTCGATGATGGCCGGAAAAGGAACGCCGGAACGGCCGCCGGCTACTGCTACGGCAAATTCGGTTGGAATCAGCTCGGGATTAAAGGAAATGACGGCAACATACAAGGACGGAAATATTAACGAAAAGACGAGGGCAACGAGCCTCGCCATTCGTATGGAGCTCATGAGCAGAAATCTTTCATTATAATCTTCTACCGTTTGGTACAATTGGCTGAACACCGTCGGAACCATCAAGGCCATTGGAGAACCGTCAACCATGATGACAACACGGCCTTCCAGCATATTGGCGACGACTTTATCGGGCCTCTCCGTATACTGTACTTGCGGAAATGGAGACAGATGATTATCCTCGATATACTGCTCCAACACGCCGGAATCAAGCACTGAGCTCGTATCGATCTTGGACAGCCTTTTCTTCACTTCCTGCACAAGCTCCGGGTTCGTGATCCCGTCCATGAAGCATACGGCGACCTTGGACTTTGTTCTTTTGCCGATTTCCATCGTATGCATCCGAAAATCAGGCGATTGCAGCCTGTAACGAATCAGCGCAATATTCGTCCCAAGGAGCTCAATGAAGCCTTCGCGTGGACCGCGGATGACCATTTCCGTTGCCGGCTGATCGATCGATCTTTTATCAATATTGCGTGTCCCGATTAACAACGCCTCGTCAAGCCCCTGAACTACTACCACGGTTTCCCCGCGCACCAGGCCGTCCACCAATTTGTCCAGATGGCTTTCGAGCTTCCCTTCACTGTGATACATCACGTCGTTCAGCAGGATCTCCTTGAGCTGATGAGTTTCGATGCTCTTAGGCTCCAAATAGACAGGTGGCTGCATTAACGGCTTTAAAATATCCGTATTCACCGTATTTTGATTAATCATATTGGAAAAATACATCATTACCGCTTGAAACCGTCCAAACACATGAAAACGCCGAATCAAAAAATCGTCATTCTCGCCTAAAGCTTTGTTAATGAATTGAAGCGTATCCTCCATATTGCCGTTAACGGTTGCGGTCGAATTGCGTTCCGGAGATGGCGTCGGAGCGGAAGAAGTTTGTCGTCCGCCGGCCGGTTGGTTACCTTTTTGTTTCGTCCTGAACCACTTCAATATGGACATGCAAACGCCTCCTCACGATGCTGGCTGTGCTTTTCTTGAACGGAATTTAAGGGAAGACGGGGATATAGGTTCAATTATTGCCATATCATGAAGAGTACAAACATCGACACCATTCGATCCATACAAAACCCTGCCACAATGCGGGGACTTGCTTCGAAGCGGTTTCGGGAACTCAGCTGTAGGCATGATACGTAAAAAAAAGCATCCAGCCCTTTCATTCAAGGCTTGGATGCTTCCATTCAGCTATTGGCTATCTATAAGGTTTGATAATAGATCATTCCGTCCATCTCTATCTGCCGGACCCGTTCCTCCGAATTCAAATGGATCAAATGCGCCAGGGTTTCAGACAATGCGAAACGAAGCTGATGCAGAGTCAGACGGTCGCCGAAGGTCCTTCGGCAAACCTGGTATGCTGTCTGAGGGCTCTCCAATTGACCGCGCATATGCTCGAGCCGTTCTTCGTGGTGCTTGATCAGCTCCTGAGTACGTTTGCCCCAGGCTGCGAACGGTTCCCGGTGGCCGGGATATGCCCACTCGACCTCGTACTGCTTCATCTGCTCCAGACTTTGCAGGAAGCTGGCAAGCGGATTTTCGTCGATACCCGGCAAATAGCTAACATTCGGGGATATTTGCGGTAGAACATGGTCCCCGCACAGCATGGCTTTCGTATCGGCATGATAGAAGCAAATATGCCCCAAAGCATGGCCGGGCGTATGTATCGTCTCATACGTCAAGTCTCCGAGCCGGAAAGGCTCTCCGATCGTGATAAAAGATACCTCCGGTTGAGGAGACACCATCTCGACAAAGGTATCCAGATTGTCTTCCATTGGTCCCGCCAGCTCCTGCGGCATCCCATGAGCTGCAAAGAGCGAGAGCAGGGCTGCGGTCATCGGCTGCTTGTCTCCCCAAAGCAAGCGAGCCTGGTCATAACCGGCCTGGGATAACCGAACAGGCGCTCCCGAACGCTGCTGGAACCATCCGGCAAGCCCATAATGATCGGGATGATGATGGGTAAGCACGATTTGCTCGATATCCCTGTAGTCCAGTCTCAGCTCCCGCAAGACCTCCTCCCAGCATTGTACCGATGCCTCAGTATGCAGGCCCGGATCGACCAGGGTATAGCCGTTCGTTCCGCGAATCAGATAGCTGTTGACCCAGCGCAAAGGAAAGGGCAGAGGAACTTTCACCTGGATGTATGTCTCGTTGTGAATCGTATATGAGTTCATATCTTCGCTCCTACCCTCTTCTATGACCGACAAAAATCATTCTTTTGGATTCATTGCGGTCATATTCCGAAGCGTGATAATCTCCGTAAACATGGGTTACTTCCAAGCCGGATCGGTCAAGCATCTCCCGAAACGCTTCCAGCCCGTACAGCTTCACCTGCTCCAAATAAGTTCTTTCCACGGCATCCGAGTCTCTGACGACAATCGTTTTCTTAACAAAGCCGTCTTCAATCCTGCGGTTCTCTTCAATGGTAATGCCGCCTTCCATCCTCGAAGAAAAAGGCACCAGGTGCTGCTTCACATAATCCGGATTCATATAATCGATAATAAATTTCCCTTTGCTTTCCGGCGCAAGCAGGCGATATATCTCTCTCAGCACCCGTTCGTTTTCTTCATCATGCTCGAAATAACCGAACGAAGTAAATAAATTGACAACGGCGTCGAACGTCTCCGTCAACGGCACATTCCGCATATCCCCCTGAAGAAACCGCACTTCTTTATTTACATTCAGCTTGTTCGCTTCCATTAATAAAACACTGGATAGATCGACTCCCGTCACCTTGTAGCCGAAGTCGCGCAGCGCCATGGAATGACGCCCCATCCCGCAGCATAAATCAAGAACACTGGACTCCTGGGGCAGCTTTAGCCATTCAATCATCCGCTTTACCTCATGGTATGCCCCTTCCATATCCCGGTGCTTGTAGACGAGCAAATAATCGTCCCCGAAGCTTTTTCGATACCAATCTGACATGTTGTTCTCCTGTCTCCTTCCACTTGCTTGAACCCATTGCAGTAAAAACTACGGACGTTGCTCATCCGAACCGCATTATTCCTATCTTACCAAACTTTATAAGGATGTCACAATCCGGTCATTTGCTGCCGGAGCAGGCGGCAAGCCTTATGCTATGGTTAAGCCTTTACAACTGGTGTATAATTTATGCTTAAAGAAAGCCAAGGTTGATTTCGATAGGTTGGAGGTTATCGATGAGCTTGTTACCTATTCATGAAAGGATCGGCAGCCGCAAGCATAAAGAGATTTACGAACGGATCCGCAAACAGGGGACTGTGTCCAAGATCGAACTGCTGGAGCAAAGCCAAATGACGGGCAGTACGCTAACCCGTACGTTGGAGGAGCTGACGGCACAAGGCTGGCTGGTAGAGGCCGGATTCGGTGAATCCACCGGAGGCCGCAGGCCCATATTATACGAAACCAATCCTCAGGCAGCCTATGTATTCGGGCTGGATATATCGAGGATGAACTCCAAGCTGATCCTTTGCGATTTGCACATGAACAAGCTTGGTGTACAAAGCTGGGTCATGGATGAGACTATGACGCCTTCCCGGCTGCTGAAGGAAATCGCCGAAGCAGCCGAGCGGATGATGAAGGAGCACAATATCGCCGCCGAGGCTGTGCTCGGTATGGGAATCGGGGCAGTCGGTCCATTGGACCGGTCATCCGGCATCATTCTGGAGCCGTTATATTTCTCGGCGCCCGGCTGGCGCAACGTAGAGATTTGCGGGTATCTGGAGGGCCGTCTGGGATTCCCGGTGCTGCTGGATAACGGGGCTAACACGGCTATCATGGGTGAATCCTGGTCCGACCGGAACCGTGATTACCGACATTTGCTCTATGTTCATGCAGGGGTGGGCATACGCTCTGCCATGATGTCCAACGGCAAGGTTGTATATGGGGCTGTAGATATGGAAGGCTCCATCGGCCAAATGATTATCCAAACGGACGGGCCCCGAGTCGATGACCACGGCAATTACGGCAGTCTGCAATCCTATGCTTCCATTCATGCATTGGAGCAGCAGGCGCGCTCCCGGTTAAAGCAAGGAAGGGAAACCTCCCTCCGTTATAAGGAAAGCAACCCGGAGCACATTCATTTTATGCACTTGCTGGAAGGCCTCAAGGAGCATGATCCGCTTACAGTAGAAATCTTCGCCCAGGCAGCCACTTATTTCGGCATCGGCTTGTCCAACCTGATTAACATCCTTCATCCGGAAAAGGTGATTCTGGGCGGATCCCTGATCAGCAGCGATCCCAGCTTCTTTCAAATCGCTACCCGGGTCGCCATTCGCAACACCTATTACTACCCGGCTTATCAGGTGGTATTCAGCCTGGGGCATCTTGGTGAGGAAGCGCTTGTTACCGGTGCGGCTATTATGGTCATCAATCAGCTTACAGAGCTTTAAATAGGAATACGCTTCACAAAACTCTTAGCGTATGCTTTCGTAGCCAGTTTTTGCTTCACAAAACTCTTAGCGTATGCTTTCGATGCTAGTTTTTGCATACGCAAAAACTCTAAGGAGGACAACCCAATGAACGAAACATCCAAGCCATCCTGCTGCTCCACCAGCCGAAATGAGGTCCCATCCGACAAGCAGACGATATCTCTGGACAGTCTCCAAAAGAGCGCCGGGGATGCAGGGGCTCATTCTTCCCGGGACCCTCTGGAAGGCATGATCTATTTGGAGGGCGGGACGTTTTTGATGGGAACCGATGATCAGGAGGGGTTCCCTCAAGACGGCGAAGGGCCTGTCCGACCTGTCACCATAGATCCGTTCTACGTCGATCCCTGCACCGTCAGCAATGCCGAATTCGCCCGGTTTGTTCAAGAGACCGGTTACCAAACGGAAGCAGAAAAGTTCGGCTGGTCGTTCGTGTTCCATTTGTTCGTATCGGAGCAAACGGCTGCGAATGTAAAGCATGTCGTGCAGCGGACCCCCTGGTGGTGGAATGTCGAAGGGGCGGACTGGGCCCATCCGGAAGGGCCGGATTCCTCCATCGAGGACCGCATGGACCACCCTGTCATCCACGTTTCCTGGAACGACGCCCATGCCTACTGCCGTTGGGCGGGCAAACGGCTGCTGACGGAGGCGGAATGGGAATACGCCGCCCGGGGCGGTCTGGAGCAAAAGCGTTATCCGTGGGGCGATCTTCTCAAACCGGGCACGGAGCATCTGTGCAACATTTGGCAAGGGAAGTTCCCGGAGAAAAACAATATGAGCGATGGTTATGCCGGAACTGCACCTGTCCGCTCCTTCCCGCCCAACGGCTACGGACTGTACAATGTTGCGGGCAACGTTTGGGAATGGTGCGCTGATTGGTTCAGCCCGACCTGGCATCTTAACGAGCCCCGCACGAATCCTAAAGGTCCGGAAAAAGGCACCTCCCGCGTCATGAGGGGCGGCTCCTACTTATGTCATAAATCCTATTGCAACCGTTACCGGGTCGCAGCGCGCAGCTCCAATACGCCGGACAGCTCCGCAGGCAATATGGGCTTCCGCTGTGCGGCCGATGCGAAATAATCTGTTGCACCTACAGGAGATTGGCCGTAGAATAACGGATGTGATATTCGCCCAAACCGGCTTATAGGCTTATAGAAAATGAAAAAAAATCCGTGAGAAACAGGAACGTTTCTTCACGGATTTTTGGCTTTAACGGGTTTATGCTGTCGATGCTTCGTCTCCGGCATCGACAGGCTCGCCGTGCATTTCACGGAACAGCTGTACCAGCTTGCCGTGCTTGCGCAGCGACTTCTCATGAATCAGATTCAGCTTGCCGTTATCGAGAGTGCCGAAGCGTTCAATCAGCAGCTCATTCTCGTGAGTCCAGTCGAAGCCCTCAAAGATGCTCAGACAGGACGTCCAGTTCTTCGTATACTTCCCGTCCACAAACAGATGTCTATGAGCATACAGGGCGATACTTTCCTGCATGGCCCGGCTGGCCGAGCTGTATTGAGGCAGTCCAGGCTGCTCCGGCATTAATGGCAAGAGTGTGCTGAAGTATTGATGAAGAATCTCAATATGCGTCGAAGGGTCCTGACGGATTTTGCGCGCCATTTCGTAGGACGGCTGCATTTTTCCCGTAAACAGCATAGTAGCTGTGGAATACAGCCAGCTGAACGAAGTGAAGTTTTTATTATAGGAAGTCAGGTTTCCTCTGCGTTCAACACCGGCACCCTTCAGGAATACATTATGATCCACGACTTGCTGAATCACCAGGTTCAGCGGATCGATGCTGTCAAACGAATGGCCGAGCTCTTTGCTGACAAGCTGCACCTTGGAGTTAATATCGCCGAACAGCTGCTTCTCTTCCTCTTCACTCAAGCCGATGTAAATTTGCACAGCCAGCTCGCTCTCCACCAATTCCAGACGGCGGCGTTCGATTTGCTCGACAAGCCCTTCCATCTGCTCAAGCTCCAGCCTTACTTCCTCACTGTCTGGCATACGGCGCTGCTTGATTTTCAGAGCTGCCGCCTTCTTCTCATGGCTGCGCACTTCCTTCAGCAGCTGCTCGTTAACATAGCCAAGAGCCAGAATCCGGTGCTGGCCGTCCAAAATGCTGAGCTTGGAGCCGGGACGAAGGAACAAGCCTTTGTCCGTTTTGGCAAGGGAGCTTACTTCACGCAGGGATAGCGTAACAGGTCCGAAAAAGACGCGGTCCAGCTCCCGCTCCTGCAAGTAATTGGATATTTTGCGGCGTTGGCCGGCGCTAAGCTTGCGTTGAACCATCGGGTCAATCGTCGTATAGTTCAGCAAATCCTGCACTTGAATAGCCACTGTGGCCAATCCGAATTTTTCACAAAACGGGTGAATCGTCATTTTAAGGCAAAGTCCATCCATTAGCCGACGTCCTCCTTATCGCGAATCAAGAACACGTGATGCTCCTGAAAGAAATCCTTAATGTATTGGTAAGCCTTCATGATACGCGAACGTCTAGGCAGCCGATCCTTCTCATCGCCTACGTAGATCGCATTCCAATCGATATGAGGCAATATCTTCATCGTATATTCCAGCGCGTAGCGGTTGAAGGTCCCTGTCTTGGTCACTTCGTCATGGAAGAACAGAGCCATCGCGATTTGCAGATTTTCCGTCCAGCACAGCTCGCCCTTTTCAGGCTCCGGCAAGTAACGAAGCATGACGTCGAAGTAGTAGGAAGCAAGCTTGAAATGCTCTTCAATCTCACTGTCGCTGAAATAGTAGCCGTTGTTGCGGGCAGCCGATTTCAACCGACCTTCGAACAGGCCGCACAGGATTTCAACCAGCAGGTGGTAGGAGAATAAAAACTCCGGACCTTTGCCCCGCTCCGTAAACATATCCACCGTAATTTGCTTCATCGCCGGGGCTTCAGCCGCCAAATGCGTCGCCAGCACATGGTAAAATCTGCGCTGCTCGCGCAGCACGGCCAGATTGCCGCCGATTTTACGCGGAAGCTTGTTGATGTCGGAGAACAGCTGGCGTTCTTGGCGAGCGTTAATATCCAGATAAATCATCGTGGACATCGGGAACGTGTACAGCTTGCTCAGCTTATCCGTAATTTCTTCCATCCGGTCGTATTCTCTGCGGTCCTTGGCGCGGGCCATATTGCTTTGCAGCGTTTCCATAATTCTCCGGAAGGCGGCCAGACGATGCTGTCCGTCTACCACATACAGCTTTTCAATCGCTTGAAGCCGGTATACCTGCTGATCGGCATCATATTCTCCGGCACCCCGCGCCGAAAGAATAATCCCCGGAAAATAAATGCCTTGCTGATGATCCAGGTACAGCATGATATAGTCCATCAGCTTGGATAAATTTTGTGGAACAATGGCGCGCTGCACTTCCAAATCCACTTCATAAATGGAAAACAGCTTGCTCATTGGCAGCGTTGTGGACAATGTCGTTTGCCCGAACGTCCTGGAAACTGCGCCCGGAATCTCGATGTACGATGATGCTTTTTGCTCCGCCAAAAGTTCAGACAGAGATGAAATGGGATCCATTCGTTCTTCCTCCTTCAAATAGGTATATTGCTATAGATATATATTACTATAATAGGTTCATATAGTTCCATTATACACCGAAATATCATGAAACATTCAGTATTCCGGCAGAATCTTACTCGTTTACTAAAAGTTATTCGCGATTAAGGCCCGATATTCTGGTACAAGCTTCTTGACTTTTTTGACAAAAGCAGAAAAAGCTTACCGGATGGTAAGCTTTTTTTTCTTGGGATATGGATACCGGTTAGCTCTTGGCGTCCGACGCGTCCAGAGATTCCGCCAGCAAGTCGACCAGATGCACGGCCTTCATTCGATCCTCACAGCCCGCACGGACAATGCCCCATTTCATCTGGAGCAGGCAGCCCGGGTTGGCCGTGACGATATATTGCGCCTGTGTGGCATCCACATGCTCCATCTTGTGATCGAGCACATCCGCAGACATCTGCGGCTGTGTCAGATTGTAGATACCGGCCGAGCCGCAGCAACGGTCCGCGCCCTGCAGCTCGTTCAGGCGGACGCCCGGAATCGACTGCAGAAGGGTGCGGGGCTGCTGCTGGACCCGCATGACGTTGCGCAGGTGGCACGAATCCTGATAGGTGACCACCTGCGGCTTCTCCCGCTGCACCGCCTTCAGCGGCAGCGGAAGCCCCTCATCGACGAGCAGCTCGGCGATGTCCTTGACCCGGCGGGCAAACTCGCCCGCCGCCGTGGAATACGACTCCTCTGCGGCAAGCAGATGGTCGTATTCCTTCAGGCTCGCGCCGCAGCCGCCGGCGTTGCTCGCCACATAATCGACGCCCGCTGCGCGGAAGGCGTCGATGTTCTCGCGGGCGAGGCGGCGTGCCGACGCCGTTTCGCCCGCGTGGGCGTGCAGCGCTCCGCAGCAGGTTTGCGAGGTCGGAATGACGACCTCGAAGCCTGCCTCGCGGAGCAGCCGGACCGTGTTCACGTTCGTCGACGTGAACAGCACATCCATGATACAGCCGCGAAAAAGCCCGACGCGGCCGCGTTTGACGCCGCCGGCAGGAGGGATGACCAGCATGCGGCCTTCGCCGCTTGCGGTCGCTTCCCAGGCCGCCGGCAGACCGAGCTTCTCCCAGGCGCGGATCACGCCGTCGGAGGACCCTTCCGGCAGAATCGCTTCCATCTGCCTCATATGCTCGGGGAACAGGCCCATGATTCCGCTTTTCTGCGTCAGCTTCTGCAAGCCGGAGCGCTGATACAGCTTAAGCATCCCTCCCAGCAGCCGCATCCGGCTATGGTTAGGAAACAGCCGTTCCATGAACAAGGTGCGGATGGCCTTCACGTGCCAAGGGTGCTGCGCTTCGGAAGCGATAGCCTCCCGCGCCTGCTCGATAAGCTGGCCGTATTTCACGTCCGACGGGCAGGCAGGTTCACAGGCACGGCAGCCAAGACACAGGTCCATCTGCTCCTGGAAGCGGCGGTCGGGCTCCATAAAGCCGTCCGACACGGCTTTCATGAGAGCAATTCGTCCCCTTGGCGACGCAGCCTCCAGCCCCGTCTCATTGAAGGTCGGACAGGCCGTCTGGCAGAAGCCGCATCGCATACAATTGGTCAGCTGGTCCGTGTCCAGCGTAAGCTTCAGCCTCTCCGCAAGCTTGTGCTGGTGAGAGGCTTCCCGTTCCGTCATCGCCATATTACGCCTCCTCCTGACCGGCCGGCTTCGCCGTCTGTTCCTTCTGCGGATAGCGGCCCTCCTGCTTTCCTGCAGCCGTTTCTTCTTGAGCCTCGTGGCGGTCGCCATGGGACGCATCGCTAAATACAATCCGCTTGCGCGTCTCGGCGAACAGCTTGCCGGGATTCAGCAGCTGATCCGGGTCGAAGGCTTCCTTCAAACGCTTCATAATGTCGATGCCCGAAGCGCCGACCTTCCACTCCAGATACGGGGCCTTCACCATGCCGACGCCATGCTCCCCGGTTATCGTCCCTCCCATCCGAATGGCGGCCTCGAATATTTCCTCGAAGGCCTGCTCCACCCGATGAATCTCTTCCTTATTGCGCGCATCGGTCATCGCCGTAGGATGCAGATTCCCGTCGCCGGCATGGCCGAACGTGCAGATTTGTACGTTATACTTATCGGCAATTCGCTGAACCTCCAAGACCATCTCAGCAATCCTGGATCTAGGCACGGTTGCATCCTCCAGGATCGTCGTGGGGCGCAAACGGGACAGAGCCGCCAATGCGCTTCGTCTCGCCTCCATGACCTTGGCGCCTTCCTCCGGAGTTGAGGCTACCTTGACCTCTATAGCGCCTTCCTGGCGGCAAATCGATTCGATCAGCTGCAAATCCCGCTCCACCAGGCTCTCATCGCCATCCTGCTCAATTGCCAGTATCGCTTCGGCATCTACGGGAAGGCCGATGCGGGCAAAATCCTCGACGACGCGAATCGTCGCGCGATCCATAAATTCCAGCGTACACGGCGTAATCCGGTTGGCCACAATCTGCGAAACCGAGCGTGCTGCGGAGGACAGATCGCTATAAATGGCGACCATGGACCGCCGAAAGGCCGGCTTGGGGACCAGCTTCACCGTCGCCTCGGTAATGATGGCGAGCGTTCCTCCGGACCCGACCAGCAATCGGGTCAAATCGTATCCGGCGACGTCCTTCACCAGCTTGCCGCCTGTTCGTAAAATATCTCCATTGGCCAGCACTGCTTCCAGCCCGATCACATAGTCCTTGGTCGTTCCGTATTTCAATCCGCGAAGGCCCCCAGCGCCGAGCGCAATATTGCCCCCCATCGTACATATAATCATGCTGCTGGGGTCGGGAGGGTAAAATAATCCCGTTGCCTCAACCGCATTGTGAAACTGCTTCGTATTGAGGCCGGTTTGGAACGTTGCCGTCAAATTGTCCTGATCGATCTCCAACAGCCGATTCATTCTCGTCATCACCATGACAAGTCCGCCTTGTACCGGTACGACGCCTCCGCACAGATTGCTGCCGGCTCCTCTGGCAATAACGGGAACCTTGTTCTGTGCGCACACCTTCATAATCGCGGATACCTCCTGCGTGGACGATGGAAAAATAACTCCGTCCGGCAGTGATTGATATAACGGCGTCGCGTCGTAGCTGTAGGAGACGAGGGATTCGGTATCGTCCTTAAACCAGCTCGGCCCGACAATGCCTTGCAGTTGCTCTCGAACAGTTGAGGATAGCACTGGATATAACCTCCCGGGATATTGTTTCTCTTGGAACCTTCATGTATAATTTTAATCAGGTCATCTGATGACTTTATTATAGAATTCGCTTTCATAACGTGTCAATCCTGCTGTGAAAAGATTTTCCCTTGATATCGGGAAATCCGTTATCAGCAAAGCCTGTCCGCAACCAGGCCGGCGGTTCTCTTTATCGCCCATTTGAGATAGGAGCTGGGGATGAGCTTACCGCAGGGCTGCCGGTTTGACAACCATACAAAGGATGTGCGCTTGTGATTATAAAAAAAGCTTACGAAGTCGTGGCCGATGCCATACGGGATCAAATCCTCCAAGGCGAGTATCCGATAGGTAGCCGCCTGCCATCCGTAGAGCAGCTGGCTGTGAATTACCAGGTAGGCCGTTCAACCATTCGCGAGGCCCTCATGTCGTTAAAGGCTCATGGCTGGGTTGACGTGCGGCATGGCGGAGGCACCTTCGTGCTTCAGACAAGTCCGCCGCCCTCCTCCATATGGCAGCTGCCGGAGATCAGCGATCTCCCTCAGCTCAAAGCCTGGCTTGAGCTTCGCTACATATTGGAAACGGAGAGTGCGTCGCTTGCTGCTGAGCGCCGGTCCGACCATCATTTGGCTGCACTCTCCTCGATACTCGAGGAAATGGAAAAGCTTGAAGATGAGGAAGCGCTGGAGCAGGCGGATATCCGGCTTCACGTCGCGCTTGCCGAAGCGTCCGGTAACCCGCTGCTCCAAAGAACCCTCGAATCCTTGTTTTCATCCATGGGTTCTGTGATGCGGGAGAGCCGCAAATTATGGGTATTCGCTGACCAAAGCGAGCTAAGCCGGCTTTCGGAGGAGCACCGCCTTATCGTGGCCGCAGTTCAGGAACGCGATGCGGCTGCAGCCAAGGAACGGATGTCTATGCATCTGAAAAAAGTGGAGCAGGTGCTTGAGCAGCTCAATCGCCCCTGACTCTTACTTCCCCCGGGACAAATGTCTTTTCCGGGAATTTTTTTGCCTATATTCTAAACTTTTATGTTGACTAAATATAATAAATAAATAATAATATTTATTGTACTATTCAAATCTGATTTACATATTTCAAATGAATCCTTGGAGGTAATAACCATGAAAGTAGCTGCTATTGTCGGAAGTATCCGCAAAGAATCCTATAACCGTAAGCTGGGCGAATATATTCAAAAACGGTATAAAGACCTTTTTGAGCTTGAAATTTTGAGCCTTCGCGACCTGCCCTTCTACGATCAGGATATTGAGAATGAAGCTCCTGCCGCTGTAAAAGAATTCAAAGCCAAAGTGGCTGCCGCTGATGCCGTTCTCTGGCTGGTTCCAGAATACAACGGTACCGTTCCGGGCGTCATGGTCAATGCGATCGACTGGATGTCCCGCGTGGATCGCGTGCTGAACGGAAAGCCGTCCTGGATTATGGGCGCGTCGATGGGAGTTCTTGGAACCGTGAAGGCACAAATGCACCTGCGTGATATTCTGTTCTCCCCGGGTGTTGGTTCGCCGCTTCTTCCAGGCAATGAAGTTTATGTGGGAATCGTTCATGAGAAGATGGATGCCGAAGGTAACATTACCCACGAGCCTACGGTAAAATTCCTGGACACTGTCGTCAACAACTTCGTTCAATGGTACAATCGGCAAGCTCAACTCGCCCAAAACAAATAAGGGGTAAATCCCTGCTACGCAAAGACCGCTCCAGTCCGGCCTCGACGGCTGGATGGAACGGTCTTTTTGCTCTAGCTCCGGCTTACTTTATTGTGCAGTATAACCTCCATCGATGAGAAGGCTCGTACCCGTAATAAACGAAGCGTCCTCGCTTGCCAGAAACAGCACAGCTTTGGCTACTTCCTCCGGCTTGCCCAGCCTTCCCATAGGATGGAGGCTGATCAGATGCTCGTTCACCGCTTCCGTGCGTCCCGAAATCAGCGGCGTATCGATGTACCCCGGACATACCGCATTGACTCGGATGTGGTTTTTGGCGTAAGTAACTCCTAACGTTTGGGTTAAGAGCTTGACACCGCCTTTGGCGGAGGAATAAGCGGTTACTCCCGCTTTTCCGGCATGGCTGTGTATGGAGCCGCAGTTAACAATAACCCCGCCGGTGTCTTGCGACAGCATTTGTCCGATTGCATACTTATCGCACAGGAATACGCCGGTCAAATTAATATCTATCGTTTTTTGCCAAGACTCCAGACTGAGCTCGTGGGCTGGAGCATCCTTGGCGATTCCCGCATTGGCAAACAGAATATCCAGCTTGCCGTATTGCTTTACGGTCTGCTCGACCATGTTTCTTACCTGTTCCTCCTGGGTCACATCGGTTTTGACAAACAGCGTGTCATATCCCTGCTGATTCAATTCCTTCGAGAGCTCCTGCCCCCGGTCCGCGAAATCTGCAATGACGATCTTCGCCCCCTCGGCCGCAAACAATCGAACGGTCATTTCGCCGATTCCACTGGCTCCGCCGGTGACCACAGCTGCTTTATCCTTAAATCTCATAGCTCCTTTTCCATCCAGACTCATTCCCTTGTCCTCCATGTCATAGATCACTTTCTAAGCATGTAGTATGTCTTGAAATCTGGATTCTATGTTCCAGCCCTGTATCATTTTTCATGCTTTTTAAACCAGTCTCAGGGAGCAGCGAATCGATACTTTCCGTACAGCATCGAGGCGTTCCCTTTCCGGCATGGAGAAGAAGGAGTCATTCAACAGCAGCGCTTCGACAGATGCCAAGGCAGCCTTCATCGCTTTGGCCTCATTTTGAAGAAGGTAAAAGCACATTTGGTAGCAGCTTACCTCGTACCCTTTGACCGTTTTCGCCCGATATTCCAACTCCGTATTCCTTAGCAGGCATTTCGTTATAGGACTATGATCCCGTTCAACGTCATTCCTTAACGTGTTCCGCATGATTTCCGCTCCTTAATTGGCTGCTGCATCACTGCATATAGATACCTTCAGTATACAAAACACAATTTAAGGCGCTCATAAGGAAACCTTAAAATTTTCTTAAGTTGCATACGGCGTATCATGAACGGGAAGAACCGAAACTATTATTCAACAAATTGTGAACTTTGGTACACAAAAATTATGCTAAACTATGGAAGGTACAACCGGCTTGAGGTCACCACAACCTCCTGCACGAGAAGCTTTACTATATTTAAGGAGGAACACCATGCAGGCGGCTCTAGAGTTTTACCTGAAATTAGCCGACGGGGTCATTATTACGGATGAGAATCACCGTATTGTTGAGGTTAATTCCAAATATGAGGAAGTTACGGGATATTCCCGTGAATATATGATAGGTCTTCGTGCCAACTTTTTGAGATCTCGTCTTACTCCTCCAAAAACGTATGCGAGTATGCACGAGTCGCTTCAGATGAATTTGGCCTGGACCGGCGTATTTATCAACCGCAAGAAAAATAAAGACATTTGGCACACCAACATCACCATCACCCCCATGGTTGTGAACCAGCAGACCTACTACGTAGGTGTCGTCCGCGATTTGGACCAGATATCCGAGGGGAGCTATATATCGGAAACCCGCAAGCTGAAGCTGCAAAGTGAAATATTGAAGGTGCTAGCCATTTCCTGTGAAATTAGGGACCCACATATTGAAGAGCATCTGTCCCGCGTGCAGCATGGAACCGAAAAGCTGCTTACTTTCCATAACGAGCGTTTGAAGCTGGGTCTCCCAGAAGAGTATATTCAACAAATCGTCAATGCCAGTATTATGCATGATATCGGCAAATCCGGCATTCCTGAGGGTATATTGTACAAACCGGGGAAGCTCAACCATTACGAAAGATATATCATCGAGACCCATCCGCTGATTGGTCTGGAGATTGTAAATAAAATCTCACGAGAGCTCGAGGATGAGATCCTTCAGGAAGAGCTGCGCATTGCCGAGCACATCATTCAATACCACCATGAAAAATGGGACGGCACCGGTTATCCCGCCAAGCTAAAAGGAAATGACATCCCGTTCGAAGCGCAGGTCGTGTCCGTGGTCGACGTCTATGATGCGTTAACGAGCCGTCGAGCCTACAAGGATGCCTGGAGCAAAGAAAGAGCAGTTGCTTTTATGGCGGAGCAAAAGGGCGCCGCTTTTAACCCGGACCTCATCGACAGCTTTTTGATGATGCTCCAGCATAGCTGCAATGGATAACCAGGCAAAAAAAGACCGGCTCAGCTCCTTACCATCGGAGAACGCCGGTTTTTACTTATTTTCTTCCGCCCATTTCTTCTCTTTTTTATAAATCTCATTGATTTCCTTCAAGATCGATTCCAATCCCATCTTCTTCGCTTCGGCGACGAAATCGTCATACCGGTCTACCGGATATTGGCCAATAATGATTTTGCTTATGTAGTCCAGAGCAAGTCGCTCAAATTCTCCCGCCTTTTGGGTTGCCCGCTCGCTTTTGGGGATGTACAAGCTGTTCGCGTTCATCTCCATCTTGAAGCCTTCTACTGCCCTCAAGTTTTGCTCCAGCATCGGATTAGGCACAGGCAGCTTCAGTCGATGGACGCTGTTTAGGACAGAGCCGGGGTCGTAATATTTATCTTCCCCTTTCATCAGCCATTGCAGTTCCCCATTCTCGATAGCATAAGTACTGCCTTCAAAGCCGACTCTGGTTTCCAATGTTCCTTCCGGACCGAGCAAGTAATCCAGCACCTGTTTGGCCTTGACCGGATTTGGTGTCTTGGACATAATCACATAATTACTTGAATATCCGGCACGTACAGCGTAATTCGCGCCATAAGGACCTTTCATCGGCGGGATGGACGTGACATGGACATTGGGGAAATTGGCCTTCATTTTGTCATAACGCGGGGTGATCATGTCTGCACCCATGACCCAGACTCCCGTCTTTCCGGTAATAAACTTTTCCTCCGCAGTCTTCTGCTTCTCCAATACCCACTCTTTATCCAAAACGCCTTCGGCATAGCCTCTACGCAGCCACTCCAGCGCTTTCTTCATGTCCGCAGAAACCAAGTAAGCGGATTTGATTGTATCGTCCTGATTATCCAGATACAAGGCCAGCTTGCGGGGGGCCGCAGGAACGAACATCCTCCAGATAGCCCCGGTACGGCTTAAGTTTCCTTCCATGGTGAACCCCGTCGTATTTGCTTTTCCGTCCCCATCCGGATCGTTCTTGGCGAATGCGTACAGCATCCTGTACAGCTCCTCCGGATTGGTGGGTGGAGCTATATTCAACGCCTTGGCCCAATCCGCTCGGTAATGAATCGATTCCGGAGCTTGAATGTTTTGCGGCAGGGAATAGATTTTGCCAAAGTAACGGGAATCGGCGAAATATTCCTTAGGCATCCTGCTCCATACGGGCGAGCTTTTGACCAGATCATCGAGAGGAAGCAATGCTCCGCTGCCCGCCGCCTCACGAATCATCGTATTGTTCATCCAGACGATATCCGGGCTGTCTCCCCTCATCCAAGCAGCATTAAGCCTGCTTTCGTATTCATCCTTATCTACAATTTGTATCTTCAAGTCTACATTGAATTTCTCTATCACTTTTTCCTGCAGCAGCCGCTGCTTCATCGGCGACAATACATCGTCCCCATACCACACCATAAGCATTGAAAGCGGTTGTCCCGCATCATATGTCCACGTGGAAGCATCTTCATTTATCCCGCTGCAGCTGGTTAGCGCACCCGCTAAGCCAAGCATACCAACGATTGCGGTTGTAGTCGCTTTCTTCACCATGATCTGTACTCTCTCCAAACCCGACGTTCTTTTATCTATCCTCTGTCCCGCTGGTTAGAACCCGGCCAAGGCCATTGTCGAACCATGTCAAATATAACCTAATCTAAATGTAAACGCCCCCAGACCTATTTTCAACAGACTTTTGAGGCAATTTTAATTTTTTTCAGCAAAAATCACATAAAAATCCATAAAAGGGAAATAAAACTCCATTCCTCCTCCTATTTTTTTACATTAGGATGAATATAAAAGGAGGCAGATTGATATGGAACCATCAAAGCAGATCACTCGCCAATATGACCATGCTGAACCATTATCCATCCGCATTCAGACTCATGCTCTGTATACGGATCGTAAAATCAATTTAGACAAGGAAGCCGTCGCCTTAATGAAGCTGACAGGGGAAGAAGCCGTCTTGGACGCAGGATGCGGGACCGGCAGCTTTTTGAAGCATTTGTTCCATGCGGGGCATCAGGGCCGCCTGGTCGGACTGGATCAATCCGCCGGTATGATTGAACAGACGAAATCGGAAGGCATCGAAGGAGTGATCGGAGATGTCAGAGAGCTGCCTTTTCAGGATGGTACCTTTCAACGGGTTGCAGCTAGACATATGCTCTATCATGTACCGGACATTCCGCAAGCGCTGCGTGAATTCAGGAGGGTTCTGGCACCTGAGGGTCATGTATTGGCGATAACGAATTCCAGCGAGTCACAGCCTCTGATCAAAAGCTTGTACAATGATATGCTGCAGGCATTCGGTTATCCCCCTATGACCTCTCCCGTCGGTACATTCAGTGTGGAGAACGCAAAGTCCATATTGGGAGGCGAATTTTCACAGGTCAATGAAGTGCTCCTTACGAATGCTCTCGTCTTTCACGAAAGCGCTCCGGTCGTTCGCTACATTTCTTCGATGTTCAGCTACATGCTAATTCCGAGCGATGATAAGCTGTACGCTGAGTTGCTCGCATGGCTCGAAGTAGAGGCGGATCAAAGATTGAAGCAGTACGGAGGGGTATGGAAGGATCCAAAGCAGGTAGGCATTTATACGGCACAATGAGATCACCTCGCAAAGTGGTGCATTCGCTTCGAAGCGGTTTCGTGTACTATGTGCTAAACCTGAAATGGAAACATTCTATGGCAGTAAAAAACCCGCAAGCAGCTTCTGTTGAGAGCCCCGCGGGGGAACGTTGGTTAGTGCCAATAAGCATCGATTAGATTGGTTCCTTGCATATAATTCATGAGCTTACCCTTGGGCTGAAGCGGAGATAAGGGGTAGAAAGTGTTTCCTTCGCACTCGTCACAGGTGCTTTTATAGCAATCGGCTTGCTCCTCAAGTTCCATTCCACAGCGACAGCAGCGTTTTACGGCATACAATTCAGAAGGATTCATCGGTTCTACTCCCATAGTCGACATTTCTCCTTTGATCGCTTTTAATTCAAGTATACATCAAAAGCTATTGAAATGTTACCGCTTTCATGAATTTGGCCATAAATTTTTTATGGATAAACCGTTCAATGCCCATCCATGGCGGTGAAGCGGCATAACAGGGAATGACATGGGGTACCAGAGAAATTTCAGGGTAATGATGCCTTGGCTTCGAAGCGCATTGCTGCGAGGAGCTCTAAAATTTATGTCAAGAAACCGAGGCTTCGTCTCGGTTCCTTGGTCTTCTTCCCTATGTCAGCGGGGCTGATTATTCATCTCTATTTGCTCAAGCAATAAATCCATTGCAATGGCTCGAGTCTCCTCTTGCTGCTCCAACAACGCCTCGGGGTTCAGCACACCGGACTTCAGATCCTTCTCAATGAGTGTCAAAATCCACAAGGAATAGAGAAGCGCGTAGCGATAGTAATGCTGCTGAAGTGTACGGAAGCCGCCGTCCTGGCCAAGCTGCTCTGTTCGCGCATAATAGGCTTGAAGCACCTCATTCCTTACTGCTGCGGTAACGACAGGCCTTCTGTAGCTGGGACTTGTAATGTCTAACAAATTATACAGATCCCAGTAGATCGAATTCCGGTGAACGTACTCCCAGTCCAGAATCGTAATCTGATCTTCAAGCAGTGACAAATTCAACGGATGGTAATCCCCGTGGGAAACTGTCTGCTTGGAAAATAACCTATCGTCCATTTGTCCAACAACCCATTGTGCTTTCTCCGTGAGATCAGCGGGAAAGGCCAGCCGTTCCAGGATCGTTCTCACCACAGGGAGCTTATCCTGAATTTCTCGCATAATTTGATCGACTAGCGGAGTATGTCCGGTAAACTCCTCCGGAACGGATTCGACGGGAAGCCGATGCCAGAATGGAATCGCTTCGGCTGCTTTTATCAAGGTTTCTCTGTCAAACCGATGCTCCAGCTTGCCTAAATCTTCGTAAATTGCCCAATACCTCTCTGCATCCGTGTGCTGCGCCTGTGCGAGAAGCTTTGGATAGCGAACAGGAATTCGGGGAAGAAGGTTCCGGTAAACCCATGCTTCACGTCCTATCGTGTCCAGGTTGGTCAACGGTTTGAAGATGTAGCTGTGCGAGTCATCCGGATCGACAGCAAACCGCTCTACCGCTTTGCCGTTTCGCCCGATATACAACGTTTCTCTGCTGCTCAGCCTGCTGGAATCGAGGATACCGTCCGGCAAAACCACCGAATCCAAAAGTGCATTATCCACTTCACGGTCACGACCTTTCCTGCGGTCTTCTCATCTCTACAATCATTTTCTTACGATCACTATATGCCAAAGCGGAGCTAACATCAATAGAAGATTTACAATATCTTCATACATCAATTGGAGCCGCTGTTAGAACAAGTCCGCCAAAAAATGCTTCGCCGCCCCAAGGAGCTCCATATCCGACAAGCTGGTGGTACGGCCGTCCTTGTACTGGTCCGCCACCCAAGCCGTCATTGCCTGTATGGAGGGATGTTTTTTGTCCAAACGATTCTCGCCCTTAAGACCTAACTGTTTATTAACCCAGAACGCGACGCCGGCTGCCCCGGCCTTATCCGTCACCTGCACCCCTAGAGGCCGATTCAAGAGCTTGCCGGTGTCAAAGATGTTATAGATTTCCTCATTCTTGATCACTCCGTCGGCATGAATACCCGCTGCGGTGACATTAAACTGCTTCCCGACAAAAGGTGTCATTGGAGGAATATGATAGCCAAGCTCCCGTTCAAAGTAGTCCGCGATTTCCGTGATGACCGTCGTATCTACGGACATATCGCCGGTCAATCCCATATATTCAAACAAGAGACCTTCAATCGGAGTGTTCCCTGTCCTTTCGCCAAATCCGAGCAGCGTGCCGTTGATGCCTCCTACCCCATAGAGCCAAGCGGTGGCCGCATTGGTCATCACTTTGTAGAAGTCGTTATGTCCGTGCCATTCCAGCTGCTCACTGCGAATGCCCGTCTCTTCCCTCAAAGCGTGGACCAGTCGCGGAACGCTTCTTGGCAGAATGGCCCCGGGATAGGAAACTCCATACCCCATCGTATCGCATAGACGCACCTTAACCGGAATCCCGCTCTGCTCGGACAGCTCAGTCAAACGCTGAACGAACGGGACTACAAACCCGTACACATCGGCTCGCGTTACATCCTCCAAATGACAACGCGGGCGAATCCCCGCAGTCAGAGCCGCTTCTACAATATCCAGATACTGCATCATGGCTTTTTCCCGATCGAGCCCCAGCTTCAAATAAATATGGTAGTCGGAAATCGAGGTTAAAATGCCGGTCTCCTTAATTCCCATGTCTTTGACGAGCGCAAAATCCTTTTTCACCGCACGAATCCAGGCCGTCACCTCCGGAAACCGGTACCCCTTTTCCATACATCGGTACGCCGCTTCACGATCCTTCTCGCTGTACAAGAAAAACTCGGACTGTCTTATCACACCCTTATCTCCTGACAAGCGGTGTAAATAGTCAAATAGGGTGACAATCTGCTCCACAGTATAAGGAGGTCTCGCCTGCTGCCCGTCCCTGAATGTCGTGTCCGTGATAAAAATATCCTCCGGCATGGCTGTCGGAACCTCCACACCGTCAAACAGTACGCGCGGCGGGGCTGAATACGGAAACTGCTCACGAAAGTAATCGGGTTGATGCTTCATTTAATCACAACCTTTCGGATCATCTTGGAACTATTGTATTCCCGAAGCTAAAATAAGTAAAATTAATCATTTTTATTTTAGTGATACATTTTGATTATATGCATCAAAAAAGACCTTCACCATCGCTTTTCTTTTATTAGAAAATACGATAGTGAAGGTCTTTTTCAGTGAATGGATACGATGGGTTGCAGTACCCCTACAAAATGAAACCAGACAGTTTGAATAAGCTATGACTGGAGATTCCAAGCCTCATTCTTGCCGTTCGGCGACTGCTTTGATATATTCATTGCGCTCGCGGAGAAAGCGGGTCATGTAGCTTTTAAGAAATAACCTGTCAGCTAATCGGCCGAGTGGGCCTAAAGGCGAAGTATAATCAAACCGGTCCTTCATTAAGATTCCATTCTCATGAGGAATAAATTCATGGACATGAGTAAACCGCTGAAACGCCCCGCTCACCATCTCATCGACGAAGCGATGCGGCGCCTCCATTTCCGTGATGCGTACTGACAGCCTTTGTCTCACTCCAAGGTGAACAGCTTCCCACGTGACGGTTTCATTCAGCTCAATCAGCCCGCTTGTCCTGCCTGCTATCGCTCTTTCCTGCGTCCTGGACGTTGACTCCATATGGATGTCGATGCTTCTGGACAGGTCAAAGCAGCGTTGAATCGGAGCCTGAATGAATAAAGACATTTCGATGACAGGCATGTCGTCCACTCCTCACTGTTACTTACAGTCATTTTACCCTATTGTGCACAATTACGCAGCAAACGAAAAAGTCCTCCGGGCGCTTCCTGTTTTCCAGGATCAGCTTAGAGGACGGAAGAAGCATGAGACGATTCAAGCTTATTATTTGTAATACGAATCTATCAATGGTACCATGTAGCCGCCGCCCGATTTGAGGTGGAAGCTAATAACAACCGTCTTGACGCCGCCGATGTCGGCTTCAATTTCCTTAAGTCCGTCATTGACCGATACCGTATCGACTTTTTTCAAAAGCGCATTGCTATCAAGATCCTTGATCTCGATTTCGGTGATATCCTTATCTATAGCAGCCAGCTTCAAATAGAGCTTCTGATATTTTTTATCCGGGGTAACGAAAAGTGAAGGAGCCAACGGTTCGTTATCGCTGTGCTGATACAATACTTCCTGATAATTTTTGCCTTTATACGTCGTCTGGCCAGGTTCCTTGGAGTAGCGTACTTCATCGAATTTTTCCGCGTTCAATGGTGTGCCGTTAACCTTCTCGCCCAAAATAACTTCGTTATTGGCAGCGTCATAATCAACCGCCACCTTCAATGCATTGGCTACGCCGCGAACCGGCAAATACGTGCTTCCATTATACGTGATAGGCTCAATAGCAAGTCCTTGCTCGTCATTGAGCTGGGCTACGTTGCCATTTACCCGGACTTTCAAATCCCCGTTCAAGTATGCCTGAATTTCCTTCAGATTGCTTCCGGCAAAAACACCTGTCCCCAGGCCAACCAGCAAAGACGCGCTTGTAAGCGACACAACAATCAGCTTTTTCAATGATCCCACTCCTATTTATGTAATATAAGGACATGACCCTCGCTCGACAACTTATGGCAAATAGTCCCACTACTATAATAATGTAGGCTGATTTACAGGACAATAGATCTACATGCTTAAATCTGTATGCTCTGTCATGGGCGTTCGAGCTGCATGCCGATTCACTCCGGTCCCTAACGTTGAGGCTGTGCTTCATACTCAGCAGTCATGTATGTCTTGCCCCTTCCTTGCCAATGATAACCATAAAGCGAGGTGAATCAGAATGAAGGAACAACACGAGGAGCCGAATATTGCTCCCGGCATGAATACTCATGACAGTCTGGAAGAAAAGGCCAGTGAGGAGGAAGTGAAGCATGGTGATTCTACATCCGTCACCCGTCTCTTCCTGGATCGTACACCGGAGGACTAGCGTCCTCTTTTTTTACTTATCCACTCGTCTTAGAGGTTATCTGACCTGTAAAGTTTAAGCTTGTCCAAGTCCACAACAAAGCCGTACCTTTTCAGGATATCCAATCCAAGTAACCCTGTGTGTGACCTATGATTCTTAGTAGGATATGCACTTCTGAACTAACAGCGCCATAAAGAGTAAACAAACCAAAGAGCCTCCCCATGCGTCTTCACAGGGAAAATCGCTTAAGAAGACTAAGTAGGACTAGACTGTACAAAGCAGGATTGCCTCACCGATCAGATGGGTAGCTCCCTGAGCTCAATCTACTCGACAACTGCTTGTGAACGACCTTTTTCATTCAGTATTTGCATGACATTTGAGATATGGTTACTTATCTTTTTCTCGCTGTAAACAGCTGTTGTGCTGTATCCTTGGAAGTTTTGTCCTACATTTCAGCATTTATGGATCTTGAATTAAGCCAATGACATGGTTACCTATCGATTTATTAAAACTGCGAAATCGTTGGCCGAATAATCTGAACCGATATCAAGTTTTTAAAAGTCCGCTGATGTTATATTCTGCTCGCTCCCAGTACAATGATAAATGGAGAGTGATTCTTGTGGGGGATCAGGGCTTAACTGGCATGACCGGTCATACGGGGCTTACGGGACCTCAAGGAGATCCGGGACCTGTTGGACCGGCGGGACCGACGGGACTAATTTAGGGATTGCGGGCTTGAGGGTTAGATCTTCCATTGGTCTCAGGTGCGAATATTGATTTCAACTTGTCTAGTGTATATACGATTAACATGTTCCCTGGTACGAATACGAATTCAATATTCCTTTCTGCAAGCGGCGCATATTCCATTACAGCAAGTATAGATGTTGTCTTTACCACAGATTCCTTTACATCTGTCAGATTTCAACTTTTAACGGTGTAAATTTCTACCAACCGGCTTTTACTGCCTCTGCCTCAAGTTCAGGTTATATTATAGCACTGGAACTTCAGTTTTTTACACGTTTAATTCAGGTACATCAATCAGTATTTGTCCAACGAATATCGATGGTTCCCCATTCTACAGAAACGCTTCATTAATTTTCACACGATTGGCATAGCCCCCCTCTCTTTCGAGGGGGTTTTCTTATGCCCTTCATTATTCCAATGATTTTTCATTCGTCTGTAACCTTTTCACTTTTTAAGCGTCAAAAATTATATAAATTATTTTAAGGGTGATATTTGTATGAAACCGACTGTGCTTGGCATGTTTGGTGTTGCATGTTTAGCATTTAGCCTTGCTGGAAAAGAACTCTGGCAGTGGGCTCCGACAATAGGCTGGATGCTTACAGTTTTCTTTTTTTCAGCAGCGTTCTTTACGTCGCTTAAGAACCGAAAATAGCCCTCCCATGTCCTTCAATACTCAATAAGTTGTATGATCACATGATAACTGCAAGCATCTGACCTGATCGGCGTATCGCCTGAAACTAAGTCTTTTTTTGAACTACGCCTTGGTTTTATTGTCCCCGAGCTATATTACTACTGGATAGCAGTAAAAAAACTACTGCGTTTTTCTTGTGCCCTAAAAAACTAATATCATATATAAACAAACCAAAGAGCCTCCCCGCGCATCTTCCGAGGGAAAAGCGCTTAAGAAGGCTAAGTAGGACTAGACTGTGCAAAGCGGGATTGCCTGACTGGTCAGATGGTTAACTCCCCAAGCTTGATCAGCTCGACAACTGCTTGTGAACGACCTTTTACATTCAGTTTTTGCATGACGTTCGTGCTGTGTTTTAAATTACAATCGATGTTTCTTGCTCTGGGCTTATACTTATTCTATCCAAAACCACAAGGGGTGATTGCTCATGAAATGGAACGAAATCACTAAAATTTATCCGAATCGTCTTGTGCTGGTTGAGGCTCTTAAAGCCACATCTCAGAACCGGCTTCGTACCATTGAAGAGATGTCTGTGGTAAACGAATATATGAACTCCAAGGAAGCTTGGGAAGGGTACAAACATTATCACAAAGAAGACCCCGAGCGTGAGCTTTATATCTTCCATACTAGCCGCGAGAATGTTGAAGTGGTTGAAGAGTTCTTATCCGGGTTGAGACAGCAATAATGCAGATTCGGATGGTTCATGGTTTGCCTATAGTTTCTTTATCCATCGAATTCATTAATTGTAACATTGAGCTAACCAATGTGCTGTTTGAGGGATTGGATACCTTCTTCAAACATTGCCCCGTAGTTATCAGGTTCTCCCCTTTTCTTTTGCTGCTTGAGAGAGTACTCGAGCCGCAGTTTTCGTTTATGCCCATTGTCCATTATCGATTACTTCCACCCACATTAAATATTTAGTAAATATATCCAAAAAATTACATTAATACCAGGCTATCATCAGCTAGTTTAAAGATAATTGGATTTCCCCGTTCCTTTGGGTCCCAGCCCAGGCATATTGCTTTTGAAATCACACTAGCGGCATCTTTTGGTTTGAAGATCCTTAAATTAAGACCATTTGCGTATGGAAATTCGACCCAAAAAACGTTAATGTCAGACTCAACATATATAATCAAAGTTCGTCCTTTTGTAACGGCATGCTCAGCAACGAATCTGATATAACCTTTTTTAGGGGAAATCGTCCATCTGTAGGTTTCATCATCCACAATTATCGTTCTTGAGCCTTTTTTGGGAAAGGTCATGATTACGCCCCCTTAAAACCTAGCCAGCTTTTCATTCTCATCCTGAATTGATCTCCAATCTCTTCATCACGAGCATGAACCCAATTGTATAAAGGGATATCGATAAATGACTCAAGATCAATCAAGCTTGTTTCAATATTATGAATTAGTTCCTCGTATGTAAAATCAATATTGAATACATCTATATTTTCATTTGAGCCAGGGTCATCTAACCAAACTTTTACGTTATTCTCATGATAAGTAATTCCTGGACTCGGGTCATGACCAAGCCATGGACTTTTTTTATTTAATACTGATTGATAAACATCATCAACTATACCTTCAAGACCGCAGCAGCAACTAGGCAAAATGAACTCAGTCTCGCTCTTGAAAAAAGCGATTCCACCTGACATCGCTACCTCATCTTCCAGTAACAGTTCCTTGAACGCATCCTCCAATGGCAAGCGACTATCTATATTGTTATATCCAAACAACAGCGTGAGGAATAATTCAACATCTTCTTCGGTACTATTTGAACTTAATACAACATACTCTCGCCGAGTAACTTGCCTTTCAATCCAAAATGGGCAGTCATGATATGGTTCAATAATGACAGACCTTGTAAATGGGGTCATATTCTTTCTCCTTGTATTCGCTGTATTCATTACACATTTACCAAAAACCAATAATAGAATCAATCATCTACAGCGTCAACTTTACTAAAAATGCGCTCAAAATCTTGTTCTCGATTAATTGCTTTATTACATCTTCTATCCGGTCACGACTACATTCATCAATGAGGATCATTTCTCTTGCCCACCAATGACTGCCGTATAAACATTCGCCGGTAATTTTGTTCCTTTCGGAAAGCGAGTGTATGTGTTTGGTATGCTGAAAAATTTCGCCATCCATTAGAACCGTCCTCAAATGTGACTATTACATCCGTATTACCGTCTATACATTCCATTGACCTTCAGCCATTGCTCAGCTTCTACCCACATTGATTATTTCATATTTTCATTTAAATTGCTCAACTAATAATTCGCCTTTATTTCAAACAGCATGTCTTTCCCGTTTTCGTCCGTAATCTCATTCCCTGTGTGCTTACTTATGTCTAATTCAATAATTCCTTCGTCATTGTCAAAGTCTTTGCCATAACCATATCTAGACATAGTTCCATTTAAATTCAATAGTTTAAAGCTTACTGCATCCGTAGGTGTAGAGTGCAAGTATTACTCAAAAAATATCGATGTTAAAGTTATTGACTCATTTATTGGATTCCTTGAGGATATACGTGCAAATTTGGGGATAATCATTACAAATAATGGGTATTCCGAAGCTGCAAAGAACAGAGCAGAGGCAAAAGGTATTCGTTTAGAAATACTTACATTTGAGGAATTTGAAGATTATAACTTATCAAGGGCTATTTATGAAGAAATATATCTAGAAGAAGCTGGTCTAGAACCCTTACCCGATGAGGATTCGATAATCGAAGATATTAATGAACATGAAGATATCCAAGAATTATTAGATCTTCCGAGGAAATATTCAACCGTGCTGGATTCTTATGCAGATGAAATAATCGATATTTATGATGATCTTAAAAATAGATTGTTATCTAACAAAGATTTAGATGCGAAAAGAGAGTCTCTAGAAGAAATTCTTCATGTTTTTTTTAACACATAGTATTATTACCAACGAAATTTTTAATTTAAAATATATGATAATTGATCAATTAACGCATGAAAGCATAGAAGATTTTACATACGAATTGGATACGGCAATTGAGTTCTATATAGAAAGTCTTCATGATGCATCAAAAGAGTATACTATTTCAGATGGTTTCCAGTTAAACGCAACAATAGTTTCTTTAGTAGATAGTCAAAACCAACAACTTACAATTTCATCTAACGGGACGTTATACCCTGAGCGTGGTGGGACTGACCACATCACACTTAGACTAGAAATCGATGAAATCGAAGTGGCTAGGGGTTATATTGAACGTGAATATGGGGATTATGAAATTACCGATGGGGGTTATGCTAATCCTACATTTGCTGATGGCTTCTGCATAAGTATAAAAGATGTTAAATCTGAACTTATTCAATATATTGATAACTCTTTAGAAAAAGTGATTAGTTTAAGGGACCACCTTTATCGAAATGAAGTAAAACTATCATAAGCTACGCAGATTGATAAATTTTCTGCAGGGATAATTAACAAACAGACTGAGCAGAACTATCCGGTCTGTTTGTTTTTCAACACACCTACGTTAGAGATAGGGTTACGCACCGTTTTCTCGCTGATAAACAGCTGTTGTGCTATATCCTTGGTAGTTTTGTCCTGCACTAACAGTTTAACACTTATATCCATCAATTTATCGTTATCACCGACGACTGGTCACTGACCCTGCAATGGATCCAATCTCACGTTGGTCGTATTTCACCAACAAGGGTTAAGATCTTCGACGTTGATGGATTTTGCATTTAAACCAATGACATGGTTATCGTATCGATTTATAAAATCTGCGACATCATTGGCCGAATAATCTGAACCGATATCAAGTTTTTAAAAGTCCGCTGATGTTATATCACTAATAAATATTCAAATTTGCCCCCTCACAATTAGTCTTTTACTCCCTGACAAGTATCCATTACTTGTCCAAGTTGATAGACATAAAATAATACAAGATGATAAAAGGAGAGTGATGCTTGTGGGGGATCAGGGCTTAACTGGTATGACTGGTCACACGGGGCTGACAGGGCCTACGGGGCCAACTGGACCTACTGGACCAACGGGGCCCCCGGGACCTCCAGGGTCAGCCGGCCCAACTGGTCCTGTTGGGCCACAGGGTGAACCTGGACCGACGGGACCCGCTGGCGCCGGAATTGCACCAGTATTTGGTTCTTTATATTTAACTGATGAGGTAGGGGACGGAGGTACGGGTGAACGAATCCAATTTAATACTCCTGGTAATTCGAGCGGCGTTACCCCTATAAACAGTTCCTTAAAAGTGGGGAGTTCTGGTGATTATTTAATTACCTTTTCTTTCACAACAGCGATATCGCAGCCGTCTGGCTCTATCGTAGTTAGATATCTCATAAACAATACCCCAATTCCAGAAGGTCAAATTACACGCCAAGAAAGTGTACAGCCTGGTCTAGCTTCGATAAGTAAGCAATCAAGTACAATCCAAATTCCATTATCACAGGGCGATACTGTGCAAATGCTTATAGTATCTGCAGGTGGAAACGTACAATATTCAAATTGTGCCTTAACCCTAACAAAGGTTGATAATTAAACTTCTTGAGAGTGTGCCCTGCAGGAACGCAATCCCCTGCAGGGTACTTCATTTTCAATACAAAACCGAGCTATACAACCACTACCGGTTAAATAGCAGTAAAAAAACTACTGCGTCTTTTCTAAGGCCCGAAAAACTAATGTCACCTAATATGTAAACAAACCAAAGAGCCTCCCCGCGCATCTTCCGAGGGAAAAGCGCTTAAGAAGGCTAAGTAGGACTAGACTGTGCAAAGCGGGATTGCCTGACTGATCAGATGGTTAACTCCCCAAGCTTGATCAGCTCGACAACTGCTTGTGAACGACCTTTTACATTCAGTTTTTGCATGACGTTAGAGATATGGTTACGCACCGTTTTCTCGCTGATAAACAGCTGTTGTGCTATATCCTTGGTAGTTTTGTCCTGCACTAACAGTTCGAAAACTTCGCGTTCACGATTGGTTAGCAAAAATTTACTTTTGTGGTCGCTGCCCTTCAAATGTCACCCCTCCTTGCTCGGGTTTTTGTATCATTACAAGGTGTAGGGATACAGTCAAAGTTAGTTTATGAATGGCTCTATCTATTGGTGCAGTTGCTGAAAAAAATGGGCTTTGCACAGGGGAAATTTCTATAGTACCAAGCTTCCCCGCCCCCGGACAAGAGAAAAAAACAGGAAGCGCCTGTTTGGACACAGACACTTCCTGTTGATTTCCTTTGCCTCATAACCACAAGATCGGCTGGCGAACCGCGATATTGCGGCGAACCTCCGTATCGGTGGGATCCGGGTCTAGCTCCTTCCACAGCTGGATATAGTCTTCCTCCCCGAGTGCAAGCCCGGCAAATAACAGGGAGGATACTTTAGCCGGCCAGCCTTCAAAATGCTCCACATCCGGAGCATATGGCCAACGGCTCTTGTCCTGCAGATAAGGGAATAAATATGATAAGCCTTTCCGGATACCGCGGCCATCCTGCAGCTCGAAGCTCCACAAGTTATCCTCGGGCGTCGATAAAATATGGCACAACGTCACCATATTATCCAGGACAAATATCGCATACCCGTATGGCTTTGTCCTCGCCAATTCGCGCGGGAAGCTGCCGTCCTCCGCCATTTGCTCGGGAAGCAGCTTCTCTTTATACCGCTGTCTGCAGAAGGCGAGCATTTCCTCATTTCCGGTAAACCACGCGAATGCCGATGCCTGTACGAACCAGCATACGGAATGGTTGTTGTCCGTATTCATTTCTTCAATTCCGTTAGGATGCGTGCTCATCCATTGTAAATAATCGCTGAACCACTGCTTTAACCCCCGGTAAATCTCCTCTGTCATTGCCTGCGACCCTTTTAGCGCTTCTACGGCAAACGGAATATCGATCAAATGCAAGGTATCGATGATGCCGATGCCGCGGCCCGCACAAATGCCAGGAATGGCCTGCGCGTAGAGCAAATGAGGATTCATTAGCGTAGCCTCGTCCAGAAAAAACTCCTTTACGAATTGAACCGCTTTTTCGGCAAAAGCTTCATTACCGGTCAGAGCATAGGCTGCAGCCAGATTTGCCGTATGCGTTCTCATGCTTCTTAGTCCAAGGCGATGGCTGTCAAAATTGTTCGGATTGCTCTCGCCATCCCGGCGTATGTAAGGAAGTCCGTCTGGCGTATCCGGATTCGGCCACCAGTAATCTCCATTAGAGTAAAAATCGTGGATACCGCCCTCGCTCATCTTGGCTATGCTGTCTGTAATATGTATCGTAGCCGCTTGAAGAGACGCTTCCGCATGACGCAGAATCCACTCTTTATCGAATAATGCATGAGTGTCCCTCAAGCCGCCGGAAATCATTGGATTGCTCATCTATCATCTGCTCCTTTAGGTAATGCTTAATTGGCCTTCATCTCACAATCGATCATCACATGAATCGTATTGCCCTTATGCTCGTTTCTCAGCTTGAACGCCTCAGCGACTTGGTCCAGCTTGACGACATGCGTGATCATTTCCTCGGTATTTACCAGTCCGTCAAGGACAAGCCGTAATCCCTGGTCGAAATACCGCCGGTTATCGATATCCCGTTTCGGTTCCGTAGAGAAAATATCCAGGCGCTTCTTATGAATTTTGAAGAAATCGACCGGCTTGTGACAGGTTCCGATGCAGCCGTACATAACAATACGGCCATTTTGCGCGGCAGCGTTGATGGCGTCTACCATACCATCGCCCTCCAGCAAGCATGGAATGACGACGTCGAAGCCATCGGGAAAATCCTTGCCCACGATATCCATCGTATTAGCGTCAGCCGAAGGCATTTTGTAAGTGTGGGTTGCTCCATATTTGCGAGCCAGCGCCAGCTTCTCGTCGAATAAATCCGTCACTACGAGATTGCGGGGACTGAACAGACTGACGACTTGGGTCATAACCAGGCCGCTCACACCTTGTCCAGTGATAAGCACATTTTTATGAGGAGAGATCTCTCCCAGCTCTGCGGCATGGATAACTCCCGGCAGCACCTCTATTAGAGACCCTTCAATTAACGGCAGATCTTTGGGCAATACCTTGACGGAAAACGGCGTACAGCACACATATTCCGCGAATGCCCCCCAAATATAACGAAGAGCTACCGGATCCCCGACCTTAAGTCCGATCACATTAGGACCTACTTTATCGATGACGCCGGCCACTTCATGACCGAGTCTTGTTGGATACGATATAAATTCAGGCTCACGGGCACCCCGAAACACTTCTACGTCACTGCCGCAGATGCCGACCCATTTGACCTTAACGCGAACTTCCCCTTCTCCCGGCTCCGGAATCAGCGCTCTTTTCAGCGTAATGCTGCCGACTTCCTCCACCACAGCACATAACTGAGTCCCTTCCCCTTCATAATCTACCAGTTCCATCGGCGGAACAGACATTTTTCTAACCATAAGCTTCTCTCATCCCCTTCTCTCTTCTATCCCTTCAAATTATATCGGATGGGACTTTGGAGCGAACAGAGATAAACTTCATCTGTTTGTTGCCATTATTCAGGTTCTTCCTTAAGGTACGATGCGCCACACATTCGAAAAGCTCTCTTCCAAAATAATATCCTTGCCGATCGCATTTAATAGAGAGTCCCTGTATTGAGACGGGGATTGTCCCATACGCTTCTTGACTATTTTGGAAAAATAAGCTTGCGTCCAGCCAACCTTCTCCGCGACTTCAGATATGGGCAAATCCGTAAATTCGAGATATTCCTTCGCTTTCTCCAAGCGGATCTCTTGCAAATATTGGATCGGCGTCATGCCGGTTTTGTCAAAAAATCGTTTAATCAAATAATTCGGGTTAAAGCCGAACCGCTTCGACAGCAGCCCGAGCGTAATTTTTCCCGCAAAATGCGTTTTCATATAATCAACGATCGGATCGCTGGATTCCTGGAACCCGGTCTGAGTGTAGGGACCCGATTGAACCGAGCCTTTGCCGGATAAAATCGATACCAGCGTCCCCTTTAACCCGGCCTCGATGCTGATAGGATGGAAGCGGCCCGGGTTTCTGGCTTGTAGCAGAGACATTTTATACCATTGCTTGAGCTCTGCCAGCTGGGCGCTGTCGTATGGGCTGAACGATCTGATGGATGAAAAATAGTCGGACATTTCCTTATCCGCCAATCTAAACTTGAAATCCAGCGTAACGCTCTGCCCCGTAAATCGAAAGGCGTGTGAAATCCCTTTCATAAATAAATAAGCGTGTCCTTCCTGCAGATCGTATTCTTGCTGTCCCATCATTACTTTCCCGTGGCCAGACAATACAACCAGGAGCTGATCATAATCGGAGTGAACATGAGTCTCCACCTGACTGCCCTTGGAGTAATCAATCCGCGCTGTCCAAAGCAGCGTCAGCTGGGAATCCCGCAATAGTTTCATAGATACCCTCCGAATCGTAATAATCCTTTTACTCTTTTTCCCTAGTTTATAATAAAACGTTGATAGAAACCAGATAAACGCTCTCTCACACCAAGCATAGCAGACTCCTCGAAGCATACAAATAGAAGATAGACACATGAATCGAGGTGAACCGATGAACCAACACATAATTGCACAAATTCATGAAATGATTGCCCGATTGCAGCAGCTGCAGCAGCAGGACGGCTCGTGGCGGCTCTGCTTTGAAACCGGTCCTATGACCGACTGCTATATGATTCTGCTGATTCGATCGCTGCAGCTTCCGGATCATGAGCCGCTCATTCGCAAGCTGGCGGAACGAATTGTTAGCACTCAGCAGGCTAACGGAGCATGGAAGCTTTTTCACGATCAGCAGGAAGGCGATTTGGAAGCAACCGTCGAAGCCTATTACGCGCTTGTCTACTCAGGCTATTACACTGCCGATGATGCCCGCTTGCAAAAAGCCAAGCAGTTTATTCTTGCCCGAGGCGGTCTTGCCCAAGTAAAAACGATGCTTACTCAGGTCTTTTTGGCTGTCACAGGACAATCCCCCTGGCCCGATAAACTGAAGGTTCCTATTGAATTCATGCTGGCGCCTTCCTGGTTTATCTTTAACATCTACGATTTATCCGGACATGCGAGAGTTCATCTGGTCCCCGTCATGATCTTGGCTAACGCCAGCTACTCCATACGCAATGAGGCTACACCCGATTTGTCCGAACTGTATGCAGGAGAAAAGCTGCCCTTCAGCGGCCACCCCTCCTGGATTGCCGCCATTCACCGGCTGTTGGAAGCGGCTCCGTTCCTCCATGCCCCGCTTCACGAAGCCGCGCTGGAGAAAGCAGAAAAGTTCATGCTGGATCGAATGGAGCCCGACGGCACTTTGCTGACCTATTCTACGGCAACGATATTGATGATTTTTGCCCTGCATTCGCTAGGGTATAAGAACCGCTCTCCTGTACTAAACAAAGCCATTCACAGCTTAAGCACCTTATTGTGTACGAATGAGCATAAAGCCCATTTGCAGGTATCCACTTCAACGGTCTGGGATACGGCTATGATCAGCAATGCCCTTCAGCAGGCAGGCCTATCCTATCAACATCCTGTTATTCAAAAAGCGGCGGAATACCTGCTGCCTCGTCAGCAAACCCGGTATGGCGATTGGGCGCTGCGCTGTCCCGGCACTCCGCCTGGCGGCTGGGGTTTTTCCAATATCAATACACTGTATCCCGATGTGGACGATACTACGGCGGCCCTTAGGGCCATCAAGCCTTACACATTCCAATCACCACAATATAAACAAGCATGGGAAACCGGTTTGCGCTGGGTGCTTGCCATGCAAAATGACGACGGGGGCTGGTCGGCTTTTGAAAGGGAATCTACAGAACGGATGGCCCACTTCTTTGCGTTTGACCATGCAGAAGATATTATATTGGACCGCTCCACCGTTGATTTAACGGCACGCACGCTGTTGCTTCTAGGGAACGAGGCAGGGCAGAGCGTCACCCGTCTTCCTGTGCAAAAAGCCGCACAATGGATCATTCGTCAGCAGGAGCAGGACGGCAGCTGGTTCGGGCGCTGGGGGATATGCTACATTCACGGCAGCAGCGCTGCGGTGACAGGACTGATTGCCGTCGGTATCCCGGTGCATCATCCAGCCCTAGAACGATCGGTCCGGTGGATGCTGTCCATCCAGAATGCGGATGGCGGCTGGGGTGAATCCTGCTACAGCGACATACAAAGAAAGTATGTTCCATTGAAACACAGCACCCCTTCTCAAACCGCATGGGCACTCGATATGCTGATCGATACACACGATCGGCCTAACGAAGCTATAGATCGGGGCGTTCGGTGCTTGATCGAATTGCTGCATACCTCGGATTGGAGATCTGCCTATCCCACAGGCTCCGGCCTTCCGGGAAGCGTTTATGTCAATTATCATAGCGAAAATTGGATATGGCCCTTATCGACCCTCTCCAAATATAGGCGGAAGTACAGCTCGTGAACTTGAAGCAGGTTTTTCATCTTACTGAACAAAAAAACCGCCTTTCGGCGGTTTTTCCATTTTCATCCATTAGTTCATCGTGCGCGGCCCTTCCATGGAAGCGGCTGGCTCCACATAGGCGGTGCAAAACTTGCAGCGGACAGCTTGTTTCGGAATATCCGACAAGCACTCGGGACATTCCTTCGTTTCCTTTTTCGGATCAGGCTTGTCCTCTTGCTTTTTACGAAGACGGTTCAGCTGCTTCACGGCAAGGAAGATAACGAATGAAACGATCAAAAAGTCCAATAAAGTATTAATGAACATGCCGATATTCAGTGTCGGCGCACCGTCGCTTTTCGCTGCAGCAAGAGTATCATAGCTTTTTCCGTTCAAGCTGATGAACAGGTCCGTGAAGTTGACGCGGCCTAGCAGCAAACCAATAGGCGGCATGACGACATCGTTGACAATGGAAGTAACGACTTTACCGAAGGCACCGCCTACAATGACACCGATCGCCAAATCGATCATGTTACCTTTCATAGCAAATTCTTTAAATTCCTTGAGTATCTTGGACGCCATAATAGAATGAAGCTCCTTTTTCCTAGTTTGTCTCTATAATACCCGATTTCCCCCGAACGGTCGATGCCCTAAACAAAAGAACCGCTACAAAGCGGGGCGAAGCTGGTCTAGGCACTTTGCACGGAGCGAGGTTCTATAAGATAGAGAAAAAAAGTCCTTCCGGCAGCTGAGGTGCCGGAAGAGCTTACTATCTAACGACCGATAAATTTCTGAGTGAACGCTTAATTGCAGGAATGGCATTTGCCGATCCCCGCCCCGATAAGAGTAACATTTTGCTCGATAAGTTATCGCTGCCCGGATGATTCCTTCATCATACCAAGCTCCCGCATTCAAGCAGATTTATATCAAAAAAATCGGAGACCCTGGGCAGGACTCCGATAGGTTTAGGCTATTAGCGGCTTGCTTTTCTTTTGGACAGCGCGATGATCAATGCTATGATGCCCAGGAGTAGAGCGGCAATGGATAAGTACAATGGTGCTTGCGAAGCGGCAGGTGCTGCAGCGGCGCTGCCACTCTGATTCGCTGCTCCTGTATTACCTTCAGTTGCCGTCGCTGTATGTCCGTGGCTGTCGGTTGCAGCCCCGGCCGGCTTGGCATTTACTTTGGTAACGGATGCCGGTTTATCGGACCCCGCCGCTCCAACCCATTCAACCACACTTCCGTCTTTATAGGTCTGGTATGCTTTCCAGCTGATGCTTGTAGCGTTATCTGCTACTTTACCTTGCATATTAAATTCGCCGAATTCTGTTGCACCCAATCCTTCTCCGGTTGCAGTCCAAGTAACTGAAGTAATTTTACCGGAAGCATCTTTGGTCAAGTCATATTTCCAGCCCGGCTTTGGCTCAAAGCGGCTGATAGAAACGCTGTCTAGCGGAAACTTGACTTCCACCTTCACGGTAGGAATATCTTTTTCATTGGGAACCCGCACTGTAAACTTCTCATAAGAGCCTTGCACGGACTCGCTAGGAAGCACCGTAACGTGTGCGCTGGCAATACCTCCGCCCAATACGGTAAATAGCAGGCAAATCATGACGATCAAATTTAATTTTTTCATTTGTTCTCATCCCCCCGGGTATCATTATGTCCTTCCTTGCTTTGGTTTAAAAGGGCAGTGTCCAAGCCGAACGCCTCTAAACTACCATTTCAATTTACTCCAAACCGGACATAATGAATATGACCCCATCGGGCTATTTGCGGGATTGTTTTTGACTATACTGTGTCAACCCGTGACGGATGGCATAAGCCGTCAGCTGAACGCGATTATCGAGCGACAGCTTGGCCAATATATTTTTGATGTGGTTCTTGACTGTATTCTCGGTGATGACCAGCTGCTCGGCAATTTGCCGGTTGCTTAGCCCGCTGGCCACGCACATTAAAATTTCTCCTTCCCTTTGGGAAAGCACGCTCGGTTTAGTCTCCTCTGAGGCCTGTGCCGGCGCCGACCGGAACTGATGGAACAATCGGTCCGCCAAGTGACGGGAAATTTCACTTTGATCGTCAAGCAATCCCCGCAAATATATGATCCAGTCATCGGGGTCCATATTTTTGAGCAAATAGCCCTGTGCACCGTTCTGGATCGCCGTAAACAAATCAGCGACGTCATCGGATACGGTGAGCATGACGATTTTGATCAGCGGGTTGAGCTGTTTAATTCTCCGCGTAGCTTCAAGCCCTGACATCCCGGGCATCTGAATATCCATCAGCACGAGATCGGGCATCAGATCCTCGCACATTAAGATGGCCTTCTCCCCGCTATCGGCTTCTCCGACAATGTCAAAGCCCTCTTCGCCTTCAAGCAGCGTACACACAGCTTGGCGCGCCAGCGGATGGTCGTCCGCAATCAACACGCGGTAATTCATGATGGCACACTCCTTTTCACAGATCCTGCTAGGGTTAGGGTCGTCCCGTTCCCGGCTGCGGATTGGATAGTCATTTGAGCTCCAAGCTCCGCGGCATGCTTGCGCATGAGGGTTAATCCGTACCGTTTCGGTGAAGCTTCCTCAGGCTCTGTATCCATGCCGATGCCGTTATCGCGTATACAAAGCCTCCAGGTCTCTCCACTGCCGGAAGCTTCAAGCTCGATGGAGGCATGATCCGCTTCCGAATGCTTGCGGATATTCGTAAATGCTTCGCGGATGATGGCGAACAGCTTAACCTCCGCGGCAGGAGATATGCTCTCCTCCTCCAAGCGGACGGATTGCTCCACAGCGATGCCGGTTATCCCGCTCCACTCCTCTATCCACGCGGTCAGTCGCGAAGAGAATGTAGCGCCTTCCTCCGGCATCGTGCGCAAATTAAAGATGGCCTGGCGGAGATGGTGGTCAATCTCAGAAACGGCGGAACGCGCTTCCTTGAGCTGTCCCTTGCTTAATTGCACGTTTAAGAAAAATAAAATCTGTGCGATATTATCATGCAGCTCCTGGGCCAGACGTTCACGTTCTTCATACACGGCTCGTTTGGCTTGCTCAGCGGATAGCCGTGCACTGATCCGGGTTATGCTCTGAAACATCCATGTTGCGAACAAATAGGAAAGAAATAAAGTCATGATGGTGATATATAAGTTCCCTGTCTCCATGGACAATTGATCCAGCAAAAAATCATGGCGAATGTACTCAAACCCTCCGATAATGAGCGGCGGTACAAGAATCGTCAACCATTTCAGCGTTCTTAAGGACATTTGGAGTTCACTCGTTTCTTTAATCGCTTGATTTCCACCTCATTATACACTGAAAAATAAGGAAATGTCTCCGAGAAATCAGAAAACCCGGGAATGCCATCCGCTTGACGGATATCCCGGGTTTCTGAGCTAGCTTATTCTTTTCTAACGCTGGTTGCAAAATCCGTCCACGGATTTTGAATCTTAATGATGCGTTCTACGTATTCCGTATGACCATTAGGCCAGACTGCCGTAAATCGGAACAGGTATGCCCGGTCCGGCAGCTTTTCAAAGTCGTCTCTTATCATCTGGCCCTTCCAATCCTTACCGTTCGACTCGGCAAGCAACGTTTCCTCCAGCTCGGTATATTCCATATGTACCTTAACCCCGGAGGCTGGCTCATTGGTTGTAGCGGCCAATACAAACGCCTCCCCTGACCAGAACAGATCATAAGGACGAGGACGTTCCGTTTCCCCTGTTTTCCGTAAATTATAGGCTTGCCGGTTCTCGTTCCATTGAGGTGTATGCCTTACAAATCCATCAAGTAGTAAATCTCCGACCGGAACGATCTTGGTAATGGAGTCGGACGCCCCATGAATATCGGTAACCGTAAGGGTGACCCTATAATTCCCCGGATGGTTGTCGGTCGATGTTGATGGAATCTCGGTATGGAGGGATGCAGCTGCCGCAGAATATTCAGGGCCAATAATTTTCCACTCGTATGTTAGAGGATCTCCATCCGGATCCGTCGACCTATTGATCAGCCTTACCGTATCTCCTTCAAATGCAGGCTTTGGCGTCCAGTCAAAATCGGCTACCGGTGGCCGGTTAATCATCATCCAGACTTGAGGACTCCAAGGCGATACCGCATCGTATTGGTCCCAAACTCGAACCATAACCCGCATTTTCTGGCCTGTCGGCAGGTCCACCGGAACGGCCAAGCTGCCGTTGGTTGATTGGGTGTGCTGCCATACTTTGCCGCTGTCGTAGATGACAACATTATTCGCTTCGTTGATAATTTGAATTTGGTAGTAATCGAGCCAAGCCCCAGGGTCCGGATCGGATTGTGACCAAGTCAGTGTCGGACGAAGCGTGTTAATGATCGTTGGAGCTGCTTGTGTCCCATAAGGGAAGCTCATGTAAGCAGCCGGCGGGCTGTTGGTGGCCATCCAACCGATATTACTCCAGCTGGACCAGGCTTCGCCATCGGTTACCCGTACTTCTGCCTGATATTTGCGGCCCATGACCAGCATCGTATCCATCGTCCAAGCCCAGTTTCCGTTGTACGTTCCCATGAATCGGTTTTTCACGCATTCTACGCAGCTGCCCCATTCATCCTTGATATTCAAGTCAAACAGCTCGTACATCGTAGCAGGATCAGGGTCGGACTGATTCCATGTAATCGTTGGCTGCAAGCTCACCGGCGAAGGATTTGCATAGGTACCATCCGGGAATGTTAGGGCTACACTAGGCGGATGATTCGGTGCCGGGATGCAGCTATCGCACACATCAATGATTTGCTCGAACCAATCTGACCAAGCGTTGTACTCATCCGCGACCGCCATATATACCATATAGGTTCCGGATTCCGCAGGACGTACAAGCTTTCCGTCTACGCGCTGGCCGCTTGGGGTAATATAGTAAAATTTCTTTTTGTAAATGCCGTGATTCGTTTCATATCCGGACTGGCAGCTGCCTACGTTATAGCAGCGGTCCGGATCGTAGCTGTAATCAGTCCATGTGACGACATTGTTTCCATCGCGCCCAAGGGCGAAATTCGAAATCGGTCTGCGATGGACAATCAGGTATTGCGTGTACCAATCGGAATATTGCGAGTAATTCTGGAATAGCAAGTCGCCGTTGGCAATACGGTGATCCGGATGCGGATCGTCCGGTACGCGGTAATCGATCTTGTATTTCCCTACTCGATCAAAGACTGGATTTCTTATCGTAAGCGTTTGGCCATTCAACGAAGAAAGGCCGGATTTGCCATCGCCAATATCCAGGAACATGTTCGGATCGACATGCTCATAGTGCCATTGTGTTCTTGCATCCAGGCGAGGGTCGTTCTCGGGATCTTTATAGGCATCCTCATATATGACATTCGTATCCACAATAGCCGTTCCCGGTGTTGCATAAATGCTGTCTGCATCGCTCCATTGGAACATAATCGATTTGAATTGGCTATTATCTGCCATACTGAATGGCCCCATCGTACCACTTGCAAACGTGCTGTCAGAGGCTTGCATGATGAGATTGTTTCTCTCATAAATTTTGAAATCACTGCCCGAGAGCTTAATTTTAAATGATGTCCATGTCCCTTTCTCATAAATATGTGTCGTGCTTTTAATCAGCGTTTTCCGCCCGTTGACGATCTTGTACAGATTGAGCGTGGTGTTTGTCGCTTCCAGGCGGTACATGTTTTGATAGTTTTGAATACGGAAGCCCATCCCTGCTGCCATGTTCACATGATCGATATCCGTCTTCATATCCCAAAGAATGGTACCGTTTGTGATTTGCTGTGACGAAGGCCTAATGAGTTGGCCAAACGTAAACGGTTCATTCGATGTGGTAGGCTGATCCGTGCTTGGAACGTACTCATATACATATCCTTGCGATAAATACTGATTATCCGATGTAATTTTTGCCGATTTGCCATTTGTATTGAGGGGCGCTCGGTAAATGGAGCTTTTGCTAACCGGAGCATCATTAGATAAATCCACAAGTTTTTCAACGTTCTGATAAGAGGTTACATACCTTCCTTCATCATCATCCCAATAGGTGTAAGGTTCTCTGAATGTCTTAAACCCGTAACCATTCTGATAACCATCCTTAAAGTTTTCTAAATGGGCCGAAGGCTTCCCAACCCTAGAACCCGTGGTGATATTGTAATAGTACGTTTCGGTGCCACTTGGAACCCAATTTCCATTACTATCATCATAACCATCCCAACTGCTATAAATGGTTATAACGGTGCCATCCTCCGAAATATTTTCAAAGGAGTTAGAGGCATTAGGATTTAGGTTCGGAATCCCTAAGTCGGTTGGCATTCCAGTATAACCGTCAACCTTGATTAAATGGTTCTTCCCATTGCTGTCGGCTACAAAATTATAATAATTGCCTTTGCCATCCATAGCAGCCGGAGAAAAAATAGTGTCTGGAGCTGCTTCGGGATAATAATACAGGTTTCCTCCCGTGCCTGTTCCTACCGTCTGTGGGAAGGGAGCGACATTATCAAAGCTTGCTGTTTTATACGGTGTTCCATTGCCATCTTTTTTAAAATAGGTAATTGTCCTTGAAGTCAGGTTGATTTCTGCAAAATCTTCTCGTAATTCTGTTCTTTGATATCCGTATTTTCTGTATCCATCACCCCAACGGGCAAATTCACCGCTAACTCTATAGCCTGGACCACTGTTCCAGGTCGCTAACCTATTTCCGCTTGCGACCGGAGTTGTATTCTGCTGCCGTAAATCGGACAATCTCCATCTCGTCCATGTTTCTGCGTACTTATACAAGGCGTTTACGTTATCATATTGAGGCCCATAAGTGTCAACTAGCATAAATTCATCCGTTAACCAGTTAAAGTAACCGATCGATCTTCCAGACAACCCATAGGTATAGTTAAGTTTGATCGGGTCATGGTTTGGCGAAACTAAGTGATCGCCTAGAATGAATTCGTTGTTACCAATGGATGTAGCTTCTTCTATTCGAAGCGTGGTATTTTGAATATTAATCGGCTTGCCTCTAAGTTTGATATTTTCATCCCCTAACGGCAATGAAAATAGCGATGGCCCGTCTCCCGGATATCTGCGACTACTGATCAGAGAGCCATTAGGTCCTGTTGCCCAAGAATTAAAGATACTAGGCTTGTCAAATGTCGTATTCGTCCAGCTGCCGCTTGCTAATTCACTAGCTGGATATCCTGCAACGTTCATCGGACTCGGTTCGCTGGCCTCCCCTGTGACTGTGAATGTGACTTCCGGATTGTCGTTGATAACTTCAACCCAGTAATCCTTAAATGCAGATAACCCGTAACTCTCCGGTTCTTTTGCATAAACTCGGAAGCAGTAATTACCTACTCTTGCAGGGTTAAATGTGAATTCGTTGTTATCGTAGGACGCGTAGGTTTCGTACACGTTGCAAGTCCCGTTGTTATTCCAATCATAGCCGTAGCTCACACGGTAGGTTTCAATGCCATCCCCATCCGGAGAGTACGAAGTATTTTTAAATTTGACAGGCTGGCGAATCATGGAGCTTAAATATTGAAACTCAATGATCGGCGGCTCGTCCGGTGTTACGGTAATGGTATGGTAATCCGGTTCAACGGATTTCAACCCTATGCTATCAAAAACGTCCAAAGTCACGGTGACTTTGCCCGGCTTATTGAAGGAGTTGCTTGAAATATACCCACTCCAGGACGATGTTGTTCCGTCATCCCATACGGCCGATCCGTTCCATTCGTCTCTTGCATGGTCAATTGCTCTACCAGCTGGCGAATAACTTTTATCCGCATCGAGCGACGGGTTCATTGGCCGGTTGACTTTGACTTTGGTTGCCCCGCTAATGACAGGAACCGGTTCCGGTCCAATAACATCCAGATAGGCACATGCTTTGTTGGAAAGGTTGCCTTTATCATCCTGGCTAATCGCACAGACCTTATGAGAGCCGCGTACATTAGCAACAATATTGTTGTAGCTTTTTGCATTGAGAGGCTCTTTCCATTTATAGGTTGAAGGCAAGCTCTGAATCCAGCTATCCCCTTCATTAAAGTACCATGTTCGAGTCACTATATCGTTCGGGTCCGGATCTTCCTCTTTCTTCACCTTTACGCTCACCGTTGCCCCTAGCACTACAGGATCTTTAATTTCGGTGGAACCGGAATACCAGGCAATTTCGAGTACAGGCGGTTTATTGTTAGGATCTGTAATGATTTCGAACGTTTTGGGTCCGACCTCTTCCGTGACGCCGCAAGACGTATGAATCTGCATCTTCACCGAAACAGTCCCCTTCTTAATGCCTCCACCATATTGCCCCATGCCCGAGTCGTAAGAGAAGCGGTAAGATTTATCTTTCGGACTGAGTTGCTCGTACGGATAATATCTTGCGCTGCCCTGCGTGAAGTTGAACTGATGGGATACATAAGTACATCCGTTCCCCCCGGTTACGGAAATGTTTTCCGGAAACATATTGTTGTCTTCCGTGAAATAGATCGTTGACCGAGAGATCGTGAAGTCTCCGGTGATTTTTAGGTCTGGTGGCTTCGTCGGCGGTGTGGTTCCACCATCACATGGAGCAAACGTTTCTTGCAAGGTATTATTGTTTTCGCCTTCAGTCCCTTCAGTAATGTCCTTATTGCTATCAACGAAAATCGTAAAGTTTCGTTCGATCGACGATTTGAAGGTGTAGCGGAACGTTCCGGATTTTGATTCATTGGCCCCCAATCCCCCCGTAAAGGTATGGGTTACAAGTTCCGTTCCATCGACAAGGATAGACACTTTAAAGTCCTTGTTCGTCGCAGCACCTTGATTGGCTACCTTGTAGTTGAAAATCCCTTCTTGCCCTACTTGCGGGCAGGTGTTCATCACTAAAGATTCTACGAGAAGATCAGGCTGGTTGGGCGGGTCGCCTTCTTCGGCTTCAATATATAACTCTGGAACAAAATAGACTTCGCCTCGGAATATGAAACTCCATCCATCATACCAGCGTAAGACATCACCAGGCTGATCATCTCCTCTATCATTATCGTAATAAGCTGTTATATGGAATTTAAACTTATTATTAGCTACATCAACGTAATCTGCTCCAGTTTCGGAGTCCACAATATCAGTTGTTTTGATGGAATGAGGTATTTGATCAGGATCTTTTATAGCAGAAGAATCGTATTTAATTTCACTATCATTGACATGAACGTTAGAAACCTTTTCCAAAGGAATGATAATATTGTTGTTTTCCTCCAAATTAAGACTAGAAATACTTAAACCAGTATCATGATGAATTGTTGCTTTATGGCTATTCGGATCTATAGGTCCATTCATTTGAGTTGGACTATTAACTGCCATCATGTTGGGTATTGGATGATCGGTTTTTGATGGGTATGTACTGTAATGGGTCCGCGGTCGATCATCATCGTCGTACATCCAAACAAAACCATTAGGGTCACGCCACCAATCAAAATATCCACTGTAGGGGTTAGCATTTTTATAAACGGGCTTGGAATCACCCTTAATCGTTTCAATTTGCCACTGATCACCACCAAGGTTTTTTAGAACTGAATACTCTGTTTTGTCTGACTTTCTAATCAATTTTACGCTCTTAATTATTTTCCCTATTGTTTTGGGGGTGACAGTGAGCGGTGGATAATCGTATTGTTTGGTGCTAGTTAAATACCCTCCCACATTACTTACTTTTTCCTTATATGGCGTAATAATTGATGAATCTGGATATTGGATATCTCCTACTGTAAAAGCATCAGCCTTTATTTCAAATAAAGAAATACACATAAAAATGAGAATAAAAGAACCTATCCAATGTCTGTTCATATCAGCTTGCTTTAGTCTCCGTTATATGCTTCATTAATTCGTCCATCGTATATTAACTTAGGACTAGGAACATCGTTCTCATAAAAACCAATTCTAAAGACATCCGATTGCACAAGCGGAGATATAAGTTTACCTTTAGGCAATATCTCAAACGAAGTCTTCACTTCTATAATTTCTTCCCCAGGCTTCCCTACTATACGATTGGAATATTTCTGGGTCTTTTTTCCTTTATTATTAAGAGTGTAAGTACCTAATGGGGCGCTATCATACGCAAATCCATTTGCTTTTAGAATACCAGTATCGTCATATAACCTCTCCATAAAGGCTACACGACAAGAGGTAACATAGTAAGCATCCTGTGGATAACTCTTTATGTAAGTGGTTTGTTTTGAAACTAAAATATAGTTGTTTCCAGCAATATCGTGATATTCCCCATCTGTATCCATCCACTGCAAATCATCAGGCACTAAACTCCGATTCGGATCGTTCGGGTCGTCCATGTCTACAACAACATACTTTTCAACCGAACAAGATACATTTTGGCCTGTTTGCTCTAGCAATTCGTCGCGGAATCTTTCTCCTTTTACAACTCTCGAGAAATATCTCGGCAGCATCGTAATCACATTCGTCTTATGCCAATAAACCTCCGCAGCTGAAATGGCGTACTTATCCTTTGGCAGGCTCGCTCCTTCCCTGATCTTCATAATCCTTCGAATCACCGTGATCGCTTGAGCCCGAGTTGTTGGCTGCTCAGGACCTAAAGTCCCTGCGTCATCCATGCCATTAATAATCCCTTTGGACGTCGCTAGGTACATCCATTTCTTGACGTCGTAATTGGCTTCACCTGTTGCCCTTACAGCAATTCGGGCCATCTCTTCCCTTGTGATCGGGTCGTTCATATGATCGGCAGAAAATTCATCTGCTAGATGGATTCCATTAGCAACGGCTGAAGTGACATAAGGGGCATACCAATCTTTACCGGGTTCATCCTGCTTTTTAAATTTCAGGGCATCAATCACCAGCTTCATGAATTCAGCTCGGGTTACATTTTGTTCCGGACGAAATGTGCCATCCGGGTAACCGTCAACGTACCCTTCAGCTAAAGCAAATTCAATCTGATCCTTACCCCAATGACCGTTTACGTCGGAAAATTGGGGAGCCGCACTAATCCCTCCCATAACAGATAATAATGAAGCTCCGGCAATAACGGCTGCCATGATCTTTTTCTTCATTTCAATACGCTCCTTATTCTCAGGTTGTCCTGCATCAGCTCATAAAAAAGCACCTCCAAACATAGGTATACTCCCTCTGTATGGCGGTGCTTCCGACCCAACAATTATGAAATTATACCACATCAATTCCAAAACTTTCCTATGCAGTTCGATTATACTAGATTCCTGTCAGATTTTGCAATACCCTTCAGTATAAAAACATGACTTTCGGACTATCTCATTAAAACAAGTCCCACCAGGTGGTCCGCACTATCGCTCATCCCATAGAAGAATAAATCCCGCACCCTAAGACTCGGGGTTAGCAAGTAAGTATCGCGGTACTGCCGGATGGCTTCCCTCTCCAAACGGATTACATGCTGCAAGCCCTCCTCGTATGTGGTATAAGCGCAACGTTCCGGTTGAACCGACGGCTCTTCCCCTTTTAATTCCATGTATAATGCTTCAAGCAGCTTATATTGCCTCTTCTCTTCCGTCAGCATCCGCTCCAGCTCCAAGGCTGCTTCTTCTGTCGGGGCCAGTTTGACCAATGCAGCATAAGCGCGGATCAATGCCGCCGTATGACTGACACTCCACTGCAGCTGGAACATAAACCGGCGCAAGTCTCGATATTGCAGCTTGGCGGACATAGAAGAATAATCATCGGCAGAGGGGGATTGTAGTATCATCCTGCTTCCTCCATTCCAGTACAAGAATAGGCAAATCACTATTAGTAATAGCCTATTCATGACAGCCTGCCCATGACACCTTATTTTTTTCGGGCATAGTGTATGGAACACACGATTAAAAATCCGATCACATATAGTATGAAAAAAGAACTATGTGCGAAAGCATCTGAAATGAGGAGGCAGTCAATGAAACTCACCATTTACAGTTCTACGCATTCGATCGGAGGCGGGAGCCGTCTGCTGGTTAACTTGGCTACGGCAATTGCCCGCCACCCCGACGTTCAAAGCGTAAGACTCATTGCCAATTCACGCAGCGGACTTCAAAATACGATAAACCGATCCCAGCATCCTAATCTGGAAGTCGTATATTACGATGGCACCGAAACGTTGCCGGCCGGCCATCCCTACCTGACCGATTGCGATCTGGTGTACGTTTTTTGGCCCCACGGTACAGAATACCGGGATTGGAATAAACCTACGGTCGTAACCTATCATGACACGACGATTCTGGATTATGTGCCGCCGTTTACACCAGGGCCGTATATTCGAAGCTACTGGGAATCATCCAAGCGCTGGCTGGACCACTGCGATGGCATCGTCGTCTCGTCCGAGCATGTAAAATCCAGGCTCATCGCTCATTTTGGAGATAGATGCAGGTGGGCAGCGGTCGTCCACCACGCCATTTCCCCTGCCCAATATTTTGAAAACGAAGAGACAAGCCGCATCTTATCGGGTTCGCTGCCAAGCCGCTATTTTATTTGTCCCGCCAACACATCACCGCATAAAAACCATTACAATTTGTTCTTGGCCTATGCTAAATTTTCCAAACGAAAAGATCATCCGCTCCTGTTGACCGGCAACAATACGGAGCAATACTGCAGTACTCCACCGGCATGGCCTGAAATAGCCTATTTACCGACTATCGTATCCTTGATCAAGCGGCTTGATCTTAAGATAAACCAAGAATTATACCCTCTTGGAATGGTTCCCGACGATTATGTAGTCCCTCTAATCAAAAACGCTTACGCTCTTATCATGCCGAGCCTGTCTGAGGGAGGGGGCAGCTACCCGGTGGAGGAAGCCTTAAGTATGGGAGTGCCTGTCCTATGCTCGGATATTCCTGTCATGCGTGAGCATCTGGCGAACCGAAGCGCTAAGGTCGTATGGTTCCGTCCGGAATCCCCGGATTCGATCGCACAGGCGATGGAGCATCTTACGGAGCATTATGACGAGTTCAAGGCATCTGCAGTTGCAGGGATGAACGATCCTGCCGCCTCCTGGGATGACATTGCTGCGCAATATGTGTCTATTTTCCATAGCGCTATTGTAATTAAGAAGAGAACCCCCTGAGCGATCTTCCGCAAAGATCAAAGAGCCTGCACAACAGGCTCTTTGTGGTCCAATCCCGTTGCAGCTTGCCCTCGCTTGAGAAATCAGGGGTTAGCAGCCAGCATACCGAGCATGGCAGCAATTCGGTGATCGAAAGTATGCTCCCTCAGCGTCCTTTGCAGCCCTCTGCGGGCCAGCTCATTCCTCTCCTCTTCATGGCTTAAATAATATTCAATTTTGTGTACAAGCTCTTCAGCAGAGGCGTACGTAGCCAATTCTTGGCCCGGTCCGTACAAGGTGCCCAAGTCCTGCCTGGCGTCCGTCAATTGAAACGCCCCGCTGCCGCAAATTTCAAAGGTGCGCGGGTTGGTCGAAAGCGCCTTGACGCCGGAGCTGTTCTTATTAAAGGTCTCATCATCGGGGGAACGGTGAAGGTTAATGACAATTTTAGCTCCGTTATAGTATTGGGCCGTTTCTTCAGGCGACAGCCATTCCGTACGGATACTGTGGGACAGCTTGGAATAATGCTCCAGACGCTCCCACCACCATCCGAAAATCTTAACATTTTTTTGGGCCAGATAAGGAGCGATGCGGTCAAAGAAACCCACCCTATGCCAATAAGCACTTCCGATGAAGCAAACGTCACTAAAGTAGCCGGTATGAACCCTTAGCGGATGGAATACGGCCATATCGACGGCTAGAGGCAAATGGAACACCATCGGGCACCCCTGCATCCGGTAAAACTCTACGCAGCTCAGCTCATTGGTGAATACATAATCGTAATGCGTAGACATTGATCTTGTAATATCCGAATAATAGGGGTCATCCGAAAACCATATGGCCGTTTTGCTTCCTTGGCTCCGAATCGAATGCATAATCTCCGGCGGTACATTCATGCCGAGCAAGACGAGCACAAGCTGCGGCTTCCATTGGGCCGTCAACAGGAGAAGGTCGTCCTGGGGAGAACAGACATGAAGCTCCCTTACTTGATTTTGCAGCGCCTTCACCACGGCCAAGTCGATAGGAGAGAAAGGAAACCCCATCCCTGAGGTGACACAAAGCACGGAAAGATCATGAACCGCCGTCTGCAGCGGAACATGGGAACGAATTATCGCTTCATTGCGGCCCAGCCGGAGACCGTAGTTCCAGCCAAGCTTGTAGCCTGCCCTACTTCCATGTAATCTCCCCCGCCTCTGCTGCGGGGTTAATTTTCGTATGACAGTCATTTGTTATCCTCCTAACCTTCGTGACGGGATAGCAAGCAGTCCAGTAGTCTATCCATAGATAACGCTGAGCAAACGGGAGATTCTTTGTTTATACGTATGCTCGCTCATTGTTTTTCGAAGGGCCCGCAGAGCAATCTCTCGGCGTTCCTCCTCATGCTTCAAGTAATAATCACACTTCTCCTTCAGCTCTTCCGGACTTGAATATGTGACAATCTCTTGGCCCGGCGTATAGAAATAGCTTAAATCATGCCGGATGTCCGTGAGCTGCAGGGCTCCACAGGCACATATGTCGAAGGTTCTGGGATTGATGGACAGCGCAGGAATGCGTTGGGAATTGTAGTTATGCTGGTCGTCTTCATGGGAACGATGGAGATTGATGACGATCTTGGAAGCATTGTAATAAGCGGCGGTGTCCTGGATACTCATGCATCGCTCCAGGCTGATTTTCGAGCGGAGTCTGCGGTAGCTTTTCAAACGATCCCACAAAAAGCCGGAAATGAACGTCTTCTTGTTCGCCAAATAGGTGGAAACCTTATCGATGAAGTGCACCCGGTTCCAAAATGCAGTCCCAATAAAGCAAATGTCCTTGCTATACGATAAATTCACATGCTGCGGCCGAAACATCGCCTCATTCACCGCTAGAGGCAAATAATGAACCTGCTGGCATCCAGCCGTTTGGTAATAAGGAACAGCCCCAAGTTCATGCGTAAAAACATAATCGAAATGAGGGGCTTTCTGCAGCGTCACATCAATAAAATAAGGATCTTCGGCAATCCAAACGCAGGTCCGGATCCCCATCATGCGAATGGCGTCGATGTGCTCTATTGGGAGATCAAAAATACCGTTCAAAACAAATAGCAAATCAGGTTGTACCTGTTTGGCCACTTCGACGATGTTGTCCATTGGTGCAGCTACGGATACTTGCCGGACCTGGGCCTGCAAGCCCCCGATGATTCCTTGATTAATCGGCTCATGAAATTGTCCGCCCTCGTAAGCTTCTATCACGAACAGCACATGAAGATCACGAATCAGCTGAATTCCTTGTGCCGCCTGAATGGCTTGCAGGATCGCTTCGCTTCTTCCAAGATGATAGCCTCGCCTCCACCCCGTGCGAAAACCTTCCCTTCTGCCTTTTATCGTACCCATGCTTACGGTTGGAACGGCACTTTTTTTCCTAGAAGAACGGGCAAGTCTACGCCTCATACCAAACCACCTGTTTCGTTAAAAATGGTGAGCAGCATTGCTTGCAAACGATGGCTGTAAGTGTGCTGGCTCATGGTTTTATGCAGCCCTCCGAGAGCTGTTCGCCGTCTTTCTTCCTCATGACGCAAGTAATAGTGAATGCGATCCACGAGCTCCTCCGGTCCTGCAAAAGTGGCAAGCTCTTGCCCGGGCGTGTAATGGCTGGTTAAATCCTCCCTAATGTCTGTCAACTGGAGGGTACCGCATGCGCATATTTCAAACGTCCTGGGATTAACGGACATAGCATGGATTCTCCTGCTGTTATATCGCTCCTCGGCCGAACGATGCAAGTTGATCACGATTTTAGCCCCGATATAGTACTTGATGTTGTCATCATATAGTACCCCTTGAAGGTTCACATGTTGTTTAATGGCATCATAATGCTTCAGCTGGTTCCAGCCATAGCCTGCCATAAACAGCCGTACTCCTTTCAGAGCGGGGATCACTTTATCAAAGAAGGAGATCCGGTTAGGAAAAGCGGAGCCGATAAAGCACACATCCGACCGGTAATGTCTTTCGACAAATCGCGGAGCGACTACGGCCCGATCTACACCGGAAGGCAAATAATGCACATTCCCGCATCCCAGAGCCTGGTAAAACGGAACTGCATTGAACTCATGGGTAAAAATGTAATCGTATAACGGCGCCATGGAGGCCGTAATATCCGTAAAGTAAGGATCATCCATAATCCAGACCGCCGTTCGGAACCCGTGCAGGCGAAGATTAATAATTTGCTCGTTAGGCACACGCAAAATCCCATTTAGAACTAGAATTAAATCAGGACGGAATTCGCCTGCAATGGCCGTCAGATCCGATGTGGGCGGAACAACCTTCACTTCCTGGACCAGCACACTAATCGAGTTGGCAATCCCCAGGTCCAATGTGCGAAACCCCGGGGTTCCTTCCTCCACATACATCACTTTTATCGCTCTTTTTACACTCGGTATCGGCTGCACCCGGTCCAGTACTGCTTGACATCGCCCCAAATGGTAGCCGTGGCTGCGGCCGAGACGGTAGCCGTCCGCTCGCCCTTTTCTGGCGCCTTGCAGCTTTGCGGCCAAGGCACGCGATTGTATTCCATGACTGGCCACTTTGTCTACCTCCTAAAAGTTTTCCGTAGGAAAACTATCTTCGTACGCATTCGCTAAATAGTTTTCCCTAGGAAAACCCACTTATTTATCGATTTCGTGTCTGCCAATCGAACCCGATAGACGCATCATTCCAGTCTATACGAAATTCATCCGGCTGCTTGGGGTCATAGGCCATATTCGTGAAATACAGGATGGTGGCCGGTTGATTGCCGAGCACCCTGTATCCATGCGCAACTCCGCGCGGAATGAACAGCAGATACTTGTTATGGTCTCCCATATAGTACACGTCCGTCTGCTTGTAAGTCGGCGAATCGGTTCTCATATCGTGCAGCACCACTTGGGCGTTCCCTGAAGGGAAGAACCAGATATCATCCTGCTTCTTATGATAATGGAATGCCTTGATGACACCCGGATACGACATGGAAAGAGAGGCCTGCCCAAACCTTCCATAGATGGGGTCATCCTCCCGTAATATTTCCATAAAATACCCTCTATCGTCGCTGTGGAGCACAAGATTTTTTTTCAGAACACCTTCAATCATCAGCCGGTTCCTCCAATACAAAATCATTATGCAAAAAGTCGTTCAAAGCATCCTTCCAATCCCGAAGACGCGGAAGGTGGTTCAACCGGATAGCAGAGTCGTCAAAAACGGAGTATTCGGGCCTTTGAGCAGCAGACAGAAAGCCTGCCGAGCTAATGGGAACCAGCTTCACGTGATGCCAATTCAAAGCTTGAAAGATCGCTTGAGCGAACGCGTACCTTGAGCATTGCCCCCTATTGGCAACATGGTACAGCCCATAGCAGTCCGTTTGTATCAAGTACTCGATAAATCGTGCCAAATCGAGCGTATAGGTCGGTGAACCGAATTGATCGGATACGACCTTAAGCTCCCCATGCTGCCGGCCTAATGAAATCATTTTTGTAACAAAATTACTGCCGTTTTTGCCGTACAGCCAGGAAGTACGCAAGATGAAATATTGTCCGCTGATCAGCTCCACGAATTTCTCCGCATGCAGCTTGGAATTTCCATACACGCCTAATGGGTTAGGCCGGTCCGTCTCGATATAGGGGCTTCGCTTGCTCCCGTCAAACACGTAATCCGTGCTGATATGAACGAGCTTCGCCCCAATCTCCGCTGCCGCAAGAGCTACATTTTTCGTTCCAATCGAATTGATGGTATAAGCCTCATGGCTCTCCTGCTCCGCTTTATCCACGTTCGTGTAAGCTGCGGCATGAATGACCGCATCCGGTTTTATGTTCCTGATAGCTTGAAAAACAGCTGTCTCATTCGTCACATCAAGCTCGGCTCTCGTCATGGCTACAACCTGATGCTTGGAAGATAACACACGGATCAAATCATATCCCAACTGGCCCCCCGCTCCCGTAATAAATACCTTCATCCTTCGGGCTCACCTCCGTCATCGTCCCCGGCATGGCTTTCAGGGACATCTCCGGCAAGTTGTTTCCACCAACCCGTGTGTAACGCGTACCAATCCACGGTTTGAGCAATTCCCTCCTGGAATGAATAACGGGGGGCCCAGCCGAGCTCCTCTCTTATTTTGGATGCATCAATAGCATATCGGCGGTCATGTCCGGGTCTGTCGGCGACAAATTGAATGAGTGTTTCCGGTTTACCCAGCCGCTTAAGTATTTCGGTGACGACCTCGATATTGGATCGTTCGCTGTTTCCGCCAATATTGTATACCTGCCCCGGCTTGCCGGATTCCAGCACCCGCTCAATTGCCGAGCAGTGATCCTCCACATGAAGCCAATCTCTTACATTCTGTCCGTCCCCATACACAGGAATCGGTTGATCCAGAAGCGCCCTCGTGATAATCTTGGGGATCAGCTTCTCCGGATATTGGTAGGGGCCGAAATTTTTGGAACAGCGTGTGATCATAACCGGCAAACCATACGTTTCGTAATAAGCGCGAGCCATGAAATCCGATCCGGCTTTACTCGCAGAGTAGGGACTGTTCGGGGAAAGCGGCGTTTGCTCGGTAAAATAACCTTCCTTCCCCAGCGTTCCATACACTTCATCGGTGGACACATGGACCATACGGCGGACCCCGCATTTCCTTGCCGCCTCCAATACCCCCTGCGTACCTAACACATTAGTACGGACAAACACGGAAGCATCTTCAATGCTTCGATCTACATGCGATTCCGCCGCAAAATGTACGATGCAATCGACCTGCTCCTCCAGCATGACCCTTTCTAGAAGCGCTACATCCGCAATATCCCCTTTTATAAAACGGTAATTCGATAAATGTTGCACAGAGGCAACATTGGCAGGGTTTCCGGCATACGTCAGCAGATCGTAGTTGATTACCCGATCCTTAGGATGGTTTTGGAGCCAATACAGAATGAAGTTGCTTCCGATAAAGCCCATGCCCCCGGTAACCAACAACGTGCTCATTCCGCATCACTTCCTCTCAGCTTCTCGCTTGCTTCCTGCAAGGAGTCATGGGTTCCTGCATCTGTCCACCATCCGGACAATATACTATAGGACAATTCTTTTTTGGCGGCATAGGCATTATTCACGTCGGTGATTTCCAGCTCTCCTCTGGAGGAAGGCTTTATCGTTCGAATAATATCGAAAACCTGTGAATCATACATATAAATGCCTGTCACGCAGTAATTCGATTGCGGGTTGTCTGGCTTCTCTTCGATTAGTGTAATACGGCCTTCTTCCATTACCGGAACGCCATAACGGGACGGGTCCGGCACGGACTTCAGAAACACATGAGCCCCCCGAGGCTGTTTCGTGTAAGCTTTTACCGCCGGATGCAGATTGTCCTGAAAAAGATTATCCCCGAGAATCACCAGCATGCTCTCATCAGCAGGAACGAAATCCTCTGCCAGCGCCAGTGCTTCTGCAATCCCCCCGGCCTCCTCCTGGATTTTGTACGTGATGCTAACCCCCCATTGCTGCCCGCTTCCTATATATTCCGTAAACAAACCGGCGGATGGCTTGCCTATGACCAGAAGAATTTGCTTGATTCCGAGCGATACCATCTTGTCTATTGCGTAATGAATCATAGGGTACTTTCCTACTGGCAGAAGATGTTTGTTAACCAAATTCGTCAGCGGACGAAGCCTCGTACCCGTACCGCCGGCCAAAATAATTCCTCTCATGCATACAACTCCTTTCCCTACAGCTTTTACCTCCAGCTTGCGCCACACACTCTAGTTAATGATATTCTCGTACACATAGGAGCATATAGACGGATACCTCACCGGAGTAAAAATTGGCTGTTGTCCGGTAGTTATGGCCAAGGAACAAAATAGCCCCACAAAGTGGGGTTGAGTCCGTTCACTAATAAAAAAAATCCCATACTCCATAAGAAGAGCATGAGATTCCGATAGGCAGGTCGGAAAGCAACCATGCCGTAATGTTGAAACCGCAATACTTGTGCGATGTTATACCGCAGCTAGATTGCTCTTTTATTGCGTCGGCTGCACGTGTACAAATGTCCTGCGAACGGTTTGTGGATCGGTTAACAGATGCAAGCTAGGGCATACTCTGGTGACCGCATTGTGCAGCTTGAGTATGGTGTCTGTAGATTCCGGCGAAACAATGCTAAGTTGATAGGATATGGTATGAAGGGAAGGCGCACTCCACGGATCATTTTGGGCCAGCTCTCCCTCGACCTCCACTTCAACCTTTTGCAGTACGATCTTTCTCTCTGCCGCCAATGCCAATGCGGTTTGAGTTACGCAGCTGCCCAGTGCCCCTAGAATCATTTCCCCTGGACTCGGCCCCCGATCATACTGACCATCCTCCGCCATGTAATTGGTCTGCACTGTAAATCCGCGGAAATGAATTTCCCGCTTCCCTCCGCTCCCTTTCGCAACGACCTTAGCGGATAGCGTTTGGCTTCCCGAAGTGGAAGCTGTAGCTGGTTCTGGATCCGGCATGCCCGAGACAGACATCGGCTCCATGCGTTCGGCCTGAGGTTCCTTATTCTCGGGCAGCATTTGTTCTTCAACTGCAGCTTGAGTCCATGGAGCGACGTACTGAGCCTTCTCCCGGAACCATAAAGTAGCGATCCATTTCTCCCCTTCCTTCAGCTCCCGCGAGCCGTGCAAGGATAGCGGATGCGTTTCATTCGTACCTTTTTTGCAGTTCTCAAAAACCAATAGAGTGCCTTCCGTCGGAACAATGTCCAGGTTCAGCTCAGGAAAGTAGGTTTCGCCCCCGGCATTTGTTGAATTCAGGTACAGCAGTGCCGTGTACAGCCTTTGCCCTCCTTGATGAAAGAAATTTTTGCCGGCCACCGTGGACAAATCATAAGTATCATAATGGGCACCGAACTTACCGCCAACGAGGTATCTTGCAATCTGAAGATTTTCCGCGTAATGAAGAGGCTGCCCAACGATGGAAGCGACCCGCTTACACACCCGGATTACCGTTTCATTGGCATGATGGTTAAACCAGGCAAAATCCGACTTTCTGAAATCCGAGGTTACTACCTCCGTTTGTCCTATGACTTTGGCAGGCTGAAGAGAATTTTGGGCCATTTCAATTAACTGCCGGCATTCTGCAGTGGTTACAACCTGCTCATATTTTGCGATTAACGGTTCTTGCTGATAAATAACGGAAGGCTTAATCAACATCGTTCTCCTCCAATTCAATACGGGCTACCAAAATCGCCTTTTATGCTACCCATATCATACTGTTATGCAAAATGATGTGTGTGGGTGCTTATCACGGTCTTCATCTTGAACCCGGACAGGAGGATTATGAAATCCCTCGCTGGTTTCTTCTCTCCCAAAATGGGCCTTGTTAAGCGGTGTACCTTGACCCCGTTTTCCGAGAAAGTGCATATATTATCGAATAGTCATGTTTCAATCACTTATGCACCGTTCATCATTTACATGTTCCGCACGGTGCCGCCCTACTAGGAGGGATACAAATTGGGCAACTTTTATCCTGTTGCACTCCCAATCTTAAATGGTAATGAAAAAAAATATGTCAACGACTGCCTTGACTCTACCTGGATTTCCTCAAACGGCTCTTATATCAAAAAATTCGAGCAGGGCTTTGCCGAGCTGTGCACGACCAAGCACGCTCTGGCATGCAGCAACGGTACGACGGCCCTTCATCTCGCCCTGCTGGCCCATGGCGTTGGTCCGGGGGATGAAGTTATCGTGCCTACGTTTACTTTCATCGCGACGGCCAACGCAGTAACCTACTGCAATGCTAAGCCCGTTTTCGTCGACTCGGAACCGGATACCTGGAATATCGATCCCCGGAAAATCGAAGCAAAAATAACCCCGCGCACGAAAGGGATCATCGCTGTGCATCTGTACGGCCATTCGGCCGACATGGACCCGATTCTCGAGATCGCCGGCCGGCACGGCTTGTTCGTCATCGAGGACGCCGCGGAGGCCGTAGGTGCCCAGTATAAAGGACGCATGGTAGGCTCTCTTGGCCACACAGCCATATTCAGTCTATTCGGCAATAAAATACTGACCACCGGCGAAGGAGGAATGATCACCACCGACGACGATTCCATCGCCCGGACAATCGCTCTATTAAAAGGGCAGGGAATGGACCCTCAGCGTCGTTACTGGTACCCTGTGATCGGGTACAACTACCGGATGACCAACATTCAAGCCGCGATTGGCCTGGCGCAGCTGGAGCAGGCTAAATGGCATATCGAGCGGCGGATTCAAGTTGCCGGACAATATGTGGAGCAGTTGAAGGACAGCGACCTTATTACCCTGCCCGTGGAGAAGGAATGGGCTAAGAACGTATACTGGATGTTCAGCGCCGTCTTCCATGAGTTTACGGAAGAGCAGCGGGATGAGGTGATGCGGCGTCTGTACGCGTTAGGGATTGAAACCAGGCCGTTCTTTTACCCGATGCACAAGCTGCCTCCTTATCAGCATTTACAGCCAGCCGATGAGTTTCCGGTATCCAACCGCATTTGCGCTCAGGGGATCAATTTGCCAAGCTACGGCAGCCTGACGCCGGAGGATATCCAGCATATTGCGGCAATGGTTAAACAGGTCGCCGCTGAAGTGAAGGCTGCCGAACAGAATTAAGTCTATCGGCGTGTTTCCCGGACGACCCGCACTAAACGAATGGATAAACCGGATGGGTTTCAGCCTCTATTCACCCCTAATGCCCCAAAACACCAAAAAGACGCCTCCCCTGACGAACGGGAAGCGTCTTTTTAGGTTTATAGGCTACAGCTGCCGGATGATGCGCGCCGGTACGCCGAAGGCGAGACAGCTGTCCGGTATATCCTTGACGACTACGGAACCGGCTCCGAGTACGGACCAAGAGCCAATTCGAACACCGTCGATGACCTTGGTCCCGGTACCAAGGAACGTTCCGTCTCCTACAGTGACGGTTCCCGACAGAGTTGCACCCGGCGCCACATGACACGCCTCTCCGATCACACAGTCATGATCTACAGAAGCCTGCGTATTAATAATGCTGTTATCTCCTATTCGGACATCCGGATGAATGACTGCCCCCGCCATTACCGCAACGCCAGCCCCTAGAGAAGCTGCTTCAGCCACGTAAGCGTGAGGACTCACCGCGTTGATTAATTCATACCCCAGCTCCGTAGCTTTGCGGGCCAGCAGCCTTCGAAGCTTATTATCTCCGATTGCAATAAAGGCATGCCGAACCCCCTGGCCGTACAGCTCCGGAAGAACCGAGTCATCCCCTAGGACAGGGACGCCTAATACTTGGGTTCCTGCTAATTGTTTATCCGTACATCCAATAATTTCCAAGGCACGGTTCGATTTCAAAATATCCATGACGACCTTTGCATGCCCGCCCGCTCCGATAATGACGACTCGACGCAATCATATGACCCCCAATCCCTATGAATTACATTATTGTATGCTTTGATTTAAATCATCTATGCACCTATCGAGCGCCCTTTTCATCCCTTATATGCTATAGCCCTCTCTCCCGTGACAAAAGTACATAAGATAACTATTGTACGAATCGATATACGACTATTTGTACTAAAACCGATGAGAGGAGTTGTACAACGAATGCGGCAAAAACGCAAATCCATGCCAGCTGCCGGCTCTCCATCCTCATCCAGGGTATCGGTTATTATTCCGGTAATGAACGAGAAGAAAACATTGCGTTCGGTGCTGAGGGAAGCCCGTAAGCTGAATCCGCTGGAAATTATCGTTGTCGCTAACGGCTCTACCGACGGGTCCAAAGAAGTAGCGCTGGCCAAAGGTGCCCGCGTCATCAGCTTCGAGCATCCTCTTGGACATGATGTCGGACGAAGTGTCGGCGCTTTGCATGCGACGGGAGATATTTTGCTTTTCATGGACGGGGATATCATAATTCCGGCAGCCCAGCTTCTCCCATTTATTCGAGCGGTTCGTCATGGAGTTGACGTAGCCCTGAACCGGTATTCCGGTCCCGTGCAGACCCAACAGGTGCATCCGGTGGTGCTCGCCAAGCACGCCTTGAACAGCATGCTCGGCCGCAGTGATTTACGCGGCTGCTCCATGACCGCCATCCCTCACGCCCTAAGCAGAAGGGCCTTGAATACGATCGGTGCGGAGCATTTATCCGTCCCTCCCAAAGCACAGACAATAGCTCTAGTCAAGCAGCTTCGGGTAGAAGCGGTGCATCACGTCGATGTCAGCACAGTGAATCCGATACGCAGAAGAAACCATGGGGTCGATCCGCTTCGGGATTTAATAGTCGGTGATCATCTGGAAGCTATACATTGGTTAGTTCAGGCGACTAACGAACGGGCTCATCACTCGGATTTAGCCAGAAATCGGTCCTTAGTGAGGTGAAACGAAATTGCAACCTGCTTATAAACGACCTGGCAAGAAAACCATTACCCGTACCCGGCCGCAAAAACGAAGGAAAGTGGCTGCCCCCAGGGGCAGAGCAAGGCTAAAGAAAAGAAACAAGCGAACGCCCCTCCGTTCGGCTGCTAGACAAAGAAGAGCCCAGTTCCTTACCGTCAGGACATCTTCCCATGCGTATCGTTCCGGCAAAGCATACGGCAAGGAGGACAGTCTGCTGTACTCCATCGAGCATGAGCCTTTCCAGAAAAAAGCGCTGAACCGTTACTGGATGAAGCATATTCCGTCACTGCATATTACCCGGGAGCCGTGGAAGCATTACGCGGAAGCCGCTAAAGGATATGTTCGGGGCTTTTTCAAAGCCAAGGGCCAGCATCCCCACGACTGGCTCCTTGTCCCCACGAATAAGACCATAGCGGCTATCGTGACCGTTAAAAATGAGGAAGAATCCATCGGGACTATCTTACAGCAATTAAACCGTCTGCCCCTGGACGAGATTTATGTTGTTGTCAACGGGTCAACCGATCACAGCTTCGAAATTGCGCGCAGCAAATCCCACGCTGTCGTCGTATCGTATCCGCAGGCAGTAGGACATGATGTCGGACGCGCCATTGGGGCCAATCTGGCACAATCGGATATATTGCTGTTCCTGGACGGCGACATTCCCATTCAGGCGGAGCAGCTGATTCCTTTTATCTATGGAATCGAAAACGGGCTGGATGTCGCATTGAACAATGTGACCCCTTTCTTATCTTCATTTGCACATTCGGATTCCGTCACGCATATGAAGCAATTTTTGAATGTCGCACTCAAACGGCCCGACCTGGCCGCCAATTCCATGACAGCCGTACCTCATGCTCTGTCCCGTAAGGCTGTGGAGACCATGGGGACCCATTCCCTAATTGTCCCCCCTAAAGCACAAGTGCTGGCGGTATTGAAGGGATTGCATATCGGTACGGGGGGAAGCATTAACGTCATTAACCGAAACAAACTGCGGGAGGGCAACGTCGGGAGGAAGAACCGAACGGCGGAGCTGATTATCGGAGATCATATTGAAGCGATCAGGCTAGCGGGTGAACGGGCTGGAGAAAGGCTGGAGTTTGTGGATACCCAACGCAAAAGAGGCTACGCAGGAGGATAATAGCATGCAAATGACCAGCATCATTATACCGAACTATAACGGGCTTCACTTGCTGAAGCCTTGTATTGCATCCATTCGGGAGCATATCAGCACGGCGTACGAAATTATTGTGGTGGATAACGGCTCGAATGACGGCTCCGTCCAGTACTGCATTCAGGAAAAGCTCAAGCTGATTTCCCTCCCCTTCAACCGCGGATTTCCCGCTGCCTGCAATTTCGGTCTTCGCATTGCCGTCGGGGATGCGCTGCTTCTCTTGAACAACGATACGCTATTTACCAAGCGAGCACTGGACCATATGCTGAGATGCCTTTACAGCTCCAGCGATATCGGCATTGTCGGACCTGTCACCAACTATGCGAGCGGAAAGCAGCAAATTACAGAGCCTTTTACTAACGTGACCGATATGGCGGAACGGTACAATCAGCCTGACTCGACGAAATGGCAGCCTACGGAGCGAGTTGTCGGACTATGCTTCTTATTCAAGCGGGAGCTAATGAATCGAATTGGCCTCCTGGATGAACGATTCTCGCCAGGACACTTGGAAGACGACGATTATTGCTATCGTGCCCGGCAAGCGGGATTTCGGCTTATGATTGCCGGAGATGCGTTTATCTTCCACCATGGAAGCGCAAGCTTCCAGAAGCAGAGCCAGGAATCGGTCCAGGAGCTGCTGGAACGCAACTACGCTAAATTTATCGATAAATGGGGTGTAGACCCCCGCACCTTCCTATAAGGCGGGGGCTACCTCTGGACCAACGGCCATGAAATTTTTTTGCAGCTGTCATGCGGTAGGCGGATGCCGTGATTTAGCGGTATCCATCCGCATATGTTATGGTGGAAATCTATATGGGAAGGAGGGCAAGGAATGCAGCGGCAAATCGATGCTATCATTGACTATATGTCCATTTCTCAGCTGGAAATGGCCAAAATACTTGATGCCGAGCGCCATATCGCCGTGCTCGCCGGACAGTTTATTCATGACATTTCGCATGAAAACCCTTCTTTCGGAGATATAGAATCACTGACGGACCATTCGCTCAATGTAACGAAGAATATAGCCGCCTACCTTAACAGCCTGGCCGATTTAACGGATGCCTTGGGCGATAATCTGATTTTGGTACTAAAAGAAGTAGACTCACCGGATGAAGAATAGCCTATATTCAAGGAAAGCGAGGGTTAGCTTTGAGCAGAACGGACTCTTACCACAGGCTGCTGCAATCGTCAGCAAGCTTTCAAAAAAATATTTCCTTAATATTGGAGGCCAAAGCGCATGAAGCCGCCCGCTCCAGCCGATGGATGTGCACCCATCTGACCTCCTCGCATTTAGGCGATCACAATGATCAAGTAAAGCGTACTATCGAAATCCACGAGCAGCTGCTCGAAGTGATTGACGGCTTAACGAAGATGGAGCAGGCATTAACCAAAAATTTGCAGGCTATATTAGGAGATAGCAATGAGGACGGCAATTCAGGGGAAATTTCGGGTGATTTTAACGACTTCTTCGGAGGCAGCTCCAGATGAGGCGCCAAGAGGAAGACTTGCAAATAAAGCTTAAGCTTCACATACTGGAATCCTTGGCCCGCAGCCAGCGCGCCTTGGCCGTCATGATGGAGAGTATGTCAGAGGTCGTAAAAGACTCTCAGGATATAGCCAGGGGGCTTGCCGAGCAGATCGAATTGATCAGCCGGTACCAGCGTGAAATTGCCGTAAAGATGATTGGAGTGAAAATCCGAAGAAAGAAACGGAGCAAGCCGGTTAAGCCCTGGCTTAACCGAAAGCTTCGCCGGTTCCAGCCGACTATTTCCCTTACGAGATAGTCGGCCTCCTGCGCTCAGATGGCACAAATAACCTCATTAAGCCATCCATGCTGCTGATCCACAGGGAATACAATTAGGGCTTGTATAAAGTTTCCAGAGCCGCAGCGTTTGCGTCCGATTCAGGTAATTCAAGAGGAACCAAATTTTACGCATGCAGATGCGGGCAAAAAAGAGCGGGTCGCCCTATCTCTGGACAGGACAAGCCACGCTCCTCTCTCCATTCTTTAATATCCCATTTGAATAGCTGAAATGACAGCATAATATTCGTTAGCAACATCCGTCCATTTTCGATTCAGCATGCTCTGTAACGCCTGCTTCTGCCGTAAAACCAGCGGATTCCTGTTCCAGACGAGCTGCCGGATTGCCGTCTCCATCTCCGCAACGTCATAAGGATTAAAGGTAATCAGAGCATAATGGTCGCTGACAACCTCGTTAATGACTTCCAGTCTGCTGGTCGCCACCGGGGTGTCCATAACCAGGGATTCCAGGATAGGGAACGGACAACTGCCCTCGAATAGAGTAGGAACAATGGTACCGAATGCATATTTATATAGGGACGGAATATCGTGTGAAGGCAGCCGCCCTATGAAGTTCACGCTGCTTCTTGCCTCAGCATCCGTGCAGCGCTGCAGGGCGGCCGCCATTGCGCCCTCCAAGGGCCTGTCATGCTGCTGATCGGTCAAAACCAAGCGGAGCTGTGATCTCTTGCCGTCCGGGGATTGTTTGTAGCGAAGAAAGGCTTCGATGAGACGATCATGGTTCTTATGCAGGCGCACAACAGACGGAAACGTAATGTACGGTCCATATAGCTTATATTTCAATCTGAACTCCAGCTCCGGAGTAATTCCGAAGGAGGCATACTCCTCTGAAGGTGCGGCAAGACGAATCACATGCATCTTATGGAACGGCAGCTTCAAAAATTGCATTCCTTCATGATCCCTCGTAAAGTTGGAGTTGAAGACAACCTTCCTGGCTTTATCGGCCATTCTATATACAATGTTGTCCAGACTCTGGCAAAACACAGGCTGCTCTCTGTAATACTCGTTCCTAAAGTGCATGTATACCAAATCGTGTACGCACAAAATAAAGGGCTTATGCAGCTCTAAAGCCAGCTCCATGCCGATATATGGCACCACCCAAACATCCACCGGGATATGGTGGTTCAGCCACTCCATGGAAGGAAATTTATGAACGAAGACCCGTCCCGGGTAGAGGGCCTTCAGCTTCCGGTAAGCCCGCTCCAGATCCAGATAGTTATTTTCCCTTACTGCAACATGAATAATAATATCAGGATGATGCAACAGCCCTTCAATCAACCGCATGCTGAAACGCCCAATGCCTTCACCGTCAAGCAGCTTCCCAATCGTCTGGGTATATCCCATAAATATGCCTACCTGCTTCGCGGGAAGCCCGCTCCCCGCGATCGGAACCGGCTGTACAGGTGTATTAGGCATGACGGAGGTCTCCCCAGGCGGCAGGGGGGCCGCCATCAAGGTAAGAAATTCCGAAGAGGTCAAAAAGCTCATAATAAACATCATTCTCGGGACGCCCTGTGCCAGATGCTGCAAGTGAACCTGCATGCCGCCCGGATCCGGACTGCGGTATAAAAACTCGTAATACAGAGCTTCTATAAACTGGGGGCCGTCGGCCAGGAAAAATTGGTTGACAATACTGGCCAAGGTGATGTCCTGATGCCCTGGCGGATTAGGGAAACCGAACAAACGCTCGGCCTCCCCGTTTTGAATCAATGCAGTCAATAAATCCAGCTTTTGCGTCCCTTGCGCGAGAAGCTGCATGTAGTACTGAAGCTCATGGCCATGCGGCTCCCTATGAAGCAGCTGCGAGTACAAGACCCATATAAATGCTTCCCCCTCCAGCCGAAGCAGCGCATGAATGACTCTGACTATGCGATAGTGATTTCCTTGCTGGAGAGTCCGTTTAAACTGCTCGGAGCTCTGTCTTAATCCCATCACATCCATCGAATCGATCTCCCTTACTCAGTGTACTATTGAATTAAACCTAGATGGATCAGCCGCTTTTTCACCATTTGGCCAACAACTTGGGGGGAGTACTGGGATCGGATCGTATGCTGCCCGTTCTCGGCAATCATTTGCCTCCATTCCGGATGCGCGACCAGTCTGCGCATATACTCTACCGCATGGTCGATATCCGGCTCCGCCCATTTTTGATGCGCTTCATAAGGCCCCCAATATTCCCCGACGTCTACCAATTTATAATTGACCGCGCAGGAATTTCCGGGATGCATGAAGTCGGTGTTGCCGGACCAGTTGGTGCCAATAACCGGTTTGCCCAAATACATCGCCTCGGCCAGACCCAGCCCGAAGCCTTCCGAACGGTGCAGCGAAACAAAGCAATCGATGCATTGAAGCAGCGAATTCACTTCGAGCCGGGTCATGGTCCGGTCCAGAAGGATGATGTTGTGATGTCCTGCCGCCGCCTGCCTCAGAAGATCAAGCTCGCCCGGCTTTGATTCAGGATTGTTGACCTTGATGACCAAGGCCACGCCGGCTTCATGGTCAAACGCCCGCTTAAAGGCTTCTATTGCCGCCAAAGGATTTTTTCGTTTGTGATAGCTCTGCGTATCGTACATGGAGCAGAACAAAAAGCGGCCATGAGGCAGGCCAAAATAGTCACGATTCAGCTCCGCCTGATACCCGACTTCAATGCCGTGCGGTATTCTGACAACCGGGACCTTGGATTTCATAGAGACACTGTCAAGGACGAAGGTTGAAGGCACCCACACTTCCTGCACGACATCGAAGCCCTTGCAGTACACTCTCGGATACTCGGGCAGCTCCCAATGCCAGTAGCCTATATTGTATTTGTTCCTTGTCACGCGGTCGCCAAAATGTCTGGCCGCCCGCTTGATCATATCCCCGTTAATATGGAAAATATTCGTGTTATACACCGCTTTGTCCATTTCCTTATAGGACCAGGTTGTATCTTCCGTACGAACATCATGCTTCGCTGTGTAATTCATGATGCCAAAGGGGATATCCGTATTGACGAGAGCCCTGGCCCCAAGGCGCGCCGATTCCCCTATCCCCGTCTCCGCCCGAATGAAGCCTATCAGGTTAACCCCTCTAATAGAAGCGGAGAACGGCGACTTAAGACTTGGCCTGCCCTGCTTTGGTTTCGGCCATTTTTTCAGACCGAGCACTTTACGCTTGGCCGGCTGCCGTTTGCGCAATCGAATCCGTTTGACCCGTTTGCCCGCCGCCATTTTTTTGACCGCGCCTGCCATCTTTCGTGCTTTCATCGCTCGCCCTCCCAATCTCTGCATAGTGAAAAGCGGAAGTAAGTCTGCTATTAGGGATAAAACAGCCTTGCTGCACGGTTATGGCTGCATCCTCCAATAATTCAGCAGGTCCTCCAGCGTTTGGTCAAACGGGATTCCCGGCTTCCAGCCCGTTTGCTGATGAAATTTGGTGTAGTCACCTAGCAAGATCTCCACATCCGAAGGGCGCAGGCGCGACTCGTCTTCCTTGATTTCAATTTGCACCTTGCTGAGAGCCAGCAGTTTATTCAATACCTCTTGTATGGTATAGCACTTGCCGGATGCGATATTATAGGTTTCTCCCGGCACTCCTTTGTTTACGGCAAGCCAGTAAGCTCTCACAATATCTCTCACGTCCGTAAAATCCCGTTTGGCCTGAAGATTGCCGACGTACAGCACAGGCGGCTTTTTCCCTTTTTCGATATCGGCGATTTGCTTGGAAAAATTCGAGGTGACGAAGTTCTCCCCCCGGCGGGGTCCTGTATGATTAAAGGTGCGGGTCAGCACGACGTTCAGCCCATAGCTTTTGTTGTACTGATAGCCGAGAAACTCCTGCGTCACTTTGCTGACGGCGTAAGGGCTTAACGGACGAAGCGGGTTGGTTTCCTTAATCGGCACTTCATGCGGCTCCACATGGCCGTATTCCTCGCTGGAGCAAGCAATCTGTATTTTGCAGTCCAGATTGGAGCGTCTCACCGCTTCGAAAATATTGACCTGGCTCGCAACGTTATTATGAATCGTATCCATAGGCGAATTCCAGGAGGTCGGGACAAAGCTTTGGGCAGCCAGATGAAAGATCAGATCCGGTTTAACGTCATGGATTAGGCTCTCTACCGAAAACGGGTCTCTGAGCTCACACTCCACGAGGCGAATGTCCTTCAAATGCTTGATGTGATCCAAGCGGCTTCTTTGCCGGATGGTGCCGATGACTTCAATTTGATTAGCCAGCAAATATTCCGCCATATGACTGCCGACAAACCCGGATATTCCCGTAACTAACACTCTCATAGAAGTAGGGTCCTCCTTTAGTATTCCAGTAGTTTCAGCACATCTTTAATTTGCTGTTCCTGGGATTTATGACACACCAGCAGCCCATCGGGCGTAGACACTATGATGACGTCCTTGATGCCGATAACCACCGTTTTATGGTCTTCCGTGTAGATGATGCTGTTCTCCGTATAAGTGGCGCTGACGTCCCCCATCACGATATTTCCTTTGGAGTCCTTCTCAAAAATACGCTCCAGCGAAGTCCAGGAGCCCACATCATCCCACTCGAAATGAACAGGGATCGTATAGATGGTCGTTGCCTTTTCCAGGATCGCATAGTCGATCGAGATTTTGGGCAGACGGTGATAAACCTTCTCCCAATCGCCGCCGCAGCTGGACAGCAGCCCCCACATCTCTTTTTGAAATTTGGTCATATAATAGGCAATCGTCGAAGGCTTCCAAACAAAGATGCCGCTGTTCCAATACATGTTTTTTTGTTGAAACAATTTTACCGCTTTATCCAGCGGAGGCTTTTCAATAAAAGCCTTGGCCAGTACGGCTCCCCCGCTATCAGGCTCCTCCGTCTCGATATAGCCGTATCCGGTTTCCGGCCTCGTCGGTACGATCCCCAGGGTGACGATGGAATGACCGTTCTCGGCAACGGCTTCGGCTTGAAGCAGCGCTTCCCATAGTCGTTTATCATCGGGAATATATTGATCCGAGGGGGTTGTTACAAGCACCTCATTTTCCCCCTTGGTCATAAAATGCAGCGCTGACAGCGCAATGCAAGGCCCTGTATCCTTCGGCTCAGGCTCAAGCAGGATCTGGGCCAAGTCCAGATCGGGAAGCTGCTCCTTGACCGTTGCGCTGTACTCGCGTGTCGTCAGTATATAGATGGAGGCTTTCGGTACCCATTGGGCGAATCTGCGATATGATTGCTGCAGCATGGTTTCCTCAGAGGTTAATGAGAGAAACTGTTTTGGCTTGCGCTTTACGCTCCGGGGCCAGAAGCGGGTACCTTGCCCCCCTGCCATAATGACAATTTTCATTGTGCTGTCCTCCTTAGAAAAGCAAAACTTCCTTCGTAAAGCATCCGCCGGGTTTGGTTGGTCCCGAACCCCGCGCATTAGCCTTACCCCCCGCTCCGCATCCAATCTCGCAGCTCCGTCAACATAACCGAGTATGGCGCCACTTGATAACCGACGTCCCGGCGCGTGCTTCTGAGCGTCCGGTCCAATTCCACTGCATCGTTAGGCTGTATCCGGATGTCCGATCGGCCGAACAAACGCTTGATGGATAACAGCAAATCATATTTGCTGATCTTCTCCGGGGCCGTCAGATGAAGAATTCCATTCAATCGCCGTCCATGCTCCACGACAAAATGAATGAATTTGGCTAGCTCCAGCGAGGTTATCCCGTTCCATGGCACATTGACGAAACCTCGGACTTCCTTTTGCCGTAAAAACCAGTCAAGAAGACCGATCCCGTTTCCGCCCTCCGGTCCAATGAGAGATACCCGAATCGTCAGATGGGAGGAATCACGAATTTCACCTAACGCCTTGGTTTTGGCATACACGGAGGTTCCCTCAGGAACGTGCCTTTCCTCGTAATCCCCTCTGGTTCCCGAGAATACACCGTCGGTGCTCAAATGAATCAAGCGAATGGTTCGCTCCTTTGCCAGCTTGGCTAGCTGATGAGGCAGCAGGCCGTTCACCCGGTACGCGGTAATCTCATGCAATCGGGCCATGTCATTGATAATACTCGTTCCATTCACGATAACGTCCGGGGCTACGATGTCCACTAATTTTTCAACCATAACTTCATCCGTCGGGTCCAAAAACAGCCCCTTCCGTTCCCGCCCCTTGAGCTTGGTTGTATAATAAACTTCATATGAGGTCTGTTTGTACAAATAAGGAACCAGAACGCGGCCAGCGATCTCTTCACCGCCAATGACCAATATTCTCATAACTTCAGCTTCCTTCTCCAAGTCAGGGCTTCCTGCCGCCCTAAGCAAAACTCAAAGCTTATAACGTGTTTCCAACTTTAGAATGGATGCGTGATGCGTGTCGGTTAAGTACAATATATTACATAGGCAACTACTGCGTAACGTCGCATGTCCCTGTGTTAATGTACAAATTACCTTAGCCGCCCTCTTCCATTCCTAAGTTATTCCCGCCATCTCCAATTCGGTTTTATTGCCCCTCTTTAAGACCTTGGGCAAAACCGGCGTTAAACCCCTCGTTGTACTTTTGGTCAAATGCCTCATTGTACGCCTGACGGTATGTCTTTTTTAACGGAACCTTTCTTACGGGCCTATGCCTTTTCCTCCTGGCAGCAGGAGCGGGGCGTTTCACTTTCCTTTTCAGTCGAGGTCTCGCCACCGCTTTCCTTATCCGCTTCTTTACCTGCTTTTTGATAGCGCGCGTTTTTTGTTTTCGCATGATGTTCTCCCCTCCTATGGATTGCAAATGGAATGATTCATTATGCGGAATAATAGGATTTGAACGCATCATAAAATACGGCGATATACTGTTTGGCTATATCGTCCCAGGATGCGGACGGATCGTTCATCCCTGCTATTGCCGAATTCTTATAGTGATCATAGTGCCCTGCCAGATGCTCGAACGCTCTGGTAATGGAATCGGGCGACTCCGGATCAAACCATACGACATCCGCGCTCCGGTTGGATAAGTGCTCCCGCATCACCGGGATATCCGAGCATAGGACTGGCACTCCCAAAGTTAGTGCTTCTTCTACCGGGTAGCTTCCCCCTCCCTCCGAAAGGCTTGGCATAATGAGGGCATATGCATTTTTAATCACAGGGGCGACATAGGAATCGGGCACTAGCCCCAGCGGATAGATGTCTTTTAGCGGCTTCAAACCGAGTCTGTGGATGAGGGATATAAGTGTTGATTGATAAGGAGCATCAGGCCAATTGGGCGGCGTCATTCCAAGCTTCTCCGTACCATATCCGAACAATACTAAAGGATGCTGATGCCTATTGGCCCATCCATTGTATCCTAGCAGCAAGTTATAGTGGTTTTTATGCGGGGATGTGTTAGCCGGGTAGACAAAGTAAGGAAAGGGCAGCATCGTTGCCAGCGATGCATTCAAGGCCGGATCTACAGTAGGCTTCATCGGCAAAATGGCATGACGGATAATGGTGGCCGACCGGCATCTTTCTCCGAAATGAGCTATGATTCTGGATTTTACATGCTCTGAAGGGACAACGACTTTGGCACTGCGCTCGAACCAAACGGCATATTGCTGCCAATGGGCTCTAATGACGGAGCCCCCGACGAACGGGGGAGCAAAATCCAGAATCGTGGCATCATGAAACGTACAAACCACAGGCTTCTTGACGTCGACAAACTGCGGACCGTGGGGCCAAAACGCATAGACAACATGGCAATCCCGCAAATATGGATGGTTCGGATCGCTGCGAATATCCTGTTCCTCATAATAAATTTCAATATTGTTATATTCCCTCATCTGGATGCGATCCTTGAACCCGGTTTGCGCGGAGATCACAACCCGAACCAATTGAATATTCGGCTGTCGCGCGATTGCGGTAACCAGATTGGCCAGCAGCCTGCAGCCCCCGCCAACGGAAACCATAGAGCTCCATATTAATATTCTCATCACAATGTTCCTCTCTTCTGCCACTGCTTATTTCAAAGAGCATAGCAGGAGCTTATTGCGGAAATACCTAGTGATAACATATGCGTTAGCCTTTATCACCTAATGGACGCTTATCTTGGATTCCCAAAAAAGGCGGATGCCCTTGGAAAAAAAAGAGCCTCTACGGAGTATGGTCAAGACCCCATTTTGTAGACATTGAAAAAAACCCTATGCCACAAGCTGACGCCGGTACTCTAAAGGC
>NZ_BAABJG010000007.1:0-28627 GCF_039543185.1 Paenibacillus vulneris | reverse complement strand
CATTACCCTACCAACTAGCTAATGCGCCGCAGGCCCATCTGTAAGCCACAGATTGCTCCGTGTTTCATGATCCCCTCATGCGAGAGAACCAGCTATCCGGTCTTAGCTATCGTTTCCGATAGTTATCCCGATCTTACAGGCAGGTTGCCTACGTGTTACTCACCCGTCCGCCGCTATCCCCGAAGGGACCGCTCGACTTGCATGTATTAGGCACGCCGCCAGCGTTCGTCCTGAGCCAGGATCAAACTCTCCATTAAAGTGATCACCGAAGTGATCTATAATAGAGCTTGTCTTAAGCTCAAAATTCAATGCTAGCGAGAATTTTCATTCTCTGTTCAAACATTCACTCGTTGTTCAGTTTTCAAAGGACAATGTCTCGACAAAACTTCATTACTTTTGTAATTTTCATCTTGTCATTTCGTGTCGCTTTGTTTAGCAGCGACTTTCTTAATATATCACATTCACCCATCTTAATGCAAGCTTTTTTTGAAATTTATTTTTCTTATTAAGCTTGATTTGTTTCGGATGTGTTTGCCGTTTTTAGCGGCGAGAGTTAATGTATCATAGGCTTATATATAAAGTCAAGCGTTATTTTGAAAAAATATTCAGCGAATCATCTTCCAAGGCAGATGCTTTCTTTTCGATAGCTTACAGAAAAAAAGAAGCACGCCTGTCTAAACCAGACGTACTCCCTTCAGGTTTCGAATACGAGCTCAAGCTATTCGATCATTCCTTCGACCGGGCTGCTTGCAGAGGCATATCTCTTTTTAGGAATGCGCCCCGCCATAAATCCTTTACGTCCCGCAATGACAGCCAGCTTGAATGCTTCCGCCATGAGAACCGGATCCTGAGCGCCGGCGACGGCCGTGTTCAGAAGTACGCCATCGGCACCCAGCTCCATTGCCAATGTAGCATCTGCCGGACCGCCTATACCCGCGTCAACGATTACAGGAACTTTCGCTTCTTCGATAATAAAGCGAAGCTGATTCGGATTGGCAATGCCCTGTCCCGAACCGATAGGAGAAGCTCCAGGCATAACTGCGGCGGCTCCCGCTTCCTGCAGCTTGCGCGCCAGAATCGGATCGTCCGAGGTATACGGCAGCACGATGAAGCCAAGGTCCACCAGTATTTTTGTAGCTTCTAACGTTCCGATAGGGTCCGGCAGCAGAGTCTTCGGATCACCGATGACTTCCACCTTAATCATGTCGCACAGGCCCGATGCCTTGGCCAGCTTTGCAATACGAACGGCTTCTTCTACAGTATAAGCGCCCGCCGTGTTAGGGAGAAGCGTAAACTTTTTCAAATCCAGCGTCTCCAGGAAATTAGGAGCTTCCGGGTTATCGATAGGCAGACGGCGAATAGCGAAGGTAAGAACATCCGCTTCGGAAGCCTGAACGGCTTGGTTTTGAATATCCAGCGAAGTGAATTTGCCTGTCCCTAGCAGCAATCTGGATTTGAATTCATAGGGGCCGATTTTTAACACGTCATTCATTTGTACAAACCTCCATTAATATGAATGTGCAAGCAAGTATAACGGGCAAATCAATCCTTAACCCCCGCCTACAAAGTGAACAATTTCAAGAGAGTCGCCTTCCTTGAGAGCTGTATTGGCATACTCGCTGCGCTCGATAATGTCCCGATTCAGCTCGATGACCAGTATTTTTTGCTCAAGTTTGAAAACAGTAAGCAGCTCGGCAACATTCGTTACCTGATCTACTTCTCTCGCTTCCCCGTTAATGATCAGTCTCACACCATCACACCACGCTTTCCAGGTAAAATTGACAACAAAAAAAGCCAACCGCGCACAAGAGGTTGACTTGGTGTAAATATGCCGAAAACAGCATCTTACGTTCGTCCACTTCCCTACGCTGGTATCATCCAGAAGCATGCCGCACAAGACATGCCATAATCAGGTTCCAAGGGTCAAGAAAAAGCTTTCTTATCTCAGCCTCGCGATAAAAGGCTCCCCTAGTGGTTATTCAATTGAGTATAAGTATAGCAGAAACTGCTGTTTTTGTCGCTTGGTTTCCTTATTTCGTTGTGTACCGTAATTCCAGCTGGGATACTTCTTCGTCCAATGTATAGATAATTTCCTTGGCCAGCGATTTCTTCACCAGCTTGTTCAGGATAAGCGGAAGCTCGAACCGAATGTCGGACAGCTTCTCACACTGCTGAAGCTCGGCTAGGCTCCAGGCTTCTTCACGGCCGGACAATAGGGAGAGCAAGAGGCCGCAGCATCTCTCCATCTTGGACATGACGGAAAATTCGCAAGCAAGAAGCACTAGCTGGACGCGCTGCTTGAGCGTTTCATTGCTTAGCGTGAGCTCCTCATACAACTTGTATACTCCGGGATTAATCGTTTTTACCTGACGCCAGACGGTAATTTCGGGATGGCTTCCCGCTTCGATGATAACAATCCTCGCCCAATGATGGAGCGCTTCGAGAATGTTATTGTACGCATCCAGCAGATGGTCCTCCAAAATATATTCTTTACTCTCCATATATTTGCGCAAAAATCTGGAGAATTCTATTAACAGCTTGTGCTCTCTCATTTCCGACGGAAATTCCAGCATCCGATGCCGCAAACCTTCTAAATACGTATTCCGATCCAGAAGAATCTCTCCCTTTAAGATCCAGTAAATGAGGTTGCGGTGCTCTCCGTGCAGCATAAGCTGATGAATTGCAGACGGAGTAAACCAGCTTTCTTGTATACGGCAGTCGTCTTTTATATAATGATACTGTTGATCAGTTTGCAGGCCCTCTTTTACAATGACTAGCAACAGGAGATCGAATCCGTCCGTGATTGCAGAAAACATTGACGGATTATCGACCGCCAATATACTCATGACTGCATCATCTTCCCGGAGCCTGGCAATCCTTTGTTTCTTTAGGGCGTTCATCGCCGCAGCCTCCTACATAACATTCCATGATACTTCTTATTTCTACATTAGTAGGCGGTTTCCTGCATCATTTCAGTGACAAATTTCACATTTTATCTAAAGAAAGAAGTGACACCCGTGATATTAAAATCCAGTAAAGTTAATGAATTCCGGTTATGGGGACTGCTGCTGACCATGGGAGGCATGCTGCTGATGATCGTGGGGTTAGCAGGCATTGTTTTTAACTGGGGCGTAGCAGGCAAGATTATCGCCGGTATATGTATGGTCATCGGAGCTATCTCTATGCTGGCCAGCATGGGAGTGTATTTCTGGGCCGGTATGATGTCTACCAGCACCACCGTTGTCGAATGCCCCGAATGCGGCAAGGCTACCAAAATTCTCGGTAAAACGGACCGCTGCATGTTCTGCAAAACGATCCTTTCTCTGGATCCCCAGCACGACCCGAATGCCAAAGCCAATCTTTAACGGCCGAAACAAAGAAAACTGGCTCCCTTCCTTACCTGCATGAGGTGAGAAAGGAAGCCAGTTTTTTTGTCCGGTTATGGCTTTTTGTTAAGCTCTGTCTTTATAAGCTCCCATATAGCCGGGTTCTCGTAGCCTCTGCGCCATGTGGCCACTCCGGCAAGCTGGTATTTATTAACGATATCCATCCGCGCTTTCATGGATACCTCATCCTCCAGCCATATACGGTTCAGCTTGTCGCCTTCCTTGTACTCGACATAGTTTTGACCGACCTCCGGCAGGAACACAGGCGTCAGATTTTTCTCTTTGATCGTTCTTTGCGGATTATCCATATAGACCGATCTCGAACTTACCTTCTTCTTGCCGTCAACGACCTCCTCCGTCCAGATCCGGGTATAGAAAGGAACGCCCAGCACTAGCTTCGAGGCCGGAATCTGGTCCTCCTTCATCAGCTTCACGACGTTCTTCTCCACCCAAGGAAGCGAGGAGACAGAGCCTGCGGTAGGGCTGCTGGCCCAGTATTCGTCATAGGCCATGATCATCATATAGTCCAAAGAATCTATAAGAGCTTTCCGGTCATAAAAGGCCGACCACATCTCGCTTGAAGACTTCGGCGTAACATCCATCGATACGACAAGCCCCTGTTCATGCATTAACGGCACCATTTCGCGGACGAATTGGACCAGGTTTTCTTTATCCTTAGTATTTACATTTTCAAAATCGATATTAATGCCCTGTAAGGAATATAATTGCGCAAAGCTTAGAAGCTGCTTGATCATCTTCATTCTTTTATCGTAGGTCGACAATGCTTCTGTCGTGCGTTTCGGATCAAATCCATTGCTGAACAGCGCCCAAATATGATAGTTTTGGCTGTGCGCCCACTTGACATAGGCCGGATCAACAATGTTCTTCAAGTTGCCCTGACCGTCATCGATATGAAACCAGGTAGGGCTAACCACATTCAAGCCAGGCATAGGCGGAAATTTGGACGTATCCGGGCTTTTTGGTGTCGTTACCTGCTCCCAGGTCATATTGATCTTCCCGCCCTCCAACTTCGGCGCTACAAAGCTTGGAGGCTGCTCCTGCTTGGGGACCTTTTCCACATGATCGGACAACAAGTGGTCTTTTTTGACGTAGCCCATATACCCGTTCTTCAGCTGCACATGGTACCATTCTTCCTCCTCGCCCCAGATCATAACGTCCTCTCCCTGCTTTAAATCAGCAAGAATCGGAGATTTAATGGACTTCTCCTTGCGCATCGGAATCGTTTTGTCCGGCTTGTTCGGATACGATACCGTCTTGCCCCAGTTGAGTTCGTCCCCTTCCTTCACAAGGATCACAGCACCGGTGTCCTGGGACTCCCGCAATTCTATCCCGTAAAGCTGCTTCAAAGGCTCCATAGGCAGATACAGGGCTCCGTTTACTTTTTCCAGAGGAAACTTCAGGTTGAAGGGCTTCTCGTTAATCGTTCCGGTCAGCTGGCTTGTCCTCAAGCGAACCACCTTGTCCTGCGTCGTGATAATGGTCGAATCACTCGATTCCTCGTACAGCATCATCGGATCTATTAATTCCTTGGCTAAGGCAAAGGGCAGCTTCAAGCTCTCTTCCTTCCCCGAGGCCGGCTCATCATATAAAACGCCTTTATAGAAGATCGGCTTCGCGATTCCCTCGAAGGAGGGATCCTCATGCCGGCTGGTCGGAACATATTTGTCCCAGTACACTACGGCCGCGGCTCCGAGTAATACGGGGAACAATAGGGTCCATATGCGCCATTTTTTCGACCTTTTTCTCGTCGTTCTATGATTCATCATCAAATCCGGTTCCATTGCTTCACTCCCATGGCGACTCTAGTCATCGCTCAAATCTAGTACTAGTTTAACAAAAAAGACGCACTGAAAGCCACTTGATTGCCAAGCAGGCTTTAAGCACGTCCATTATACCTTATATTAGTAGAATGTTCCAATTTACGACAGTTGCCGGGCTCCGGCACAATCCGAGCAGATCCCATAAACTTCGACACGGTGGCTTTTCACCAAAAACCCTGTCTCTATCCCGGCCGTTTTCTCCAAATCATCCAGCGGCTTGTAGGAAAAGTCGACGAGCTTGCCGCATTCCTCACAGAGCGCATGGTAATGATCCGACATATCCGCATCAAACCGGCTTGAATGATCGCCGTAGGTCATCTCACGAACCAGTCCGACCTCGATAAATACTTTGAGATTGTTGTATACCGTTGCAACACTCATGCTCGGAAACCGGGGCGCCAGCGCCTTATAGATCTCGTCAGCCGTCGGATGCGTCATCGTATTTAATAAATAGGCCAGAATAGCATGTCTTTGCGGGGTCATGCGTACGCCTGTCGATTTCAATTTGTGCAACGCTTGCTCCAATCGTGAATCCATGCTGTCTCACCGCCTAATCCGATAAAAGGGTATCGATTTATTTTACGCGGCTTTATTTACATTTGTCAATGAAGTTACAGGATAGCTGAAAAAAAGAACGTGCTACTCCGTTTTTTGAATATCGATAGTTCCACTCGTATCCAAATGTATTTTATGTTTTCCCGTACCGACAACTCCTTCGATCGACTTCTTATTAATTTGCATCGGAATCGCCGAATGAATACTGTCTCTCTCCCCTTCTCCTTTGAGAGTGTAGTCTCCGTTAGGGGGCAGTACCAGCTTGATGCCGCCATGAGTCGTCTCGATATCCCAATCCCCGTTAATAACGCGGCTCGCAACTTGTACGGAGCCATTCGTTGTGTCTGCCTTTAATCCGCCGGGTACATCCTGGATCTGAATATTTCCGTTCGTTGTTTTGGCAGCTATGGTACCGTTAACCTGATTCAAGGTAAGGCTGCCGTTGGTCGATGTCAGCTTCACATCCCCCTGATGATCCTGCACCTCCAGCACGCCGTTGGTTGAATCCAGCTTCATGCTTCCTTGGGTCTTTACAGCTGCGATGCGGGCATTGGTGGATCGAAGCTCTATGTTATCGGCCCGGATGGAAGCAGCCTGGATTTCTCCATTGGTCGTCCTGGCCTTCAGCTCCCGCTTGAAAGCCAATTGTTCCGCGGTGATGGAGCCGTTACTTGTCTCCAGATCCATGTCGAGCTTGATTTGCTGCGGCAGGCTGATCACCAGATCAGTGCGCGCCTTGCGCTGTTGCCAGAACCCGCCTCCGTACTCTGCTCCTGTGGAGGTTAACGTCAGCTCATGTCCTTGAACCCGCTGCTCCAACCGCGCCTCGGAAGCAATTCGCTTGGCCTCCTGCTCGTCATCCACGGCCACGTACACGGTCGTTTCAATTTGAAGCTTATCCGTAGTTCCCTGCTTTAGAACGACATTGCCCGAAGGGTTATTAACCGTTACCTTATCCACCCCGCTGGCCAACACGATTTCAGTCGTTCCCTGTTCAAATTTGTGTCCATCCCCTTGGGTGAAGGAAAGCACCGCATCTCCCAAATTGAGATTGGCCGACCAATTGCGGAACAGCGCGGCGGACTGCGTGCTGCCAATGACAATAGCGGAGAGGATAACCGCAATAATGACGCCGCCTAGATCCAGCTTCAGCTGCTTGTCGCTGTCTCCGTATTTCATATTAAATAAAATATACTCAACGCCCAAAGCTACAAACAATACGGGCCACCAGTTAACAAGAAGCGCTGTCCACTGCGATCCCATGTACTGATCGGCAATTACCGCCGCCCCGACTAAAACCAGAAGCAGCGCAGCCGTGTAACGTCCTGCTTTTCGCATCGTACGTTCTCCTTCTTGTCTTTATTTTTTCGTAGATTCCTTCAAAAACATCACGACGCCTACAACAATAAGCACAACAGCACCGATAGAGGACCCGAGCAGCTCAAAAATCCGGTTCAGCCAGGCCGGCTTGCTGCTTACAAGAAACAGGAATACGCCCCCGATAATCAACAAGTAGCCGATCGTGCTGCCTTTTGGACCTTTGGATGACCTTTTGCTGCCCACGGTATCCATCGTATCGGAATAAAGCCCGCCCCACCCGGAATTGACTTTGTCGGTCTGTTGAAGCGCATCAAAAATGTTGTAGAAATAAATGACCGGGATGAACAAGGAAAATAATACGATCAACGGAATGCTTGCACTTGCATTGGTCGCAAAAAACACAATGGCGAAAATATCTGCAATCAGTAGAAGCATCAGCATCATGCCCCGCTGCATCAACCCAAGATAGAGCTGGCCCGTGCCTGGAATCAAAAATGAGAGCAGGCAGGCTACAAGCTTGCTTTTTCGCGGGGCCGCGCGAAACGGGTCGTAAGGAGGCTGATTAGGAGGCACCTGGTTCCATCGCTCCATTCGCTCCCTCAAAAACGCGTCTTCCTTTTCTTCTTCATTTAAAAACGGCTGCTTGCGCTGCTCCTCCATATACGATTAACCTCCATTCGTTCAAATGAACTGATTCGATGCTCATATTGTTAAGCTTTCCAAATGGACTTGCTAAGAAAATAATAACTGGACGGAAAGTTGATGTACGATCCATCCCAATGCGGCGACCTTGCTTTGGACGTCGTCCCCCCACTGCTCCGCATTAATGGACATGATTTTACCCAGGACCCCTGAGGAGATGAACACGTAGGTCGCTGCCGTAGCCACTAATCCGTGCACCAATTCATTATGCCATCTTCCTTTGGCTTTGGAAGCATGGCGGGCAGCAGCGGCTACTCGAAGGGTTTGCTCCCGGGACTCTCTCCCGATAGCCCCCATGACTTTGTCCGTCAATTCCTCCGGCGCCTGGAGCAGAGGCACTTGATCCAATAGAGACTCCATGTCAAGATAAGCGCGGAGCCGTGTCCGGCAGTCGGGGCAGCCTTGGATGTGCCGTCCGATCTTCTTCAATTCCAGCTCAGAACAGGCGCTATTTAGAAATCGTAGCAGATGATGATCGTCCGGATGCAGATAGCTTTTGTTCATGATTGCGTACCTCCTGCCATTTTTGTTTGAGCAGCGCTTTTCCCCGATATAATCTTGTCTCTATCGTTTTCATAGGAAGCTGTGTCGCTTCGGCAATTTCTTGATAGGACAGCTGTTTGTAATGATACAAATACAGGATAAGTCTGTACTTGTCGGGCAGCTCCGATAAAAGCTTCAGGATAGTCTGCTGCTCTTCCTTTTGCAGGGCTGCAGCTTCCGGCTCTTCCTGACGATTGCCGAACCAGTTCTTCATCTTATCCAGTAAAGCCTCATAAGGCCTGCGCCGCTGGGAGCGGCGGTAATCGGTGACCAGGTTGACTGTCAGCCGGTAAACCCAGGTCGTAAATTTGGCATCGCCACGAAAATGAACCAACGACCGATACAGCTTGATAAAAATTTCCTGCGTCAAATCTTCGGCGGTTTCGCGATGCTCAACCATGCGATACACGAGCGTATAAATGTAATTCTTATGACGCTCAATCAAGAGACGGTAAGCCTCCTCATCGCCTTGACGGATCTGTTCAACCAATTGCTCATCCGTCAATTGTTCCATCGTTTCACCGCCTTCGGTTATGTTGTTATACACTATTGGACGGCAGAAGCTGTCGGACCCCTTCAAAAATCGTAAATATTTTTTCGTTCCATAAGAACAGCATGTATGATCGCGTCCTGGCAGGAAGGAGAACTTTTTCACATGAGCCTATTTTACCACGGTTTCCTCTCATCGGACGAAAATGTTTGGGTCTTGGAGTTGACTTCCCTTCCTGTGACGCTACACTTAGAATGTAGAGAATGAAACGTTTAAAGCCATTCCATGCAAAAAGAATGAACGGAGGAACTCCATTGACTGCATCTTACTCAGCATTGACGGAAAGAAAACAAGCCATTCGCCGTCTGGCAGCCCGCAAAGCGCTCGAGCTGCCTGTTCTGCCCAGCGGCTTCTGGTTTCATAGCGACGTGCGCGATAATTTTTATTATGCGATTCATCTGTTCTCTTATTGCACAGATCTGCAGGCTAGCTCCGAAATGAGCGAAGCCGAGCGCCAATCCGCCCTCGATTTGGCCTCGAACATGATAAGCCGGGTATTAAGCTTGCAGGTGCAGGACCCTGAAAACCCGATGTACGGCCATTGGCCGCTTAATTTGGGCAGCGATCCCGCCTTAGCCAAGCCTAACCTCCTTCCGGTAGAGCTGATGGGCTGTCTTATTATTTTATTTTATAACCAATTCCAGCATGTGCTTCCTCTCGGCCTGAAGAGCGAGCTGAATCTGTCGATTCTTCATATTTACCAAAGCAGCGTGTATCGCCAGCCGATCAAGCAAATTCATCACCATGAAGCCAAGCATACTTCCTTGAAGCTCTTGCTCGGTCATCAATTCGACGATCAAGAACTGCTAGAGCAGGGACTTCGATTCGCCAAGCAGCAGCTTCGGCATGTGAAAACGTTCGGCTTCAAGGAGTACGGGGCTCTTCCATGGCATTGGCACTGGATTCAGTCGTTCGCCTGCGTGTGGGAAGTCGTAGATGATGCGGCGGTTCGCGAGACGGTGAGTGAAATGCTGGACCACCTCTGGAACCTTCGTGCGGACTCGTATTTAAAAGGGGCCTGGGTCGGCGCCCAATCGCGCCAATGGCCGCATGACGGACCGAAGGACAATAATACGCTGCTCGATTATATCCAGTTCGGGGATTTCCCGATGCCTGCCGTCATTACGCGTCTGGAAGGGGCAAGCCTCTATACTTACCAGGTGTCGGAGGACATTGTGAAGCGCGCAGTAGAGCGTGACTCCGTGAAGGAGCTGAAGCGCAAAATTCAGTTCGCTGAGGTGGACGGGGAAGTAACCGAGGAAGCTCATCTATACACTTATATAACACCGGACTACGCTGTAGGCGGTATTTGGGAACGCCGGGATGAATTCGACAACGAGCAGCAGCGATGGGATGTTACGCTGCCTCTGACAGACCCGGCCGCCGCTATCGGGGTGAATCAGGCATTCTTCTTCCATCCGGGAAATAAATATAAAGAAGGAGACGATAGACATCAAAGCCGGTACGGTCAAGTCCTGTTCCATCAGGATTCCGTGGCGCAGCTGTGGGAGGTTCCTGCTGAGGATCAGGAGGCTTATCCGTCTCTTATCGGCTGTCTGCCTACAGGGGAATGGTCGTTTGACGGGCGCAGCGGCTATGGCCGAATCGGCAACGTATACGCGGTATTTCATCTAATGAACGATTTCCATGCCGAGGAGAAGCCGGACCGGGTATCCATCACAAGTCCCTTCGTTGGCGGCGCCAATGGTGTCGTCATGGAGGTGATGTCCTCCAAGGAAGCGGAGCAGCTGGGAATCCGCGATCTGGAGCAGTTCACATCCCGCATGAGGCTGTCCCCAGCCCAATTTGCGGCTAATACCGCCGATGCCGCCGGTATCGAGGTCTCGTATGAGACAAGAAGGAAAGACGAGCTGAAGCTCGGGACTGCGGCGGGATATGAAGCAGCCGTGAACGGCGAGTCCATCCATTGGGATGATTATACTATCTTTTAAATAGCGCAAACCTCAAAAAAACGTGATGCGGACCAACCGTATCACGTTTCTGCTTTTTCATAAGGGATTCTCTTGTGAAACACAGTAAGCGTCACATTAGGAGCAATCTCCAGCACCTGGCCTGCTTCATACCCATGCTTTCCGTACAGCAATACAGCAGGCTCGTTGTTCGTGCCGGTCGATACTTTCACGGCCATCCCCGGCATGGCGAATTGCTCGGCGTACTGCAGCAGCTGCGTGGCGATGCCACGGCGAAAAAACGACGGGTGAACCATCAGCCGGCATATCGTGAGCTCTTTCGTGCCTTGCTTGACCGATACGGCGCCTGCCAGCTGCTGCCCTTCATAATAACCGAAAAACTGCTCGCCGGATTCCCGAATCGTCTTGGGCGAATCAAATAAGGGAGGAATTTCATCAAAGCCAATCCGTTCCGCTTCCACCCGGTAAGAGAGCTGCTGCAGCATCAATAGCTCCAGTACTTGGTGGTTGTCCTCTATATCAATAGGTTGAATCATATCGTCCTCTCTCCTCGCAGGCAGGTCATTATCCCTTTGCAAGTCTTCTAGATGAAAGTAAGTATACAACAGAAATCCCCTTATTCCAATCGTTTCCATATCGAGGCTACTTTCATTCCTCATCACGAGTGTTACCCCCGCAAATGTTCTATGAATGAAAAAAACAGTCTCCGCTCCGCAAGGAGCGAAAACTGTTCTTATCTCGTTATTGATTCAAGCATTCCACGATGAGCTTGTTAACAAGCCCCGGGTTCGCTTTTCCTTTGGTTTCCTTCATAACCTGTCCAACCAGGAAGCCGACAGCTTTATCCTTACCAGCCTTGAAATCGGCGACGGACTGCGGATTGTTCGCAACGACTTGTTCAACCACTGCTTTAATAGCACCCTCATCGCTGATTTGGACAAGCCCCTGCTCCTCCACGATCGTTTGCGGAGCTTTACCGGTTTCCAACATCGCTTTGAAGACGGTTTTGGCGATTTTGTTGCTGATCGTTCCTTTCTCGATCAACCCGATCATTTCGCCCAAGCCTTTGCCGGTCACCTTCACATCCTGGAATTCCAGGTTGTTCGCGTTCAGGTACCCTAGCAAATCGCCCATGATCCAGTTGGACACGGCTTTGGCATCCTGGGTATATTTCAGGCTTTCCTCGAAGAAATCAGCCAGCTTGATTGAGGATGTGATAACCTCCGCGTCGTAGCTTGGCAAGCTGTACTCACTGACGTACCGTGTTTTACGGGCGTCAGGAAGCTCAGGAATGCTGGCGCGGACACGGGCCTTCCACTCGTCGTCGATATATAGACGAACCAGATCCGGGTCCGGGAAGTAACGGTAGTCATGCGCTTCTTCTTTGCTGCGCATCGTCAGTGTCTTGCCCTGGGCTTCATCCCAGCGGCGCGTCTCCTGCACCACTTCGCCTCCGCTGTCCAAAATATCGGCTTGGCGCCATTCTTCATACTCGAGCCCCTTTTGAACACCCCGGAACGAGTTCATGTTCTTCAGCTCCGCGCGCGTTCCGAACTTTTCTTGCCCGAAGGGACGGATACTGATGTTCGCATCGCAGCGAAGAGACCCTTCCTCCATCTTCACGTCGGATACGTCGCAATACTGCATGATCGCCTTCAGCTTCTCCAGGTAAGCGCGAGCCTCCTCAGGAGAACGCAGATCCGGCTCGGATACGATCTCGATCAGCGGCGTACCTACGCGGTTATAGTCGGCGAGCGATGCGTAGCCGCCGTCCACGTGGGTCAGCTTCCCTGCATCCTCTTCAAGATGAACGCGGGTGACGCCGATTCGCTTCGTCTGGCCGTTCACTTCAATTTCAATCCAGCCGTGCTCGCCGATCGGCTTGTCGTATTGGGAAATTTGGTACGCCTTCGGCGAATCCGGATAAAAGTAGTTTTTACGGTCGAACTTGCTGTCCGTCGCGATTTGGCAGTTCAAGGCCATAGCCGCTTTCATCGCATATTCCACCGCCTGCCGGTTCAGCACAGGCAATACGCCGGGATAGCCCAGGCAGACCGGGCATGTATGAGTATTCGGCGGAGCTCCGAATTCCGTGGAGCATCCGCAAAAAATTTTGGACTTCGTATGCAGCTCAACGTGAACTTCCAGTCCGATGACCGTTTCGTATTTTGTTTCGGTTGCTGACATGCTGGCTTGCTCCTTTCTCTATTCTGTTACAGCTGAGGACGCTGCTTGTGGTGATCGGTATTTTGCTCATAGGCATGCGCCACACGCAAAACCGTCGATTCGTCCAGCGCTTTCCCGATGATCTGCAAGCCAACCGGCATGCCGTCCGCAAGTCCGCAAGGAACGCTGATCGCAGGGATTCCCGCCAGGTTCACCGGAATCGTCATAATATCGTTCAAATACATCGTCATCGGATCATCAATCTGGGAACCGACTTTAAAGGCCGTCGTCGGGGCCGTAGGTCCGATAACCACGTCATAGTTTGCAAAGACATTATCAAAATCCTGTTTAATCAATGTGCGCACCTTTTGCGCCTTCAAATAATAAGCGTCGTAATAACCGGAGCTAAGCGCATAGGTACCTAGCATAATCCGGCGCTTTACTTCCGGACCGAAGCCCTCGCTGCGGGATTTGTGGTACAGATCCAGCAGGTTTTTCGGATTGTCGGCACGGACGCCGTAACGAACTCCGTCAAAGCGCGCGAGATTAGACGAAGCTTCGGACGAAGCCAGCAAGTAGTATGCAGCTACGGCATACTCGGTATGAGGCAGCGATACCTCCTCGACAATTGCGCCAAGACCTTCAAGCACTTTCAGCGCGTTAACAATCGCTTCGCGAACCTTCGGATCAATGCCTTCGCCCATATATTCCTTAGGCACGGCAATCCGCAAGCCCTTCACGTCCCCTGTCAGAGCGCTCAAATAATCCGGAATGTCCACCTTCGCTGAAGTGGAGTCCTGCGGGTCATGGCCTGCAATAGCTTGCAGCAGGTAAGCACTGTCCTCCACATTTTTACTCAATGGACCGATTTGGTCCAAGGAGGAGGCGAAGGCCACCAGACCGAAGCGCGATACTAATCCGTAAGTCGGCTTCAGCCCTACAATGCCGCAATAAGCAGCCGGCTGACGGATGGAACCGCCTGTGTCAGAGCCTAGGGAGAAATAAACCTCTCCCGCTGCAACAGCTGCAGCCGAGCCGCCGCTGGAGCCTCCCGGAACATGCTCCAGGTTCCATGGGTTATACGTCGTATGGAAGCTCGAGTTCTCGTTAGAGCCCCCCATCGCGAATTCATCCATGTTCAGCTTGCCGATCGAAACCGCTTGCGCTTCCTTCAGCTTACGGACTACCGTAGCATCATAAACTGGCTCGAAATTGCGCAAAAATTGGCTCGCGCATGTCGTCGTAACCCCTTCAGTGACGATGTTGTCCTTGATTCCGACCGGCAGGCCGAACAGCAGTCCTCTGGACTGGTCGGTGCCGAGCTGCTCGTCCAAAGCTTTGGCGGCTGCACGGGCATTCTCTTCATCCAGCTTCAAAAACGCCTTCACCTTTTCCTCTACTTGTCCGATCCGGTTGTAGGATTCGTTCACCAAGTCGGAGACGGATAGTTCTTTGGCATGAAGCCGGTTATGTATGTCCTGTAATTTCAGATCAAATAAAGACAAAACTGCATCCTCCCTTCAATAATGGCTGCGATTATTCCAGTACGGCAGGTACTTTGATTTGGCCGTCTTCTTCATCCGGCGCGTTCAGAAGCACTTTCTCAATCGGCAGAGACGGTCTTGCCACGTCCTCGCGCATCACATTGGAAAGCGGCATCGGATGGCTGGTCGGCTCTACACCGTCTGTATCCAGCTCGTTCAATTTCTCGGCATATTTTAAAATGGCGTTCATCTGCACGGTTAAAAGTTCCTTCTCCTGATCGCCTAGCTCAAGTCGCGCCAATTTGGCGACATGCTCAACATCTTTTATTGAAACACTCATGGACTGCCCCCCGCTTCATAGTCTTTCCTGTCATTATTTTCGACAAAATGGACGAAAACTCATCCTTATATTATAAACCAGATGAATATTGAACTCAATTACCTAATTCCAGCCCTGATGCGAACCCCAAATACAAAGAAACAGCCCGTAAACGGAGCGTAACGTTCCGAACGGACTGCATACTAAGGCCGGACACCGGAATTACCCGAGCTTTGAATTAGATCCAAGCCTTTAAATTGATTTGTTTGATAAATTCTTCCTGCGACTGTACATCCTTCGCCGCTTCCGCCTGCTCCTCCGGCTCTTCGTCCCCGTTCATAATCCGCCGGAACAGCTCTTCATTCCTTGTGGCCAAAGCAAAATCGATCAAAGCTTCCCGCTCCAAACGGTCTACTTCCTGCTGAATCAACACTTCCTCCAGCTCGATATCATCGGCCGAGACGAAGAAATGCTTATTTATTTTAGGTACACGTACCACGTAATCAAACACATTATCCGCATTCCGGTCATACGCGATGATATATCCGTAATCTCCAACGGGCAAATTTTGCTCAAACCTGTCTGCGACGATATATACCTTCTGTCCCAAACGCAGCATATGCCATTCCTCCCAAGACTAACGTGCCTATCTGATTCATGCCCGAATTGGATCCCTGATGAGCTAGTAAGAAACAATCTCATTTAAGTTTATTAAGTCGAGCCATGAGTATTGGTATACGTTTATGATTAATTCTACTAATTTTATCATCTTTTTTGGGCATAAGCAATGATAGACAAGCCTGACGCCCCTATGAAGATTTGCTATATTTACACCGGCGGAATTCCGCGGACATTTTCCCTCTTTAATGCAAGGAACCGGCCAATATGCGGCACAGTTTGCCTGCAGCGTATTGCGGGAGACCAGCCATAGACTCTATGGATTACTACAAAGCAAGCTATTCCCGTGTGAATCTTAAGAGACGGCTGTGCCAGCCAGGCCTGCATGAAGCAGAGCACCGGCTAGCTTTCGACCTTTCCCGCAGCGGAACGCGCAATTTGCTCGAACAGCTCTTCAAAATCCTCCACCGATAACGGCTTGCTGAAAAAATATCCTTGGGCTTCATTGCACTTGTTGTTTTGCAAAAAATGAAGCTGCTCTATCGTCTCTACGCCTTCGGCAATCACCTTCAGATTCAGGTTGCGGGCCATGGCCAAAATAGTCATAATGATCTCCCTGTTATCGGTAGTATCTTTGACCTGGCTTATAAACGATTTGTCTATCTTCAGCGTATCGATTGGGAATTTATTCAAATAATTCAAAGAGGAATACCCGGTTCCGAAATCATCGATTGCTATCTGGATGCCCAGCAGCTTTAAGGAATTCAGCTTACCTATTACATAATCCTCATTATACATGGCGATGCTCTCGGTAATTTCCAGCTCCAAGAGTCTCGGATCCAGACTCGTCTCCTTCAGCACCTGCCGGACATAGTCAACGAGATTTTGCTGTTGAATCTGGCGGGCCGACAGATTGACCGATACGCGCATAGGAGGAAAGCCCTTCTCCTCCCACAGCTTGATTTGCTTGCAGGCGGTGTACAGGATCCATTCTCCCATTGGAGCAATCAAGCCGGTCTCCTCTGCCATCGGGATAAATTCCAACGGGGAAATGAGCCCGTTCTCGGGATGAATCCACCGTACCAATGCTTCGACTCCGACGATCTTCCCTGTGATCAAATCGACCTGAGGCTGATAATACAGCGTCAGCTCCTCGCGCTCCAGCGCCTTGCGCAATCCTTTTTCCAGCGCGGCTCTTCGCACGATCTTGTCCTTCATCTCCAACGCATAAAACTGGTAGTTGTTGCGTCCCTGCTCCTTGGCGCGGTACATTGCGATATCGGCATTTTTCACCAGCGTATCGATATCTTCACCGTCGCAAGGGAACATGCTGATCCCGATACTAGGGGTGACGGACAGCTCCTGGCCTTCATACAAGGCAGGACGCGACAACAGCTGCAGGATTTGCTCGACCTTCTGTTCGGTAGCTTCGCGGGAATAGCCGGGCAGAAGCAGAACAAATTCGTCTCCTCCTATCCGGGAGCCCATCTCGTTGCCGCCGGCCATGCCCTGGATTCGCTGAGCGACCTCCTTCAGCAAATAATCCCCGCTGGAATGACCGAACGTATCGTTGATCCATTTAAAACGGTCCAAATCCAGGAAGAGTACCGCAATGGAAGAGCCATCCTTTTTAACCGATTCTAGCGTCTTCGTAAAATGCTCGTTGAACAGCCTGATGTTGGGCAGACCTGTCAAAAAGTCGTAATTGGCGCGAAATTCTATCTCCGCATTCTTGTCCTTCAGCTCCTGCGTATATGCTTCCAGATTCATGGACATCGTATTGACCCGCTTGGACAGCCAGCCCAGCTCATCATTTCGATTAATCGCAATCTTGGCGCCGAAATTGCCTTCGGCGATTTCATTCACCTTATACAAAATGTGGTTAATTGGACGTACGATATAGTCCGCAAGCAGGAAGCTTACGAACAGCACGAACAGCAGAATAATCAAGGAAATAACAATATTGTTCAGCAGCTGCTCATTTAAAATATCCTGAATGATTTGATAATCCGTCACGACCCCGATGATATACGGGTTGTCGGATTGAATCGGAATGAACGTCTTCAGTACCTTTTTCCCGTTCGATTCCGTTACGACACTGATCAGCTTGCCCGATTGAAAGGAAGCCAGGACATTCTGAACATCGTTAGCTTCTTTATACGCATATTGTCCAAACTGAATATCCCGGTTTACCAAATCGACGTACTTTTGCCCGTTCACCTCGGTATACAGCGGAGGTTTGCCAAACGTTCTGGGGTTAAAGCCAGTAATCTCCAGCACGCTTGTATTGTTTTTCAATATTTTCTCCAGGATGGATTCCGGACCAAGGATCTGCTGGAATTTCAGGATTTGGGTATCCCGAATATAGGGATTAATAATGTAATTGGTTGTGCCGTCGTAATAGTAGCCCCACTTGTCGACATGATCCGGGTCCGATGCGGCGATATTTACCGGCCCCGACCAGAAGTTAGGGAGCTTCTGGCCTTGGGCTATGGTTACATTATGATGATCGAACAGCTGGTTGAATGCATCGAACCAATAATCCCAGTCCTTGGTGCTCATATCGATTTCCTTCGCATCCGATGACTTGCCGCCCTTTATGTCGTTGCCTTCCCGTTGTAAAAGCGTGATGTGGGAAACCCCTAGTTTTTCGGAAAGCCGCACAAGCTCTTCATTCGATATGTTGTTAATGTCAGGATCCAGAGCATTCTGCGCTGCAATCGCCACGGCCCGTAATTTATTGCCAATCAAATCTTCCACATACTGCGCGCCGAATTGGGACTGTTCGATGGAAATCCCGATCTGCTTCGCCAGGATATCCGTTTGCTTTTCCTGATCCTTCATCAGCAGGTCGCGGGAAAAGTAATAGTTCAAACAGTTGTACAAGCCCATAATCAGCGTTACAACAAGAATAAAGGTCAAAGCTAGTTTTTTTCTAAGAGGCAAAGGAATCCCTCCATCCAGACCGAGTCACGGGACTATGATGTCATGCGTAATATTCGAAGTAGTTTTTCTCTGTTTCCCATAAACCGACTTTAAAAAGCTTAGGAATGCGAGGCGCCAGCATTTCGCAAATCACCTTGACGACCACATCCGATGTAGGATTCAAATCCTTAAATTCTTCCGTATCCAGATTCAAATGCTTATGATCAAACTTTTTGATGACCACTTCATCTACGATATGATCCAGATCCGCCAAATTCATGACCATGCCGGTTACGGAATCCGGCTCTCCTTGTACGGTGACTTCCAGATAATAGTTGTGGCCGTGCCCGTTAGGGTTGTTGCATTTGCCAAAAATCCGCTTATTCTCCTCGTCGCTTAACAAGTAGCTGTGAAGACGATGCGCTGCGCTGAAATGATATTTTCTAGTCAGACGAACCATAGAATCCCTTCCCTTCTCCGCATGCAAATAATGATTTTCTCTTAAAATCAATTGATACAGCTCGCAATCCGGAAACTTGCCGTCCAGTGCCTCCCACAAATACCGGACGATATTTTCCGTCGTCGGCATATGCTCTTGAAAATACGGGTGCTCCCTGTCCAAAAACTTGCCGTCCAGCTCCGACTCTATCAAGCCTTTGGCTACTCTATCAATGTCGGTAATATTGACGACGATACCCGACTTGGGGTCCAGCTCACCCCGAACCATAATCTCCAGGACATAATCGTGTCCGTGACCATGACGATTGCTGCATAATCCAAACACTCTTTGATTTTCTTCTTCCGTCCACTCATCAACCCAGTACACATGGGCCGCGGAAAAATGAAGCTTCCTGCTTAAATAAATCATGTGCTTAGCTCCCATCTTTGGAATGAATGTTTACGTTGCAGTCTGAAGTTGTTATGTAATAGTACTACAGTACTCCTTTGGGCGGGGTCATTTTGATTTCATCCATACGGACATGCAGCGGAGTTTGCGCGATGAAAACAGCTGCCCGGGCAACGTCCTCGACCTGAAGCATATCGTCCTTCGAGAAGCCCTCAACGCCCTTCCACAAGTCTGTGTAAGTCGCCCCCAAGCACAGCTTGGTCAAGTAAACGCGGTGCGGGTACCACTCTTCGCTCAGCGCCTCGCCTAATCCGTTAAGCGCCTGCTTGGAGGATGTATACATGGCTGATTGCGGCAAAGGCCGCTCCGTCATGATGGAGGAAATGTTGATCACCCGGCCGCCTTTGTCTTTCATCAAGGGAAACGCCTGCTGAATGCACTGCATCGGACCAAACACGTTGGTAGCGTATGTATTCTCCCAGTCCTCGCGCTCGAATTGCTCGAACGGCTTGTTAATCATTACCGCCGCATTGTTGACGAGAACATCCAAGACCCCATGATTTCGTTCAATCACGCGAAATGCTTCCTGAATACTGTCCTCCGAACGCAAATCTAACGGCAGATGGATGAGATTTTCCGAACTTTGCAGCTCGTTAGCACCGCGGCTTCCTGCATAAGTCATGTAACCGTTTTTAGAAAGCTCCCTGCTGATAGCTTCGCCAATGCCTCTCGATGCTCCTGTTACTAAAGCGATCTTTTGTTCCATAATGCTGCTTCTTCCCCTTCCTACGGTTTAAATTCCGGCATGGGCCGAAAGCCCTCCATCTATAAAAAATGAAGCGCCATTCACATACGAGCTCGACGGCCCGACAAGATAATAAGCCAAATCCGCCACTTCCTCGGGGGTTCCAACCCTCTTGACCGGGGATTTCTCAATGATGCGGGCGTGGTGATTATTGACCTGCTGTTCCTGGACCCCCATCTCCGTATCGACAAAACCCGGACACAAGGCATTACAAGTGATCCCGTAGGGTCCCCACTCTGCGGCAATAGACTTCGTAAAACCGATAATTGCGTGCTTGCTCGTTGAATAAGCGACGGACTGAGCTCCGCCGAGAACGCCGAAGATCGATGACAGATTCACAATGCGCCCGTAGCCCGCTTCTTTCATTCTGGGAAGCAAATATTTGCAGAAGAGAAACATGCTCTTGATGTTGGTGTTCATGATCCAATCCCATTCCTCCTCGCTTACCTGATCGATAGCGTGATAGGGACCGCCTACTCCTGCGTTATTAATCAGCACGGAGGGAATTCCCCAGCGGTGTTCAATGATACGCAGAGCTTGTTCAATGTCTTCCTTCTTCGTGACGTCGCATGGAACGACCTCGGCCTGTCCTCCATGCTTGCGGATGTCTCGTGCCTTCTGTTCGGCCGACTCCACGCTTTTGTTAGCAATGAAGATAACCATTAACTTTTCCGAGGCCAGCTTCTGCGCGATAGCCGCGCCGATTCCCCGACCCGCACCTGTAACTACAGCGATATCCATCCGTCTTCTCCTAAATCAATTTCTCAACAAGATTATTTCATTCCATTATCCTTTCGACAAATGTAGATATTACCCTGCATCCTTAAGCTAACTTTTAAATGAAAAGTATATTTTATTGCATAAAATGGGGCTGAAAGTCAGTTTCGGTTGAAAGTTGTTCTTATTTGGAGAACAAATGGGGCCATTACTGCTTGCGGACGGCATACACCATATGAATCCAATCGTTCAGCTGCTGCTGAACCGTAATGAAGCCCCGGTCCCGGAACCATTGAAGCAGCTGGGAACGGTCTGCCGGATGCTTCCCGGTAAGCTCCGCCACAAGCTTCGAGTTCCCCGTCCGCCTAAGCTCGAACAGCTTCTCGTCAGCCGCTTGGGCATGCTCGAACATGAGACTGGTGATAACCATCCTCCCTTGCGGCTTTAATACCCGATTCATCTCTTCTAGCGCAAGCAGCTGCTGCTCTCTGGTCAAATGGTGGAAGGCCATATGGGTCGCAACAAAATGAAACTGCCCTTCAAAGAACGGCAGCGCCAAAAAATTGCCCAGCTTGGCACAAATAGCCGGGTATTTGCTCCGGCATTTGGCAAGCATTTGCCTGGACTGCTCCACTGCGTACATCGTCGCCCCTTCTTGCTGTAACCTCCCCGCCAAATTGCCCGTCCCGGCGCCGATGTCCAGTCCTGTTTCTCCGGGCTGCGGAGCAAGCCACTGTACGGTATAGGACAGCCCTCTCTCGTACTCTTCCGAAGAGGCGATGAAGCCTACCGGGCTCGTGCTGACGCTGGTCTGATCGAACCGTTCGGCCATCAGATCATACCCCCAGCGGTCCTCCCAGGCGGATCGGGTGCGCTTCAATTGCTTGATCTGGTCGGCTAGCGTAAACAGATCGTCCAGCCGGAGCGGCTCCATATCCCCTGATTTCTCAATCAGCTTGTCCATGGCAGCGAGCACCTGCTTCCACTCCACCCACTGGTCAAATAAGACGGCACGCTGCAGCTCCAAATAATGCCGGTAAGTCTCCCTATCCCCGCTGTCCGCATAATGGAGAAGCTTGGCGATGACATCAATGCCAAGTCCGATTTCCCGGAACGCGGCTATCGTTTGAAGGCGCCACATATCCTCCTCCGTATATCGGCGGTACCCGTTCTCTTCATATTCCGGATGAAGCAAGCCCTTCTCCTCATAAAATCGGATCGCTCTCGGCGTTACGCCCAGCCGCTTGGCGAGCTCGTTGATTTTCATATGCAGCCTCCTAAAGAAAAAGCGCCGGTTGGTACCGGGGCCGGTGTACCCTTAGAAACTGGATGGTCTAATGATCATCCAATTGGATGGTTTCGTTTGCAGGATCTTCTTGTACAATGAAAATTGTAATCATGGCTAATGAATTTGTGAACATGAGAAGGTGATCCTGTGAATCTGACCGTATTTTACATCCTTATATTCATTGTAGGCATGTTCGGGCTTATTGCCACCATAGCCGTCGGTATATCGCAAAAAAATAAAGAAGGCAACCCGTCCTACGATAAAAGTACCGGAAAAATCTTCCTGCGGCTCTCTATCTATTACATTATAACTATCGTAGGCGGCTATCTGGTCTATGCTATTTGGGCCTTCAGCTAACCATTGAAGCATTCACTTTCGCGCTTCCTCGTCCGCTGCAATCCTTTTATCTTATAGCCCCACGTCGTTTAAGTCCAGGATTGACCCTATTTGACCTTCATACAAGCTAACTACTAAATTAAGCAAGGGCACCCCCAAATGGCTAATAAAAGCCGTTTCACTGGGATGCCCTTGCTTATATTCACGGGATCGATAAGATGCAGGTGAGCTTGTGTTGAGTTCGGCCCCCCGCTCCTGCGGCAGAAATCCGCTGAAGTCCCTTACCCCCATACAAGGCGGATAGGTTTGTTGGATTTATTCATTCTGAGCAGCAGCTTTGGATTTTCTATGACTGCACAAAAATTCTCATTTTCATATTCCCTCACCTATTCCCAATATTATACAAAACTAAGGGCTTACAAGGAAGAATTCTATGAATTTCGGAAGGGAACCGCAATGGTAAATATATAAATGCCGTTCGAATGGGTTAATTTTAAAGCACCTCCGTGCAGCTCGATAATGTTTCTGGCGATGGAAAGTCCTAATCCGGCACCCGATTGGATGCCTTCGCTGCTCCGGGAGTTATCGACTTTATAGAATCGATCAAATAATTTATCCTCTTGTTCTTGCGTGAGGGGTTGACCTTTATTTTCGACCTCGATATAAAATCGATGCTCGTCCGACTTCAAAATAGCACAAATCGTTCCCGGCTTAACGGAATACTTGACGGCATTCATCAATAGATTATCGATAGCTCTGGCCATTTTACCGCTGTCTATCAAAGCCATAACAGGGGAATCACCTGTCTTTTTAATGACCTGAATTTCGTTCTCCTCCGCAAGCGGTTCGAACTCAAACAGCATCTGATCCAGAAGCTGACGAACATCAATCGTTTTCAAATCTAATCGGATGTCGGAAGTGGTAAGACGCGTATATTCAAACAAATCATCGATCAGCTTTTTCAAATGAATGGCTTTGTTGTACGTATTCTGAACAAACCGTGTATATTCTTCTCTGTTTTGAAATGAATCCGATCTTAGCAGCTCCAGATAGCCAATAATACTAGTAAGCGGCGTCCGCAAATCGTGGGAAACACCTGTAATCAGCTCCATTTTGGAGCTTTCCATACTGCGTTCCCTTTCGATCTGCTGCTGCAATCGTTCTGTCATCAAATTGATGTTAAAGGCGACCTGCCCGAGTTCATCCTTACGTATAAGGGGAACTCTATAGTTCAAATTGCCTTCGGAGATGGTTTGAAGCCCATCAGCCAAAGCTATAATGTATTTAACCATGCGGCGGGTTAGTTTATAAAAAGAAAAAACGAAAGCTATTACAAAACAAACAGGGGCAAGATTAACAAAATAATATCCTGCTTGAAATCGATTAATAAATAGGCCGGCGCAAAATGCTACAACGAAGAAAGTAATACATGCGATGATGAAGCTGAAAGCAAATGCCCAAAATAGTTCAAAGCGAATGCTTCTTTTGCCTTTTATTAGGTCGGACCCGTTATTTTTCAACTTTGTACCCTACTCCCCAAACAGTTTTAATATAGCGCGGCTCTCTTGGGACATCCTCTATTTTCTCACGTAAATTCCTAATGTGGACCATCACCGTATTATCTGAGTATCCGGTCGGTTCCTTCCACACGCTTTCATAAATTGTATCCGCGCTAAATACTTGACCGGGGTGACTTGCAAGCAGCTCTAATATGGAGAACTCTAGCGGCGTCAGCGAAATCTCTTTTCCTTTCATAGTTACGGAATGCTTGGCCTTATCTATAATCAGATCCTGAATATGGATTAGGAAAGCATCCGGTTCTTTCTCCATGAGCGTTTGCCGCCTTAACTGAGCTTTGACCCGGGCCAGTAATTCCAACGGATTGAACGGTTTGGCCATAATCGTCGGCACCTATGGTGAGGCCTGTAATTTTATCAATGTCCTCTTCCTTGGCCGAGAGCATGATAATAGGAAGCATGGAGGTTTCCCGGATTTTCAGGCAAGTTTTTATGCCATCCATTCGGGGCATCATCACATCTAATATAATCAGGTGAACAGGGTTTGACTTTAATAGTTCTAAGGCTTCCAGGCCATTAGCGGCTTCTATAACATGGTATCCTTCATTCCGCAAATATACATGAATGACATCCCGAATTTCCGAATCATCATCGACGACAAGCACTGTAACCATTAGGCTTTGCTCCTTTTCCGGCTTTTTAGAATCAAGAAAATGAAGATCCCTACAAGCAAGGCAAGGCCGGCGTATAAACCGTAGTGATAAAGCATGGTCCCCATTGTCTCTACATGGCTGCCTGCAAATTGGCCGATTACAAAAAAGACAGCCGTCCAAACAAGACCCGCTGTATAAGAATAAAGGATATAACGGCGAAAGGACATTTTATTAATGCCGACTAAGTAGGGAACAATATGCCTGACCACCGGAATAAAGTAGCTGAAGCTCAAGGCAAAATTGCCATATTTGTTTATCAGTCGTTCTGACATTTGGATGTGCTTCTCCATATTTTTTTTACGCCGAAGCTTATCCAGTACCCTCGAACCAAAAAATCTGCCAAGAATATAACCAAGGGATAACCCGGAAATAACTCCTAAATAAGTGACAATAAATGCCGGGGTCGAATGGAGTACACCCGCTTTGCCGATAGCTCCTCCGGTCATAACCACAACCTCATCCGGTATTGGCATCCCGACAATTCCGAGCCATAACGCAAAGAATAAAGCAGCATAACCGAACTGTGCAATCCAATGAATCAGCGTGTCATAATTCACTTAAAGCCCCTCCTTTATCTGCATGTATAAACAAAAGCCGGAGGAAAATTAAAGGGCGCGAAATCGCTGCTTCCGCTTCTCCTTCATTTCCCTTATTTTTTCAGTTACTGACTCGCTCATGCAGTTTTTATATTAACGGATAAATCTAAGGAACCAATGGAGATATTTCTTAAGAAAATCTGAAGATATAAGGCAGCCACCATGATCCCATCACCTAGCCATGTTTAAAGTAGAAAAGTCCTGATAAACCAAAAATCGGAAGCAACTACTTCATCCTACCCCTGCTTTGTTCCCCCTAAACTCTTCTCGCTCAAAAAATAATGTGTGTGCAGAGTCATCAGCCCTTTGACAAAAACAAAGCAACGTAATAAAATATTTTTACGTAAGTATAATACTGTATGGAGGTTGGTTAGGTTTGCAGCAGCAGGATATTATGGAAAGCTGTCTCATCCAGTCGCCGGATCAAGCGATGGCCCTGCTGAATCCGCTCCGTGCGGACATCGTTTCACGGCTCATAGAGCCTGCTTCGGCTGCCGAGCTGGCGAGAATGATCAACGAGCCGCCTCAACGGATGAACTATCATTTGAAGGCGCTGGAGAAAACCGGTTTAATTCGCAGAGTCGGTACGAGGCAGGTTCGCAATCTTGTTGAGGTGCTGTATCAGTCCATCGCCAAAACTTTCGTTTTGGCCGAATCATTGAGCTTGTCCGAGGAGACGATCGAGCGGCTGAAGGAGCACGGGTCATTGGCCCAGCTCATCACAACCGCAGAGCAAATGAAGAAGGACGCGGTCTATCTCATGGAGCATTCGGAGAAAGGCACCGAAATTCCAAGCGCTACTCTGCAGATGGATGTCCCTCTGCTCGACGGCGAAGACCGGGAAGCTTTTATTGCCGATTACGTGGATATGGTAAAGCAGCTGGTTGGAAAATATGCAAAAGCCGCCGATAACGGTCAAAATTCACCCCTCTATAAGGTGATTTTGTCTGTCTATCCGAAGGCTGCGGAAGGAGAGCCATCCAAATGAGTGAGAATACGATTCATGAAAGTGAAGCAAAGGAGCACGTAAATGCTGCCGGAACATCGGAGACTGTAAAACCGTCTGCCCCTTTGCTTGTTATCAGAAAAAATGCCGATTTGGGAGAAAAGGTATCTTCAGAGCCCCTCACTAAGGTTGTGGATTTGGAGCAATACAGGTCAGGCCAAAGCCAGGTTATTTCTGAAGAGGCTCTGGTTCAGGAATGGCAGCTGAATACGGAAGACCAAACACCGCCAGTCAAGCTCATCATGGTATCTTCCGGATTCGGCGGCAAACGAAGCTACATGTCGAGACAAACGGATATTCAATGCAAGGCCGCTTAATACATGGAACCGGCAGGTTCGACAATGAAATGGAGGTAGGAGCATGAGCTATATTCCTATGGTTATTGAGCAAGAGGGCCGCGGTGAACGGTCATACGACATTTATTCCCGGTTATTGAAGGATCGCATCGTGTTTCTTGGCTCCGAGGTCAACGATCAGGTAGCGAACAGCATTATTGCGCAGCTGCTCTTTCTGGCAGCAGCGGATCCCGAGAAAGATATCCATCTGTATATCAATTCTCCGGGCGGTTCGACCACTGCCGGGCTTGCCATCTACGATACCATGCAGTTTATTCAGCCGGATGTATCGACGATCTGCGTCGGATTCGCCGCTTCGATGGGAGCGGTTCTGCTGACAGGGGGAGCAAAGGGCAAACGGTTCGCGCTTCCGAATTCGGAGATAATGATCCATCAGCCTTGGGGCGGTACCCAAGGGCAAGCGTCCGATATCCAAATCCGTGCGGCGAATATTATGAAGACGCGGAATACGCTCTACAAAATTATCTCTGAAACCTCCGGACAGCCCTTTGAAAAAGTGGAGAAGGATTCAGACAGAGATTATTTTATGAGCGCTGTTGAGGCCAAGGAATACGGGCTGATCGACAAAGTGATCGAACGGGTACAGCCGTAAGATTTTTTCGAACGAATACTTGAAACAAAAACCAATAAGCTCCCTTTCGATTACTTGGGAAAACACAGCGGTTCAATGAAAAAACAGCCGGTTAGACAGTGAATTCGCTGCCTTTCCGGCTGTTGACTTATTAAAGGGCGGGCTATATCCGGATCAGGCCTTCCCGGGTAACGGTCAGCTTCTCAAATCCGGCATCGGTAATCGCATAGCTGTTCTCAATACCGACAACCCCGCGCTGCGGGAATGTAAATTTCGGCTCTATCGCTATGACCATTCCTTGCTGGAGCGGATAGCTGAAGCCTTTGGCCAGTACGGGAAGCTCATCGATTTCGAGGCCGATCCCATGACCAAGAAACTTGACCTGATCGTCGCCAAAGCCCATATAGTGACCGCTTAGGCCCGCATCATGCGCCATAAGCAGCGAATGCATATACAGCCGCTCGCATACCGTCCCCGGCCTCAGCATCTCTTCGACGCTGCGGAGGATTTGCTCCGACGTATCATACGCCTGGATGAGGTCCTCCGGCAAATCGCCTATCACTACAGTCCGCGTCTGATCGATCACATACCCGTCGATGCAGCAGCCGACATCCAGCAAAATCGGCTCGTTGGCTTGAATCGGCCGGCGGCTGACGCTTTGCGGAACCGCGGCGCTCAAGCCCCTTCCCCCTGCCGGACCGTCAAAATAGCTCGGAGTAGCGGCGGCATCTCCGGCCCCAACCATCCCTGTAATGACCTCCTGGTTATACCCCCGCATCCTCATGACCCCTATATGGCCTTGAAGGCGAATAAACTGTTCGATACCGGCCATTAGCTCCAGCTCCGTCATCCCTGGCTTAAGGATGCCCAGAGAATGCTCGAAGGCAAGATCGATGACACGCGCCGCTTCCTTTATACAGGCTATCTCTGAAGCGGACTTGATCATCCGCAGCTCACGGACGATTGTCGAACCGTCCACCCATTCGACATCGGGCAGCACATTTTGCAGCCTCATCAGCTGCTGCACCGGCAGCACGTCAAATTCCGCCGCAAGCTTCAGCCTGCGGGAGCCTGCGGCCTGCTGAAACAAAGGGCTGAACACTTCGGCAAGCCGCTTCCCAAAGCTGCGAAATGAGCCCAGCGCCTCTACCGTTATCGCCGATTCCTCCTGTGCCCTTACGACACTGCGGCGCACGAAAAAAATAGCCTCTCCGTCACACGGGACAAACAAATAGCCGGTCTGCATAGAGCCTGTAAAATAATATAAGTCCACATTTTGAGTAATCATGCAGCCGTCCATCCGGCTCTGACGCAAACGCTCCTGCAAGCGTTGAATACGCAACACATTTTCCTTCAATGTCATTCACTCCTAGGTACCAATTGGCTGCTGTCTCTTTTGTTAGAGTACCCCATCTTCTCCATGCTTTCAACAAGCTTTGGAGAAGCCTAGAAATAGAAAATGTAAATCGAGTAGGTGAGGGCGCCTAGCCCTCGACCTCTCACACCACCGTACATGCGGGTCCGCATACGGCGGT